>DHKA01000105.1:276-18748 GCA_002404605.1 Clostridiales bacterium UBA4706 | reverse complement strand
GAAGATGATCTCGCGCAGCGTCGTGCCCATGGGCACTTCAATAAGGCCGGTATTTACCACGTTGCCGGTGAGCGCGAACGCCTTCGTGCCGGGAGAGCCGGCGGTACCGACCTGCCGGAACCAGGCCGCGCCGTGCTCGATGATGAGCGGTACGGCGGCGAAGGTCTCAACGTTATTGAGCACCGTGGGCTTCGCCCAGAGACCCTTTTCCACGGTGCGCGGGGGCTTGGTGCGCGGCATGCCGCGGTTGCCCTCGATGGATGCGGTCAGCGCGCTGCCCTCGCCGCAGACGAACGCGCCCGCACCGCGGTTGATGCGGATGTCAAAGGAAAATTCCGTGCCGAGAATGTTCTCGCCGAGAAGCCCCACCTCGCGCGCCTGATCAATGGCGGTCTGAAGCCGTTCGACCGCGAGCGGGTACTCCGCGCGGACGTAGATATAGCCCCTCTGCGCGCCGACGGCGATCGCCGCGATCATCATGCCCTCAATGACCGAGTGAGGGTTGCCCTCCATGATGGAGCGGTCCATGAACGCGCCGGGGTCGCCCTCGTCGCCGTTGCAGACGACGTACTTTTCGCCCTGCGGCTGACGGCGCACGCTGTCCCACTTTTTGCCGGTGGGGAAGCCGCCGCCGCCGCGTCCGCGCAGGCCGGAGGTGAGCATTTCAATGCAGATCTGCTCGTCGGTCAGCTCGAAGAGCGCCTTTTCAAACGCCTTGTAGCCGCCGCGGGCGATATATTCCCAGATGCTCTCGGCGTCCATATGGCCGCAGCGCTCGAGTACGATCCGGTGCTGCTTATTATAGAAGGGGACTTCCTCCTGCGTGGCGTAGCTCTTGCCGTTCATCTTGTAGAGGAGGCGCTTGATGATCTGCCCGTTCATGATCGTCTTTTCCACGATCTCGGCGCAGTCGGAGGGCTTGACGTGGGTATAGAAAATATCCTGCGGCATGATGTTGACGAGCGGACCGATCTCGCAGAAGCCGTGGCAGCCGGTCTTCTTGAGATGGATGGCGTCGTCCGCATGTTCGGAGAAGTTCACGGAGACGGCGAGACCCTTCTCCGCGCAGATGCGGCGCAGCTCCTCGTAAACTTCGAGCGAGCCGCCGGCGATGCAGCCTGTACCGGCGCATACCATGATCGAAACGCCCTCGCGCGCGAGCGCTTCCTCCGCCTTCCAGCGCTGGGCTTCAAACGTGAGCTTTGTGCGTCGGATCATTTCGTCTCCTCCTTCCGGATGCTCTCCACGAGCGCGATCGCCTTCTCCGGCGTCATTTTCGCGTGGACCTCGCCGTTCACGGTGAGGACCGGCGCAAGGCCGCACGCGCCGAGACACGCAACGGTCTCCAGCGTGAAGAGCATGTCGCTGCTCGTCACCTTTTTCTCGTTCAGCCCGAGATGCTCCTCCAGAGCCTCCAGGATCGGCTGCGATTTGCGCACATGGCAGGCGGTGCCGTCGCACACGCGCAGAATGTACTTGCCTTTGGCTTCCAGCGAGAAGCGGTCATAGAACGTCGCCACGCTGTATACCTTGCCCGGGCTGATGTGCAGCCGCCCCGCCAGATGCACCAGCACCTCCGGCGGCAGGTACTTGTAATGCTCCTGCACGTCCTGCATCATCCCGATCAGATTTTCTCTCTTGCACTCGTGGTTGTCCACGATCTGATCGGTCAGTGTGAAATCTCCATCAAATAACATAACAATAATTCCCCTTTTGTTGATTAAATGACGCTTTTTCACGAAAAATAACTATCTCGATAAGCATACCATATAAATGTTTGTTTATCAACCTGTTTTTCAAACAATGACAGATTTTTACACATTCCGGACGACTGCATATCCCGTTGCACAGCAGAAGCAAATGTGGTATAATATAAAATTAGTCTGTAAATATGGGAGGCGTACCATGCCGGAACCGAAACTTTCCATCGTCCCCTGCGGGGATTATGCACCCGAAACGGTGCGCACCGCGCTCCTTGCAGCGCTTGACGCTGTCGGCGGGCTCGATTGGGTGAAGCCCGGCATGCGCATCGGGATAAAGCTCAATCTCTGCGCGGCGAGAAAGCCGGAGCAGGCCGCAACGACCCATCCGGTCATGGCCGCGGAGCTCACGCGCCTTCTGCGCGAGCGCGGCGCGGAGGTCGTTCTCGGCGACAGCCCCGGCGAGCCGTTCACCGCCGTGGTGCTGGGCCGCGTATACTCGCTCGGCAATTACGCGCTCTGCGAAGCCGCCGGGGGAGAACTCAACCGCGACTTTTCGCACCATACGGTCGAATTTCCGGACGCCGTCACGGTCAGGAGCTTTGAATATACCGCGTGGCTCGAAAAGTGCGATGCCGTCATCAACTTCTCCAAGCTCAAGGCCCACGGGCTCATGGGCATGACGGCGGCGGTAAAGAACCTTTACGGAGTCATCCCCGGTACGGTGAAGAGCGAGTACCATTTCCGCTACCCCGATCCGATGGCGTTCGCCAATATGCTCGTTGATCTCAATGAATTTGTCCGCCCGGTGCTCTGTCTGTGTGACGCCGTGGACATCATGGAGGGCAACGGCCCTACGCAGGGAATGCCCCGGCACATGGGCGCGCTCCTCGCCTCGACGAGCTCCTATGAGCTTGACCGGCTGTGCGCGTGGATGCTCGGTCTGGAGGAAAAGGAGCTGCCGTATCTCGCGGCGGCAAAGCAGCGCCGGCTGCTCTCCGAAGCAGGCGAGCCGCTCGGCGTGAAGGACGCCGCGCCGTACCGCGTGGACGATTTCGTCCGTTCCGGCGCCACGTGCAGCTGGTTCGCGCCGAACCCGGACGATAAGCCGTTCCGGAAGCTCATGAAAAAATGCATCGCCGTGCTGCTCCGGTCCAAACCGGCGCTCGGCGAGGGCTGCACCGGCTGCGGCCACTGCGCACGGCTCTGCCCGGCGGGTGCGATCACGATCGTGAACCGGCGCGCCGTGATCGACCGGAAGAAATGCGTCCGGTGCTTCTGCTGCCAGGAATTTTGCCCCTCGGGGGCGATGCGCGCGCAGCGCTCGTTCGTTGCGCGGCTTTTGAGCAAATAGCGGCAGAGCAAAGAGAACCGGAGAAAGAGAGAAATAATACGGGAGTAATACGAGGGAAAACATCCATGCACTTCTTTTCACAGTATAAGGGGCTCCGCCGGGAGAACTATGTTCTCTTCTTCGGGCGGATCGTGACGAACATGGGCTCGATGGTCTGGCCCATGCTCACGATGATCCTCAACCAGAAGCTCGGCATGAGCGCCGGGAACATTGCCATACTTACGGCGGTGTTCGGCATTTTGATGATGCCGGCCACCCTTTTCGGCGGCAAGCTCGCCGACCGGCTCAACAAGAAGAACATCATCATTGTCGGAGACATCGTTTCGGTCGTGTGCTACATCCTTTGCGGATGCGTTCCGCTCGGCATGGGAACGATCGTGCTCATGTTTGTCGCCAGCCTTTTCCAGACCATCGAGGGCCCGGCGTACAACGCCATCATTGCCGATATCACGCCGCTGGAGGACCGCGATAAGGCATATTCGCTCCAGTACTGGGGCGCGAATCTCGGTCTTGTCCTCTCGCCGACGCTCAGCGGCCTGCTGTTTAAAAATTACCTGTGGCTCGCGTTCATCATCAGCGGCATCGCCATTGGCTGCTCGACGATCCTCATCTGGTTTTTCGTGCGGGATATCACGCCCGTGGAGCAGACCGGCAGCCGCGCGGAGTATCAGCGCGCAAGAGACGGGGAGAGCATTTTTGCGATCCTCCGCCAGAATCCGACGATCCTTCTGTATCTTGCCGTGTCGGCTCTGTGCAGCGCGGCATACGACCAGTACGGCTATCTCATGCCGCTGGATCTCGGGCGTATCCACGGCGAGAACGGCGCGGTCATCTACGGCACGGTGTCGAGTCTCAACTGCATCGTAGTCGTTTTGTTTACTCCGCTCATTACGCGCCTTTTCCGCCGCGTGATCGATACGAAAAAGCTCCTGACGGGAAAACTGCTGTTCCTGGTGGGATATATCCTGTTCCTCACGTTCCTCGGCACGATCCCGATGTATTACGCCGCCATGCTTATTTTCACCTGGGGCGAGATCATCAATACCATTGCCGACGGGCCGTATCTCTCCGCGCGCACCCCGGCCTCCCATCGCGGACGCATCAACAGTGTATCCGGCGTGGCGTATACCGTCCTGCGCGGCATTTTCAACATTGCCGAAGGCAAGGCATACGACGCTTACGGCTCGACGGCGGCCTGGGGGCTGACGATCGGCGCACTCACCGTCTCGATTCTGCTGTCCGTCTGGCTCATTTTCCGTGACCGCGCGCGTTATCCGCGTCTGTATGAGGAAAATGTGACCGAGACGCAGACGGCGGGATAAAAGAATATCCCCGGAGGATCGTGCAGCGATCTTCCGGGGATACGTTATAGGTGAAGGATCAGACCTTCGGCGCGTGCCAGATCATCGGGATGTGGGGGATGTCGTCCTCCAGAAATTCCTCGCCGTCCTGCCGGAAGCCGTGATCCTCGTAGAGTTTCCGGGCGTAGGTCTGCGCCTCGATGCGGATGGCGTCGGCACCGTACTTTTCCCGCGCCGCGGCGATACCCGCGTCAAGGATCCTGTGACCGTAGCCGCAGCCGCGTTCGGTCGTCAGCACGCGGCCGATGGAGACCTCTTCAAACGAAACGCCCCGGTCGAGCACACGGAGATACGCCTTGATGCCGGTCTTGTCGCGAAGAAAGACATGGTATGCCTGCTTGTCGCGCCCGTCCACCTCTGCGTAGGGGCACTTCTGCTCCACGACAAAAACCAGCACGCGCACGTGCAGAATGTCGTACAGCTCGTCCGCCGTCAGTTCTGAATAGTGTTTTACGACAAGCTCCATGGTGTTTCCTCCCAAATGCGTTACAATGTTTTAATTATACTTCCGGCTGCGGAAAAAGTAAACTGTGATTTCCGCCGGAGAAAGGAGAGCCGCTTTCCATGAAACGATGCCTTGCCGCGCTTCTCGTGCTTTGCGCACTGCTTTCACTCTGTGCGTGCGGCGCCGCCGCGCCGGAGACGGACAACGGCCCGTTCTCTCTGGACATTCTCAATACCGGGAAATCCGACTGCATCATCGTATGCATGGATGGCGTCACCGTTGTAAACGACGCTGCCGACGAGGACGATTTCGACGCCATCTGCGCCGCGCTCGAGCGCCGCGGCGTGCAGCGCATCGACTATCTCGTCCTCAGCCATTACGATAAGGATCACATCGGCTCGGCGGCGGCGCTCGTGCGCGCGTACCCCGTGGGGCAGATCATCGGTCCGGATTACGAAGAGGATTCCCTGTATCTCACGCTGCTCGAGCGCGCCGCACTAGAGCGGGATACGCCGTTCCTCCGTCTGACGGAGGACTATGCGATCGACACCGAAAACGGCTCGTTTACGCTTGATCCGCCCGACATCGACTACGGCGACGACAACAACAATTCCCTCGTTACGACTATCACATGGCGCGAAACGAGCTTCCTCCTGCTTGGTGACGCAAAGAAAAACCGCCTGAACGAGCTGCTTGACGTTGCGCTCAATAGCTATGAGCTCATCAAGCTCCCGCACCACGGCGACAGCAATAAGCCCCTTTTAAAGCTCATCGCGCAGACAGCGCCGCGCTATGCCGTGGCGACGGTCTCCCCGGCGGAGGAGATCGGGGATAAGCTCCTTGCCTCGCTCGCTGCGGCGGGCACGGAGGTCTTCCGCACCGACGGCGGGACGGTGAGCGTCGAGTGGACGGGCACGGACTTCGCCGTTACACAGACAAAATAAAGAAACGGCACCCCCGGCACGACCGCGAAGGTCCCGCCGGGGGTGCCGCAGGAGAAACAAAAACTTTATTTTCGGTCTTTCAATAGTTTATCGCTGTGATCGGATGCAAATTTGTGCGCTTCAATGGAATCAATCACAATGGGTGTCCCAATGTGTTTATCGAGTCTCCATTGCGGCGCGCTGCCGTCGTCTGCCCAGTATTCATCCAATGATACGATCCTGCCATTTTCCGTCCGGATGAAGGACGTCACATGGAACGAACAGCTCTGATCCTTTGGATAAACGCGCGTGACCGTAACGGTGAGACTGTCCAGTATTTCGATCCGTTCCACAGCCCCGTCCCACTCTCCGGGATATTCGCAGTTGGCGATGATGAATTCATCCACCGTGAAATGCTCGTTCGTGCAGTGCCAGTTTACGTAGGCGTCCGGGGCGAAATATGTTCGGATCTCCGGCTCGTCCTGCGCGAGAACCGCCCGCCAGAAGGCTTTTATATCCACGACGTACCTCTCACTTACAATTCATATACGGCAACGATCTCCTTGCCGCACATGTCCCCGTTTTCCACAAACCCGTATTTCCGATAAATATCTCTGGCGCGGGTGTTCTCCGGCTCGTAGGAGAGCCACACCTTTTTTGCCTCGCCGAACGGGAATGTGCGGATCAGCACCATAGCTGCGTCGATCGTCTGCCTGCCGAGACCGCGCCCCTGATAGTTTTTGTCGATCATCAGCCGCCAGAGGGAGTAGTTTTCGCGGATGAGCTCACTTTCGTCCTCGTTGCCTACCGTACCCTTACCAATCATAACGAACCCGATGAGTTCCGCGTCGTTATAAACGGCCAGAGGCAGGGCGTTATTTCCCTCGTTTCTTGTGGCGTAGGCTTCCACCAGACTTTGCAGATTTTCCGCGACGAAATCCCTCTGGTCATCCAGCGGCTCCAGCGCGCAGACCTTCCAGATGTTCGCATTTGTGATTTCTTCAAAATGAATCAAACTGTCTTTCCCCCGCAAATTTTATTTATGGTATGCCGCATTGCGATATGTTTCGCTCTGCGGCGGGGATCATTCCCATAGGTAGACGCGGGATATCGCCGTTTCGTTTGCCATGCGCACTACATAATTTCCGTGGAGCGTATGCGTGCCCTGACCGTCTCGGTATTGCAGAAAATACCTCGATATCATATATCCCCGGTAAAACCGCGCGTCGAAAATATTTACGCCGAGCAGCTCCGCGGGGCCGTCCAAGACCACCTCGTTCCGCTCCAGCGCCGATCGGACGATTGTTTCCGTATCCTTATGGAAATCGGCAAGGGCGTCGGAGATTCTTTGGCGGCAGACGTCCCTTCCGGGAAAGCCGCCGTCCGACGGGGAGACGCTCCGCAAGACGGAAAAAACGGCGGGGCGCTCCGGCGGCGTGAAGGAATAGACACCCGCGGCGAGCAGCGCGCGGATCATAAGCGCGCCGGTATAGTAGCAGGAAATGCGGATCGGGAAGAGAGCTTCCGGCTGCGTTACGGCGGCGCGCATGCGCTCGGTCATCGCGGCCGCTGCGCGCTCATCCAACTGCTGCAAGACCATCCACTCCACATACGTCGCACTGCCTTCGATCTCCTCAATTTTGCTTTCGTAGGAAAACTCATAGGGGTGCTCTTCACTGCGCCGCTTCCGGTGCGAGAGCAGCTCCCGGAGGGCGGCCTCATCAAAGTGTTCTGCGAGGGAGAAGAGAAGCTCGTTTTCGCGCAGTCGGAGTGCGAGATTTTCGGTGTCGTATTCATACCGGTACAGCGCATCCATTTCGTCCGCCCAGCAGTCCCAGCCCCGCCCGATCTGGTGGGCGTGGAACATTTCGTGAACGATCTTCGCGGTCAAAACGGAAATGTCCGGCTCGCCGTCCACCTTCCATATGGCGATGGGCTCTCCCTGGTACACAATGGAAGTGTTCGCGCAGAAGGCGTCCGTTTTTTCGATATTGGTCCCATTAAAAAAGCACGCTTCCTCGTCGTACAAAGCAAACCGCAGCGGCGAGAAGCCCGGCCAGATGCTTTCAAGATCCAGCGAGGAGATCCGTTCGGATACCTGTCTATACAGCCCCTCCAATTTCATATACCGGCACACTCTCTTTCCGATTCGATGTCTATATGGTATCACGCACCGGAAAAAGATACAACAACAGCCGCGGCAGAGAAATTGCCGCGGCTGTCAAATGATGCATAATTTTCAGGTCTTCTTTTCAAAGGCGTACCCGCAGCGCGGGCACGTGATGCGGATCTTTCCCTTGCCGCGGGGGACGCGCACGACCTCCTTGCAGCTCGGGCAGCGGAAAAAAGCATAATCCTTTCTCTGGCGGAAGCAGCTTTTGAGCAGACGGAACAAGCCGAGAAAACGATTCCGATGGGAAAGATACTTCCGGTTTTCCTCGCTCCGGATCGCGACCTTCCGGGAGAAAATGCGCACATAGCACCAGATGAGCAGCGCGAGAGCCGCCGTGGAAAACACAGCGGAGAAGAAGGCGCTTTTTCCGCGCACGGCGATGGAGAGGAGGATGCAGATGCATCCGCATATGGAGAGAAACCGGCCAAGCGCGTCTGCGCCGTAACGACCGGCCATGAAGGTGGCAAAATTTCGGTTGGGGGAACGCCGCATAAAAAGACCTCCGGGGAAAAAGGGCATCCCAAAGCCCGTTTCTGTCATAGACTTTAATACGAAATCGTAAATAAGTCGTGAACTTTCCACCAAATTAACAAAAAGTTCATTTTTTACCGTGAAGCGCTCGACGAAATATTGACAAAAATCGGCGCGGGCGGTATAATTTCATCAAAATTTTTATGCATTCAGGGAAGCGAGGGAAAATCATGCGTCCGGACGGAATCCTTGTAAAAAATGAAGACCCCATGTACTATCTCATCCCGTATTTTCTCACAAAGCGGTATGATGCCATGAACATGATCACGCTGGACATTCCGGAAATGCCCATGCGCGCCTATATGAACGAAAAGCGCCGCGAAGGAAAGCAGATCAGCCATCTGGCGCTGGTGCTCACGGCGTATCTCCACACGCTGGAAAAGTATCCCGCGATCAACCGCTTCATCAAGGGGCATAATATCTACCAGCACAAGGATATCAAGGTGTCCATGGTCGTTCTGAAGCCGGACGGCAGCGATACCATGTCGAAGATCGATCTTGTCCCGACGGACGACGTGTTCGACGTGCAGGCAAAGATCACCGGCTATATTGACCAGAACCGTCAGCTCGGCGAGGCCAACTCCTTCGATACGGCGATGAAGATCCTCACGACGAAGCTGCGCTGGCTCCTGCCGCCGATCATCGGCCTGATCCGGTTTCTGGATAACCACGGCCTTCTGCCGCAGTCGCTCATCGATCTGACGCCGTTCCACGCGAGCCTTCTCATCTCCAACCTTGCGAGCATCCGCACGAACCATATCTACCACCATGTGTACGAGTTCGGCACGACGAGCATTGCCATCACCATGGGCAACATGCGCGAGGTGCCGCGCCGCAGCAAGGACGGCATCGTCTTTGACCGGTGCATGCCGCTCGGCGTCGTGATGGACGAGCGCATCGCCAGCGGCTACTATATGGCGCAGGCGTTCGCGCAGATCAAGAAATATCTTGCCGATCCGCGCCTGATGGAGCGCGAGAGCCTCGACGCCGAGAAAACGGCGGAGCAGAGCGGGGAAGCGGCGAAAGAAGCGGAATAATTCTTGTATTTAAACGGTCTCCCCGCCGGCACCGCCGACAGGGGGACCGTTTTGGCTTGTGTAAAAAACCCGGCAGGTTTTGACAGATACAGCGCAGTGTGATATTCTAAAAAGAAACGGAAATTTTTCTTTCGGAGGCGCGGATATATGCTTCACGATTTCAAACCGGCGGACGACGGACTCGATAAAGACCGGCGCAAGGCGGAGATCCGCCGGCTCCGCGAAAGGCTCGCGGCGCAGCAGCAGAGCGTCATGGCGGCAAAGCTGCCTGTGGTCGTCCTCGTGGAGGGCTGGGACTGCGCGGGAAAGGGCCATCTCATCAACGAACTCATCAGCGAGATGGACCCGCGGTTTTACCGCGTGGCGGTCTATAAGCGCGTGCCGGAGAATGAGGAACGCTACCCGTTCCTCCAGAAGTTCTTCGAGCCGCTGCCGGAAAACGGAAAATTCCTCTTCATGGACACCGGCTGGATGGAGGACTGCGTCTATAAATACCTGCACCGGGAGATCACCGCGGAGGAATACGAGCGCCGCATGGATGCGTGCAATATCTTTGAGCGGCAGCTGCGCGACAACGGGTATATCGTTGTGAAGCTCTTTCTGCACATTTCGTGCGAGGACCAGCTCGCACGCATCGCGGAGCTGCGCGAGAATATCGATACCGAGTGGCGCGTAACGAGCGACGATCTCTGGCAGCACAAGGAATACAAGACCTTCCGCCGTGCCTACGGCGAGTTTATGGAGAAAACATCCGCTTACGGCGAATGGCACATTCTCGACGCCGAAAACCGTAAAAAGCGTCTGCTCGCGGGCTTTCAGGCTATCACGGAAGCCATTGACAACGGTCTCGAAAATAGCCGCTATGTCGGCAAGGCGGGGAAAAGCGATTTCCCGCTGCTCGGCACACCCTCGCTCCGCGATGCCGATCTTACAAAGAGCGTCACGCCGGAGGAATACAAGGCCGAGCTCAAGCGTTTGCAGGAAAAGCTCGGCATGCTCCATAATAAGATCTATCGCAAACGTATTCCCGTTGTCATCTGCTACGAGGGCTGGGACGCCGCCGGAAAGGGCGGCAACATCCGCCGGCTGGCGTATCCGCTCGACCCGCGCGGTTTTGACGTGATCCCCATTGCGAGCCCCACGCCGGGCGAACTTGCCCGGCACTATCTCTGGCGGTTCTGGACGCGTCTGCCGCGCAGCGGCCATGTGACGATCTTTGACCGCAGCTGGTACGGTCGCGTCATGGTCGAGCGCATCGAGGGCTACTGCGGCGAGGACGACTGGAAGCGCGCTTACGGCGAGATCAACGAGTTTGAAAAGGAACTCGCCGATTACGGTACGATCGTCCTCAAATTCTGGATCCACATCGATCCGGAAACGCAGCTCGAACGCTTTGAGCTGCGGCAGAATACGCCGGAAAAGCAGTGGAAGATCACCGACGAGGACTGGCGCAACCGCGAAAAGTGGCCGCTGTATGAAACGGCGGTCGAGGAAATGCTGCAAAAGACGAGCACGGCGTATGCCCCATGGCATATCATTGAATCCGTAGATAAGAAATACGCCCGCATTCGCGTCCTTCAGATCGTGACGGACGCGCTGGAGCAGGCGGTGAACGAGCATATCACCCGAGGAGTGAAGAAAGAATGTGCCAAGCCGAAAAAGGACCGGAACTGATTGCCCCTGCCGCGCCGGAAGTGCCGGAGCCGGAGACGGAGCTTCTTGCCGAGGCAAAGGCGGCAGGGCTATTCCTTGACCGCGAGCTGAGCTGGCTGCAATTCAATCGGCGTGTGCTTGAACAGGCGGGCGATCCGGCCGTGCCGCTCATGGAACGGCTCAAGTTCCTCGGTATCTACCGCTCAAATCTCGAAGAGTTTTTCATGGTGCGTGTCGGATCACTTACGCACCGCGCGGCGCTGCTGCCGGACGACCGGGATGAAAAGACCGGCTGCACGCCCGGCGAGCAGGTGGGCGCCATTCTCTCCGCCGTTGCCGCGCAGCAGCCGCGCGAGGAGCGCATCTACCGGCGGCTTCTGGAAGATATGCGCGATGCCGGCATCGACGTGGTGGATTTTCATAAAATGACAAAGCCCGAGGAGGTCGTGGCAAAAAAGTACTTCTCCGAGCTTCGCCCGCTCCTCTCGCCGCGCGTTGTGGATGGAGGACATCCGTTCCCGTTCGTTGCCAACCGCGAAATTTATGTGGCGGCGACGATCGGCAAGGGCGACGATTTCCGCCTGGGTCTCGTCTCGCTGCTGCGGCTCCCGCCGTGGCGCGTCGTGGAGCTGGACGGCAGACAGAAGGTGATGCTCACGGCAGAGCTCGTGCGCCACTTCGTGCCGCAGCTTTTCAAAAAGCAGGAGGTGCGCGATGCCGTCCTCTTGCAGGTCACGCGCAATGCCGACGTGTTCATCGACGACGACTTGCGCGGGTACGACGCGGATTTCCGCGCCAGCATGGAGAAAATGCTGCGCAAGCGCAAGCGCCAGCAGCCGGTGCGTCTCGTGATCGGCGGCAAGCCGTCCGCGCGGCTGCGTGCGGCACTCATTAAGGATCTCAAGGTTTCGGAGAGCAACGTATTCACCACGAAGCTGCCGTTCGATCTCTCCTTCGGCTCCGGCGTGAAGAAAACGCCCGGTATGAAATACGCCGAGCGCCGCAGCCAGAAAACGGTGAAGCTCCAGAAGGGCGATTTTTTCCCGTATCTGGAAAAGAAGGACCTGCTGCTCTCATACCCGTTCCAGAGCATGAGCGCGTTCATAGAATATCTTTACGAAGCAGCGGACGATCCGGACGTCGTGTCCATCCGCATCACGCTCTACCGGCTCTCGGCAAGCAGCAAGGTCGCCGCAGCGCTCGCGTATGCCGCCGACCGCGGAAAGAGCGTCCTCTGCCTTCTGGAGCTGCGCGCCCGGTTCGATGAGCAGAATAATATTGACTATTCCGAGGTGCTCGAGGATGCCGGCTGCCAGGTCATTTACGGTCTGCCGGAGATGAAAGTGCACAGCAAGCTCTGTCTCGTCACGCGAAAGCGCGGTGAGAGCGTGCAGTACTTCACGCAGGTCGGCACCGGCAACTATAACGAAGTCACGAGCGAGCAGTATACCGATCTTTCGGTCATCACGTCTGACGAGCGCGTCGGGCGCGACGCCGCGCAGACATTTGAAGCGCTCGCCACGGGTCAGACGCCGCCGGAGACGGAAGCGCTCTGGGTCGCCCCGCTGAGCTACCGCTCCCGCGTGCTGGAACTCATTGAGGCTGAGACCGCAAAGGGGGAGACCGGGCGCATTGCGATCAAGGTCAACTCCATGAACGACATCGGCGTTATGGCCGCTCTCATCCGCGCCTCGCGCGCGGGCGTGCGTACGGAGCTTTTCATCCGCGGCATCTGCTGCCTGCGGCCGGGCGTCGCGGGGTATACGGAGAATATCACGGTGCGCAGCGTCGTGGGGCGGTATCTTGAGCATTCGCGCATCTTCGCCTTCGGCGAGGGTGCGGAGCAGCGTATTTTCATCGGCTCCGGCGATCTTCTCAACCGCAACACCCGCCGCCGTGTTGAGGCATTCATCGAATGCGTCATGCCCGAAACGCGCGAGGGTGTGCTCGCCATTCTCGACGCGCTGCGTGCCGACCGGGAGAAGAGCTGGACGATGCAGCCGGACGGGACCTATTCCCGCTCTGAGATCGTCCCTGGTACGGCGAGCCACGACACGCTTTACGAATACTTCGGCGAAAAGATCGTAGAACCGCTCCCGCCGGAGAAAGTGCACGGCTGGCTCTGGCGGCTCTTCCATCCGAACAAGAAAAAACAGCATGGAAATGAGGCATAAGGCTATGAACGATGCATTAGCGCTGGTATTTGATGTCGGAACGCAGAGCGTGCGTGCAATGCTCTTCGATACCGCCGGACACATCGTCCGTTCGGCGCAGGACATTTATGAGCAGCCCTACTATTCCCGCAACCCGAACTGGGCGGAGCAGCGGCCGGATTTCTATTTTGAACATATGTGCATCGTCTCCCAGCGGCTGAAGGACCAGTCCCCGGAAGACTTTGCGCGCGCCGCGAGCGTCGCGGTGACGGTGTTCCGCGATACGACCGTCTGCATGGGCAAGGATGGACGGCCGCTGCGCGACTGCATCCTCTGGATGGATCAGCGCCGCGCCGAAAATCCGAAGCCGCTCCCCGCCGACCGCAAGGCGCTCTTTGCGCTTGCCGGGATGACGGAGACGATCGAAATGCTCCACCGCACCTCGGCCTGCAACTGGATCGCCGAGAACGAGCCGGAGCTCTGGAAGGAAACGGACAAATACGTCTGCCTGTCCACATATCTCAACTACCGTCTTACCGGCCGCATTGCCGACAGCAGTGCGAGCCTCATGGCGAAAATTCCCTATGACTATAAAAACCGCAAGTGGGACAAAAACGGTCTCACTCGCTGCGTATACGATATCCCGCAGGACAAGCTCTGCGAGATCTTGCCCTCCGGCTCGGTCATCGGCGGCGTGACGCCGGAGGCGTCGCGGCTGACCGGCATCCCGGCGGGGCTGCCGATGCTCGCCACCGGCTCGGACAAGGGCTGCGAGACGATCGGCCTTTCCGTCATCCGCGAGGATCAGGCGGCGCTCTCGTTCGGCACGAGCTGCACCGTGCAGTTCACGACCAGAAAGTACTTTGATCCGACGCCGTTCATGCCCGCGTACCCGGCGGTGCCGAACGACATGTATAACCCCGAAATTCAAATTCTGCGCGGCTACTGGATGCTCACCTGGTTCAAGCAGAACTTTGCCCAGGCGGAGGTCGAGGCGGCCAAGGCGCTCGGCTGCTCGGCGGAGGAAATTCTGAACAAGCACCTCGGCGATATCCCTGCCGGGAGCGACGGCCTGCTCGTGCTGCCGCACTGGACGCCGGGCCTCTCCACGCCGAACACGCGCGGCGCGATGATCGGCTTTACCGACCACCACACGAAATACCACATGTACCGTGCCATCATCGAGGGACTGAACTTCGCTCTCATGGACGGCATGTACGGCATGGAGCGCCGCTCGGGGCAGAAGATCCGCCATCTCTATCTCGGCGGCGGCGGCAGCCGCAGCGACGAGATCTGCCAGATCACGGCGAATATGTTCGGCCTGCCGGTATCCCGCATCCAGACGCACGAATCCTGCGCGCTCGGCGCGGCCATCTGCTCGTTTGTTTCGCTCGGAGAGTTCTCCTCCTACGAGGACGCCATTGCCCACATGGTGCAGATCCGCGACACGTTCACGCCGGACGCGGAGGAACATAAGCTCTATGATCGCATCTACCGCGAGGTCTACCGCCGGTACTACCGCGCCGTGACCCCGCTCCATAAGCTCCTCGGCGCGATCACGCGCAAGGAAAAATAAGAAAAAACCGTTTCCCGAGTGTATCGGGAAACGGTTTTTCATTCATCGTATATGACCGGTGGACGATTGGGATCCAGGACGCTGTCCACATCGAAGAAGAGCTCATTTAATATACCGCGGTAATACGTCATCGAGTAGCCGCCGATCTCGATGCGCGACTGAAGCGCGTAATTATCGTACAGCTCGTTGACTACATGGTCATCCACGGTGCAATAGATATTGAACCCGGCATCGAGCACATGCTGCAATGCCTCGCCGGTCGCGCGGTAGCCGAAGGGGGCGAGAAAGAGGTTCGTTTCACCGATCCACGGCGACACGCGATCGACCCATTTATTGATATCGTAATAAATTTTATCGGGGATGCAGCCCGTGCCCCAGAAGCCGTATACGCCGGAGTTGTGCGTATAGCTGTGGCTGGCAAAGCTCCAGCCGTCGGCACGCAGCGCATCGGCAACTTTTTTTATCTCCGTCTGGCATTCGGGATCGTCGTAGCTCGGGTAGCCGAACGCCCCTTGAAACCCGGTGAGCGCGATCGTTCCCTTGTGCCCGTTCCACGAAAAGTCCGGGTGCTCGGCAACAAAAGCGTCCACAACGCCCATCACGTCGCCGTCCTGGATGATGTCCACGCCGCCGGAGGGATTCGGCACCTCATAGAGCAGCGCGCCTGTCTCATCGACGAAAAGCCGCCGCGCGTACCCGTCACCGTAGGCATACGCCACATCGTCCACCGAGAGGATGAGCGGCATTTTCCCGACGGGCAGCAAAATTTCCTTTCGCTGCATTTTGCCGTTGACCATTTCGTAGCACTCGTTCAGATCATAGAGCACGTACCCGCGCTCGTAGAGCTGCGGCAGGATCTTTTCCAGCTCCGCTTTTTCCGAGAATCCGGCGTTATAGCCGCCCATCGGCGTTTCGCGGTCGGTGAACACCATTTCGGGATAGACGATGAGACTGTGGAAGAAGATGTGCCGTATTTCGCCCTCGTAAGGGACGAGCGGCTCCGGCGTCGGCTCGGGTGTCGGCGTCGGCTCTGCGGTCGCGGTGGGGGAGGGCGTCGGCTCCGCGGTCGCCGTGGGCGACGGCGTCGGGAAAAAGATGTCGAGCGCACTGCCGCTGCACCCGGCGAGGAGCGCCGCGCAGAGCAGCGCCGAGAGAAGTAAAATTGTCTTTCGTTTCATCATGCTCTCATACTATCCTCCGCGCCCGAAAAAGTCAAGACACGCAGATTTCCGAATTTTGGATGTGCTGTATTGACAAATGCAGTGAATACAATATATTCTTAAAATATATTGATGCAACAGATGATATTCCAAATCTAAAAGAAGGAGCGCGGATCTTATGCGGAAACGGATATGGATGATAATCGCTGTTTTTCTCGTCTCTGGGGTCGTGGCGTTTTCGGTACAGAGCAGGGATCCCTGCAATACGCACCGTCTGCACGTAAACGGTCAGCCGGTCTCCGTGTTTGCGTCTCCGGAGGAAGCGTTATCTTCTATGAGAGATGAACCGCTGCTGCCGGATGTGAACCAGCTGCGCCTATCGTGCGAGGGATGACAGCCGGTACATGATATCCAGCTTTATCTTCGCCCGGCCACGGAAAACGATGGAGAGATCATAACCTCCCCTTGCGCCACAGTCTATAATTTTTCTCCAACGCAAAACGAAGCCGCATTTGCGATGAACGATGTTTTGAATTTGGATGAGGCATCAAATTATGATCTTGTTCTGTTTGAGCTGATCACGTATAAAAAAGCAGCCGCACCTACATATCAATATCATATGCGTTTTTTCGCTGAACGGCATTTCCTTGAAATGAACATAGTGAAAGAGGACGGGAGCACCGTCCTCTTTCGCTTTGAATTACAGTGATACTACTTGAACTCGCCTTGCCCGATAGGGGAAAGTGTGGTAGAATACGAATCCAATCTTTTGAAGGAGACACCACGCATGGACAAATTCACCCCCCTTCTTGCGAAGGAGTTTTCCCGCCGGGAGGAGCATATAGAGAACATCCTCCGACTGCTTGACGAGGGCAACACCGTCCCGTTCATCGCGCGCTACCGCAAGGAGATGCACGGCACGACCGACGACCAGACCATCCGCGCCATTGCGGACAGGCTCGCGTACCTGCGCGGTCTTGATGAGCGCAAGGCCGCCGTTGTGAGCGCCATCGAAGCGCAGGACAAGCTCACGGACGAGCTTTCCGCCGCCATCGAAACAGCGCAGACGCTCGCCGAGGTCGAGGATATTTACCGCCCCTACAAGCAGAAGCGCCGCACGCGCGCCACGATCGCGCGCGAAAAGGGGCTTGCGCCGCTCGCAGAGCTGCTGCTTTCGCAGACGGTCACGTCCGGCACGCTCGAAGCGCTCGCCGCGCCGTATGTGGATGAAGAAAAAGGAGTTATGTCAACCAATGATGCGCTCACCGGCGCGGGCGACATCATCGCCGAGACGATCTCGGACGATGCCGCCATCCGCGCCGCGCTCCGGCGGCTCTACCGCACGCGCGGCGTGCTCTGGGCGAAGGCCGCGACGGACGAGGACAGCGTGTACCGCCTGTACTATGATTACCGCGAGCCGGTGTCCAAGGTGCAGGGCCACCGCGTTCTCGCGGTGAACCGCGGCGAGCGGGAGGGAATGCTCAAGGCCGGCGTGGAGATCGAGGACGCGCTCGCCCTGCAGGAAATCCGCCGGGCGGTATTCCGCGGCGTGAGCATTTCCAACGCCTTTGTGAATGCCTGCTGCGAGGATGCCTGGCGGCGGCTCATCGAGCCGTCCGCGGAGCGGGAGATCCGCGGCGAGCTGACGGATGCTGCGGACGAGGCGGCCATCCGCGCCTTTGGACAGAATCTCCAGCCGCTGCTGATGCAGCCGCCGCTCCGAAACCGTGTCACCATGGGCTTTGACCCGGCGTACCGCACCGGCTGCAAGATCGCCGTCGTGGACGAGACGGGCAAGGTGCTCGAAACCGGCGTTGTGTACCCCACGCCGCCGCACAACCGGAAGGACGAGGCGCGCAAAACTCTCACCGCCATGATCCGCCGCCACGGTGTCACCGCCATTGCCATCGGCAACGGCACGGCGTCCAAGGAGTCGGAGATCTTTATCGCCGATATGATCCGCGACCTTCCCGGCGTCGCCTACATGGTCGTGAACGAGGCGGGGGCGAGCGTCTATTCGGCGTCCAAGCTCGGTGCGGAGGAGTTCCCGGACTACGACGTTTCGCTGCGCTCTGCGGTGTCCATCGCGCGGCGCTTGCAGGATCCGCTTGCCGAGCTTGTGAAGATCGAGCCGAAAAGCATCGGCGTCGGGCAGTATCAGCACGATATGCCCCCCGCGCGGCTGGACGAAACGCTTCGCGGCGTGGTGGAGGACTGCGTAAACTCCGTCGGTGCCGATCTGAACACGGCATCGGCGCCGCTCCTTTCCTATGTCGCCGGTCTGAACGACACGGCGGCGAAGAACATCGTTGCCTACCGCGAGGCGAACGGCGCGTACCCGTCGCGCACCGCGCTCAAAAAGGTGCCGCGCATCGGGCCAAAGGCGTTTGAGCAGTGCGCGGGCTT
>DHKA01000105.1:0-180 GCA_002404605.1 Clostridiales bacterium UBA4706 | reverse complement strand
AAAGCTGCTTGCCCTGTGCGGCTATACGGAGGACGACGTGCGCGCCCACCGCGTCGGAGAGCTGCGCGAGCGCGTCAAGACGCTCGGCGAGGAAAAGGCGGCGGCGCACTGCGGTGTCGGCGTGCCGACGCTCTCGGATATCGTGTCCGATCTTATGAAGCCCGGCCGCGACCCGCGCGA
>DHKA01000070.1:59918-60345 GCA_002404605.1 Clostridiales bacterium UBA4706 | reverse complement strand
AGTCCATGACCTCTTACGGCGCGTTTGTTGATATCGGCGGCATCGACGGCATGGTCCACGTGTCCGAGATCAGCTGGAACCGCATCAACAAGCCGGCCGACGTTCTGAACGTTGGCGACAAGATCGACGTTTACGTCATCAACTTCGATAAGGAGAACCACAAGATCTCCCTCGGTCACCGCGACCCGAACCTGAACCCCTGGAAGGTGTTCACGGATACCTACTCCGTCGGCGATATCGCGAAGGTCAAGATCGTCAAGCTGATGCCCTTCGGCGCTTTCGCGGAAGTGCTGCCCGGCACCGACGGTCTGATTCACATCTCCCAGATCGCCAACCGCCGCATTGGCCAGCCCTCCGAGGTGCTGAGCGTCGGCGATGTGGTCGAAGCGAAGATCACCAACATCGACAACGAGAAGCAGAAGATCTC
>DHKA01000070.1:59721-59873 GCA_002404605.1 Clostridiales bacterium UBA4706 | reverse complement strand
CTGTCGATCCGCGCGCTCTCCGAGCCCGCTCCCGCCGTCTCCCGTGAGGAGAACGAGGACGAGCCCCGCGAGGATGCGCTGGTCTACTCCGTCTCTTCCGACGGCACCGCCTCCGGCGAGGCCCCCGAGGAGGAGTAATTCCGATCAAAAAA
>DHKA01000070.1:43627-59645 GCA_002404605.1 Clostridiales bacterium UBA4706 | reverse complement strand
TTTTTGTGTATAATATATTTAAAGGATTATTCACCTTTCGGAAGTGCCGCCTGAAAAGGCAGGAGGATCGCGATGAGTTTCCAAATCGGAGATCGCATTGCCCATCCGCTTCACGGAGCAGGGGTGATCGATCGCATTGAAAGCCGTCGTATCGGCGGAGAGTTGAGGGAATACTTTGTTCTCAAGTTGCAGGGGAGCGGCATGGTCGTCATGGTGCCCAAAAATGCCTGCGACGAGGTTGGTGTGCGCCCGATCGTCGATGCGGACGCGGCATACGACCTGTTCCGGCGCATTCCGGATATGGACATATCCATGACAGACAATTGGAACAAGCGCTACCGAGAGAACATGCAGCGCATCAAGAGCGGCGATCTTTCCGAACTCGCCGCCGTTATCAAAGCGCTGACACAGCGCGATGAAAAACGTCCTCTGTCCACCGGCGAGCGCCGGATGCTCAATCAGGCGCGGCAGATCCTCCTTTCGGAGATCTCCCTATCTGTGAACTGTCCCTATGATTTCGCGGAGAACCAGCTGGATCAGTGCCTGCGCAAACCGAATAAACGGAGTGTATAAAACCAATGAGCCGCTTTTCTGATTTTCTTCGCCGAACTAAAAACACCACATGCAGTGTCGTTGTCGTTGCTGCCGGAGCCTCTACGCGGATGGGCGAGGACAAACTTTTTATGGATCTTGCCGGGATGCCGGTGCTTGCAAGAACGCTTACGGCGCTGAACGGCTGCGGCTGCGTGGACGAGATTGTTGTGGTAACGCGCCTTGAATCGCTGGAAAAGGTTGCGGCGCTTTGCTGCGAGTACCGTGTCGATAAGGTGGAGAAGGTCATTGTCGGCGGCGCAACGCGCACCGAATCCTCGTTGGCGGGGCTTATGCATATCCGGCGCAGCGCCAAATATGTCCTCATCCACGACGGTGCGCGTCCGCTCATAACGGAGAAAGTCGTGTATGACGCGCTGCACAGCGCCGCGCTCTATAAGTGCGCTGCACCTGCCGTACCCGTTACCGATACGGTCAAGGAGACCGCCAACGACACCGTTGTACGTACGCTGGATCGCAGCGCGCTTGCCGCCATCCAGACGCCGCAGGCGTTTGTTCCCGAGATCATTAAAGCCGCTCTCACACGCGCCATTGCCGAAAAGAAAGAATATACCGACGACTGTGCCGCCGTGGAGGCAATGGGAGCGAAAGTCCATCTCTCCAAGGGCTCGCCCGAAAACATCAAGATCACCGGTCCGGTCGATATTTCGACCGCGGCGGCGATCTTGAAGGCGCGCGGAGAATGAGCGGATGAGAGTAGGACAGGGTTACGATGTTCACCGGCTGACTGAGGGGCGAAAGCTGATCCTCGGTGGCGTGGATATACCATACGAATGGGGATTGCTCGGTCATTCGGATGCCGATGTGCTCGCCCACGCGATCATGGACGCGCTTCTCGGCGCGGCGGCGCTCGGTGATATCGGGCAGCTATTTCCGGATACGGACGAGCGGTACACCGGGGTGGACAGTCTGAAGCTCCTCTCTGCTGTGTGCACACATCTGCGTTCTCAAGGCTGGGAGATCGTTAATACAGATGCTACGATCGTCGCGCAGCGTCCCAAACTTATGCCGTATATCCCGGAGATGCGCCGCCGTCTGGCGGAAGCTATGGGTGTTCCGGTAGGCTGCGTGAGCGTGAAAGCTACGACGGAGGAGCACCTCGGCTTCACCGGCCGCGGCGAGGGCATTTCCGCCATGGCGGTCGCACTGATCACAGAGAAATAAACCATAGTTTTTCCCTCTGCATAGAATGGGTTGCCATCTCGTATGCAGGGGGATTTATTATGTATGCGATCATTCTGTTCCGCTCACTAACGTACGCGCAGCGGGGGAGCCGGGCGTTGAGTCTGGCCGGAATCCCGACATATGTTATGAAAGCGCCGCAGGGTCTTACCGAAAAAGGCTGCGGCTACGGCGTACGGCTGAGCGAAGCAAAGCTGCGCCGGGCGGTAGCGCTGCTCGACGAGCGCGGTATCGAACGCGGCAGGGCGTTCCTGCTCTCCCGTCTCACCGGAGAATACCGGGAGGTACCGCTGTGATCTATCTTGACAGCGCGGCGACATCGCTCCAAAAGCCGCCGGAGGTCACGCGCGCTGTAGTGCGCGCCATGCAGAGCTGCGCAAGTCCCGGCCGCGGCGACCACGCCGCCGCCATGCGCGCTGCGGAAACGGTTTTTGCCTGCCGGGAGGAAGCGGCGGCGCTTTTTCACATGACGCAGCCGGAAAACGTGATCTTTACCATGAATGCCACGCACGCTCTTAATATTGCCATTCATTCTCTGGTGCGGGAGGGAATGCGTGTTGCCGTGTCCGGCTTTGAACACAACGCGGTCATGCGCCCGCTCTATACGTCCGGCGCGAGCATTCTGACCTCGGATACGCCGCTTTTCGATTCCGAGACCATGATCAACTGGTTTGAGCGGCATCTCCCGGAGTGCGACGCTGCCGTTTGCACCTGTGTGTCCAACGTCTTCGGGTTTATTCTGCCTATCAGCAACATCGCGGCGCTCTGCCGCAGATATGGTGTGCCTCTGATCGTGGACGCATCGCAGAGCGCCGGGATACTGGATTTTGATTTTTCGGGACTGGGCGCAGCGTTTGCTGCTATGCCGGGGCATAAAGGACTTCTCGGCCCGCAGGGGACAGGGATCCTCCTCTGCCGGGATACAGGAATGCCGCTTTTGTCCGGTGGGACCGGCGGCGACAGCCGCAGCCATTTCATGCCCGAAACACTTCCCGAACGGCTGGAAGCCGGAACACACAACGTCTGCGGCATAGCAGGACTGTGTGAGGGCATTCGCTTCGTCCGGCAGAGAACGACACAGCGCATTTATGCCGGGGAAGAACG
This sequence comes from Clostridiales bacterium UBA4706, assembly GCA_002404605.1. GTDB lineage: Bacteria > Bacillota > Clostridia > Oscillospirales > Oscillospiraceae > Apopatocola. The sequence goes on along the minus strand of DHKA01000070.1, from coordinate 56,747 downwards.
GCTGATGCGTCGTCTTGCCGCGCGACTGAACAATCTGCCGGGGCTGCGCGTCTTTCTTTCGGACACCGATAATCAGTCCGGAGTGCTGTCCGTTATTCCGGACGGCATAAGTTGCGACGCGCTTTCCGAACGGCTCGGCGCGACGGGGGTCGCTGTCCGGTCCGGGCTACACTGCGCTCCACTCGCGCACAAAACAGCCGGAACGCTCCAGACTGGGACGGTACGGCTGAGTGTTTCACTGTTCAATACGCCGCAGGAGATCGACCGCGCGGCGGATGTGGTCGAGAAAATTTTAAAAAATAGCTACAAATTGTAACCAATCATTTGCTATAATTTCTAAAATCAAGTATAATGTATTTTGCATAGCAAAACCAAGGAAGGGACAGTCCTATGGATAATTTCTGGCCATCGCTGAGACAGGCGTTCGGACATCTCGGCACGATCCGCGTGGTGGATATCATCGATATCCTTATTGTTGCTTTATTCTTTTATTTTCTGATCACGCTGGTCCGTCGTACAAAGACGAACAAGCTGTTTCAGGGTATCGTATATATACTTCTTGCGCTCTGGCTGTCCGGCGAGCTCCAGCTATACACGGTAAACTACATTCTCCGCAACGCTGTGCAGGTGGGTCTTCTGGCTCTGGTCGTGCTGTTTCAACCGGAGATCCGCCGGTTTCTCGAAAAGCTCGGTACCGGGTCGATTTTCTCTCGTCTTTTCGGAGCGCCGCACACCCTGAATGCCGACGCAGCCATTACGCAGACCGTGCTTGCCTGCGTGGACATGTCTGCAACGCGCACCGGTGCGCTGATCATCTTTGAACGCGACAACCGCCTGGACGATCAGATCCGCACCGGTACGATCCTTGACGCGGAAACGACGGCGGAACTGCTGAAAAACATTTTTTACCCGAAAGCGCCTCTGCATGATGGCGCAGCGATCATCCGCAGCGGCCGGATCCAGGCGGCCGGATGTATGCTTCCGCTTTCCAACAATCCCAACCTAAGCAAGGAGCTTGGCATGCGTCACCGCGCCGGTATCGGTATGAGCGAAGCGTCCGATGCCGTCGTCGTGATCGTGTCGGAGGAGACCGGCGCGATCTCGGTGGCGATCAACGGAATGCTCAAGCGCCATCTCACGAAGGACACCTTTGAGAAGATCCTTCGCAACGAGCTGATTCCCGAAGCCAAAGAAGAACAGACGGGTGTGCGCCGGTTCCTGCGCCGGAAAGAAAAGGATAATGCCAATGAATAACACAAGTGAAACGAACGAAAGGAAAAAGCTGAATCTCAAGCGCATCACAGACAGCCGCGTTTTCTGGATGATCCTCTCGCTGTTTGCCGCGTCGCTTCTATGGATGTATGTGACAACGACCGAGGGCGTTGAGGTGGAAAAGACGCTTACCGGCGTAAAGATCGAGTTCCTCGGCGCAGATGCGATGCGCGCGTCGAGCGATCTTATCGTCACCGAACAGGACCGGTCCACCGTCAACCTAACGCTTTCCGGCACGCGCCGTGTACTCTCCAAGCTCACAAGCTCCAATGTGACAGCAACCGTAAATCTCAGCAACGTCTCGGCGGACGGGCGGTATTCGGTTTCTTATGATATTGCGTTCCCCTCTGGTGTTAATGCGAACGAAGTAAAGGTTGTCCACACATCGTCGGACGTCGTAAATTTTTATGTAGACAAGCTCGCCCGCAAGACCATTGAGGTCAAGGGGGCGTTCACCGGCAACACGGCGGACGGATATCTTGCCGATGAGAGCATGGTGTTCGATCCTCTGGTCGTTACGATCAGCGGACCGAAAACGGTCATATCCAAGGTCGATCATGCGTTTGTAGCCATTACCCGTGAAGAGGTGGACCGTACACTGAGCTATTCTACGACCTATTCTCTCGTCGATGCTGACAACAACCCGGTCGAGGACTCCTCCATCCAGCGGGAAACGGAAGAAGTAACCGTGACGCTGAATGTTCTTTCTACAAAGGAAGTCCCGCTCGACGTGACCATTATCGACGGCGGCGGCGCGACGCGCGAGGCCAACACCCGCATTGAAATAGAACCGAGGTCCATTATGCTCGCGGGAGACGCTGCCGCGATCGACAGCACGACGAAGCTCATTCTCGGAACGATCAACCTCTCGACCTTTGCCACGGATTTCTCTGCCACCTATACGATCATTCCGCCGAACGGTACCGAAAACATGACCGGTGTTACAGAGGCGACGGTGACGGTCTCCATCACGGGCGTCGCTACAAAGTCTTTCTCCGTAAATCCGGACAATATCGTCTGTATCAATGTTCCGGACGGATATGACGCGGAGAATATTACGCAGGCGCTCAATGTTACGGTTCGGGCTCCGCAGGAGATCCTTGACCAGATCAGCGAGGTAAACCTCCGTGCTGTAGCGGATCTTTCCAGTCTCGGCACAAATGCCTCCGGTGTTTTCACGCCGACGGTCGAGATCAAGATCGACGGCTTCCCCGAAGCGGGCTGCGTCGGTGAATACAAGATCTATATCACACTCAAGGAAAAGCATTAAGAGATATGTACGGCTATATCCGCCCGGATATCGGCGAGCTCCGCATAAATGAATACCGCCGGTTTCGTTCTGCTTACTGCGGCTTGTGTGAAGCGCTCCGTCAGCGGTACGGAGCGGCGGCCCGATTTCTTGTCAGCTACGACATGACATTCCTCGCGCTGCTCTCTCTTTCACCGGAGACGAAGATCGATTCTCGCCGCTGCCCAGTGCATCCGCTGCGAAAGCAGCCGTGCATCTGCGGCGCCCCGGAGCTTTTCGACGCCGCGGATTACACCGTCATCCTCGTCTATCAGAAAATGATGGACGATGCCGTAGACGAAAAGGGCTTCCGGGCGCTGTGCGCCCGTATAGTTGTCCGGCTCCTGCGGCGCAGCTACCAAAAAGCAGCAGTCCGGCAGCCGGAGTTTGAAAAAAACGCCCGGCAGTGCCTTGTCCGGCTCGCGGCGGTTGAGAAGAGCGGCAGCGCGTCTCTCGACGAAGCGGCGGACTGCTTTGCCCGGCTTATGGCATTCCCGGCAAACCGGGCATTTGACCCTATGCTGCGGCGGATGCAGGGCGAGATACTTTATCATGCAGGGCGAGCCGTGTACATTCTGGATGCTGCGGACGACTATGCATCTGACCGGAAGAACGACAGATATAACCCGCTTTGCCGGCGCTTCAGCTCCGACGTTATGACGCCGGAAGAAAGGGCGGAGATCCGCGCCACTTTGAATCTCTCTCTTTCGCGCGCCATGAGTGCCACGGTGCTTCTGCCGGAGAGCGCATGGAAGACTATCCTTGAAAATATTCTATCCTACGGTGTTCCACACGTCGCCGACGCAGTGTTTGCCGGGACATGGAAGAATAAAAGAAAAAATACGGGGGATCTTTGATCCGTCCAACAGGGAGTAAGCGAATGACCGATCCTTATGTTGTTCTGGGCGTTTCCCGAACGGCATCCGACGAAGAGATAAAAAAGAAATACCGTGAGCTTGCCCGGAAATACCACCCGGACAACTACGCCAACAATCCGCTCGCCGATCTTGCGCAGGAAAAGATGAAACAGATCAACGAGGCGTATGACGCGATCACAAAGGAACGCGCAGGCGGCGGAGCGCAGTATAAGACCTATACGCAGCCCGGCAGCACATCCTCCGGCAGCGCAAGCGGCCCGTACCGGGACGTTCGCTCCGCAATCATGGCAGGCGATCTCGCCCGCGCGGAGATGATCCTCGGCTCAATCGTGGACCGGGGTGCAGAGTGGCACTTTCTTATGGGCGCAGTCGCGTACCACCGCGGCTGGATGGATGAGGCATCCAAGTATTTCCGCCAGGCGGCGTCGATGGATCCCGGCAACGCGGAATACCGGCAGGCGGTCGCACAGATGGAAAGCCAGGCGAACGGCCCGTTCGCGGGCGGAAGTACCGGCGGAATGGATACCCTCGGCTGCGGTTCGTTTTGTCCCTGCATGGCGCTTATGGCTGCCTCCGGCGGCTGCGCGCCGTTTGTTTGCTGCTGCTGATAACGATTCACATATTTTGGGAGATGGGAAGAAATGGGAAAACTGCTCAGTATGACCGGCTACGGAAGCGCCAAGGGCTCCGTAGAGGGTCAGGAGATCACTGTTGAGCTGAAAAGCGTGAACAACCGCTATTTGGACTGTTCGGTCCGGCTGCCGCGGAATTTCCTTTTTGCCGAGGATACGGTAAAGCAGGCGGTCTCCGCCGGTGTTTCACGCGGCAAGGTGGATGTTTTTGTATCGGCGCAGGCTTCGCAGGATTCCGGGACAATCGTTTCGGTGAATGAGGAACTTGCCCGTGGCTACCGCGACGCGGTCGCGCACATCGCTGAAACGCTTGGACTCGAAAGCGGACTTAACGCTTTCGGCATCGCCCGTTTTCCCGACGTGCTGACGGTCGAACGGCGCGAGCTTGACAAGGACAAGGCTGCCGCGGCGCTCTCGGAGATCACGGCAAAAGCTGTGGAGGAATTCAACGCCATGCGCGAGCGCGAAGGCGACCGGCTGTGCCGGGATATGCTCGGCAAGCTCGAAACCATCGAGAAACTTGTTTCTGTTGTGGAGGAGCGTTCCCCGCAGACGGTGAGGGAATACCGCGAACGCCTTGAAGCGCGCCTTCACGACATTCTGGCCGACCGCTCGCTCGACGAGCAGCGCGTCATCACCGAAGCCGCGATCTTCGCCGACCGCACCGCCGTGGACGAGGAGACGGTCCGTCTCCGCAGCCACATTGCGCAGTTCCGTACCATGCTGGAGGAAGGTTCTCCGATCGGCCGGAAGATGGACTTCCTTGTGCAGGAATTCAACCGTGAATCCAACACCATCGGCTCCAAATGCAGCGACGCATCTCTTGCCAAGGTCGTGGTCGATCTCAAATCCGAGATCGAAAAGATCCGCGAGCAGCTGCAGAACGTGGAATGAGGTGCGGATATGAAGCTCATTAACATTGGTTTCGGGAATCTTGTTTCCGCCTCGCGCCTGATCGCCATCGTCAGCCCGGAATCCGCGCCGATCAAGCGAATCATTCAGGATGTCCGCGAGCGTGGCGAGCTGATCGACGCGACCTATGGCCGCAGGACCCGTGCGGTCATCATTATGGACAGCGGTCACGTGATCCTCTCGGCGCTCCTGCCGGAAACGGTCAGCGCCCGCATGATCGGCCGCAGCGAGGAACCTTCGGCAGAAGAGAGGGACGAGGAATGAAACGCGGTAAGCTGTTGGTGATCTCCGGCCCGTCCGGCTGCGGAAAATCCACCGTGATCGGAAAGATGATGGCAGGGCGGGAGAATGTGGAGTTCTCCGTGTCTGCCACGACGCGCCATCCGCGCCCCGGCGAGCGAGAGGGCGTCGATTACTTTTTCGTTTCTCGTGAGCGTTTTGAGGAAATGATCCGGAACGACGAGCTTTTAGAGCATGCCGAGTTTGTCGGCAACTGCTACGGTACGCCGAAGTCACAGGTCTGTGCGAGGCTGGAAAGCGGCGTATCTGTGATCCTGGACATTGAAGTGCAGGGCGCGGCGCAGGTGAAGCAGAAGCTGCCCGAAGCCGTTACCGTGTTCCTTGCCCCTCCGGGGCTGGATGCGCTCGAGCGACGTCTCCGCGGTCGCGGGACGGAATCGGAGGAAACGATCCGCGCCCGGCTCGAAACGGCGCGGCGCGAAATGGCGCTGGCTCCGAACTATGATTATACTGTGATCAACGATGACCCGGACCGCGCATCCCGCGAGCTCGGAGCCATCCTCGACAAATAAATCCCATACAATGTTTTACACCGGTCAACACCGGATCAGAAAGGAATGGAATCTGTTATGATGCTTTATCCCCCGATGGCGAGCCTTGTTGATAAGGTCGGCAGCCGCTACCTTCTCGTGAACCTTGTGGCACGCCGTGCCCGCCAGATCGCAAACGACGCTGAGGAAAACGGCGAAATTCTTGATAAGAAGCCGGTCTCCATGGCGATCGACGAAGTGTATTCCGGCAAGCTGACGCTGGAAAAGACGGATGACTGATTCGCCGGCGACGGCAAAAATCGCTGTCGCCGCCGCGACATACTGGGTTGACCGACCGTTTGACTACCGCATTCCGCCCGCGCTCGCAGATAAAGTCGTGCCGGGCGTGCGCGTGGTTGTCCCGTTTGGCGGCGGCAACCGCCGCACGGAGGGGATCGTTCTGTCTCTTGGTACGGCGCAGCCCGGCATACGGCTGAAAAGCGTTTCTTCGGTGCTGGACGCTTCGCCGGTTCTTTCTCCGGAGATGATCCGTCTGGCGGTCTGGCTGCGCGAGCGGTATTTCTGCACGGTATACGATGCGGTGCATGCCATGCTTCCCGCCGGGCTCTGGTACCAGATGGAGTCGGTATATACGCTCTGTGCCGGCTATGACCGGGAGAGCGCGTATGCTGCGGCGGGAAAGTCTGCGCAAGAGCGGCTTGTCCTCGATGCCGTTTTTGCCCATGGCGGAAGCTGTCCGCTGGCGGATCTGGAACGGCTTTTTGAGAACGCAAGCCCGGCACGGGCGCTGCAATCGCTCGTGCGCAAGGGCGTTCTGGAAACGGACAGCCGGGAGAAGCGCCGCGTCGGTGATAAAAAGATCCGTATGGTCTCTCTGGCTGTTTCGGCGGAGGACGCGCAAGTTGCGGCTGACCGCCGCGAGAAGCGCGCGCCGCTGCAAAGCGCGTGTCTGCGTCTTTTGTGTACGTTGGATCGGGTATCTTTTTCCGAGCTCTGCTACTTTACCGGTGCATCGTCTTCCTCTGTCAACGCGCTGGTAAAAGCAGGGCTGGCGGAGATCACGCAGGACGAGGTTTTTCGTCGCTCCGGTCTCCGCAGCGAGGAAAAGTCCCCACTGCCGGTACTCAACGAGGAGCAGCGCGCGGCATTTGAGGGCATTCTATCGCTGTACGACGGCGAGCATGCGTCGGCGTCTCTTCTCTATGGCGTCACCGGAAGCGGCAAGACGTCCGTGTACGTCCATTTGATCGATGCCATGCGCCGAAAAGGGAAGGCGTCCATTCTGCTCGTGCCGGAGATCGCTCTTACGCCGCAGATGATCCGTATTTTTTCCTCGTACTTCGGGGACGATGTCGCGGTGCTGCACAGCTCTCTCGCCGTCGGCGAGCGCTACGATGAGTGGAAGAGGATCAAAACCGGCCGGGCGCGTGTCGTGATCGGCACGAGAAGCGCCGTTTTTGCCCCGTGCAGCGATCTTGGACTCATCATCATTGACGAGGAGCAGGAGTACACCTACAAATCCGAAAACTCCCCGCGCTACCACGCCCGCGACGCCGCCAAGTTCCGCTGTGTATCTTCTAATGCGCTTCTGGTTCTCGGCAGTGCGACGCCGGATGTGGAAAGCCGTTACCGCGCAGAAAAAGGCGTGTATCATCTGTTTACTCTGAACAACCGCTTCAACGCCCGTCAGCTGCCCTCCGTCCGCATCGTAGATATGCGGCAGGAGCTTCGCGGCGGGAACGGCAGCGAAGTAAGCGGCGTGCTGCTGCACGAGCTGCAGGAAAACATTTCCCGCGACGAGCAGAGCATCCTGTTTTTGAACCGCCGCGGTGCGGCAAGCCTTGTTGCCTGCGGCGAGTGCGGATATACCTACACTTGTCCGCACTGCAGCGTGAATCTCACATGGCACAGCGTAAACCGGCGGCTTGTCTGTCATCACTGCGGTTACACCCGTACGCTCGACGATGTCTGTCCCGAATGCGGCGGCTTGCTCAATCAGTTCGGCACCGGCACGCAGAAGCTCGAAGAGCATCTGCGCGAGGCGCTGCCGGATGTGGAGATTTTGCGTATGGACGCGGATTCCGTTTCTCCCGCCGGCTCGCATGAGAAGATCCTCTCGCAGTTCCGGGAGAAAAAGGTGCCGATCCTCATCGGCACGCAGATGGTCACCAAGGGGCTTGATTTTGAGAATGTGACGCTTGTCGGCGTCATTTCCGCCGATCAGCTTCTATACTGCGGCGATTACCGCGCGGGAGAGCGCTGCTTTTCTCTGATAACGCAGGTCGTCGGGCGCTCGGGGCGCGGCGCGAAGCCCGGACGGGCGATCATCCAGACGTTTACGCCGCAGAATCCCGTGATCAATATGGCGTCCCGGCAGGATTACGAGGGATTTTATGCCGAGGAGATCGAGCTTCGCCGGCTGCAGAACTGTCCGCCGTTTTCCGATATCGTGACCGTCACGGTATCGGCGGAGGATGAATCCGCCGTTCTCCGGTGCTGCACGTACATCCGCGACCGAATGCGATCGGAGCTTCGTGACCGGAAGGACGCGGCCGTACTCGGCCCCGCACCGCTGCCGGTCGTGCGTGTCAGCAACCGGTACCGCTACCGCGTAACGCTGCATTGCCGGTTTGACAAGGAGATCCAGACGCTTGTGTCCGGTCTTCTCATTCAATGCAATACCGCAAAAGAATACAAGGGTGTATCGGTCTTTGCTGACTATAACCCAATGGAGTGAATACTATGGCGCTTAGAAATATTTTAACTGAGGAAAACCCCGCGCTGCATAAGGTCTGCCGTCCGTATACAGCCTTCGATGAGCGGCTGCATCAGCTTCTGGACGATATGAAGGAAACGCTCTCGCAGGCAAACGGTATCGGTCTCGCCGCGCCGCAGGTCGGCATTATCCGCCGCGCCTGTATCGTAATGGAAACCAACGTCCCGGAAGGGGAGGACGAGTATTTTGTTGAGCTCGTGAATCCCGAAATCATCGAAAGGGACGGCGAGCAGGAGGGCGGCGAGGGCTGCCTGAGCCTGCCGGAGCAGTACGGCGTTGTGAAGCGTCCGAACCATGTCAAAGTTCGCGCACAGGACCGGAACGGCAACACCTTTGAGGTCGAGGGCACCGGACTTACGGCACGCTGTTTCTGCCACGAGATCGACCATCTTGACGGCATTCTCTTTACCGACCGTGCGACCCACATGTACACGGATGAGGAAATGGAAGAACTCTACGGCGGAGACGATAAGGAATGAGAATTGTTTTTATGGGCACGCCGGACTTTGCGGAAGAATCGCTGCGCGCGCTTCTCGAAGCCGGTGAGGATGTTGCCGCGGTTTTCACGCAGCCGGACAAGCCGCGGGGACGCGGCATGCAGGAGAGCTTTTCTCCGGTGAAAACGCTGGCCGTGGAGCGCGGCATCCCCGTATATCAGCCTGTCACCTTCAAGGACGGTGCGGCAACGGAGCTTCTGCGCACGCTCGCGCCGGAGCTTCTCGTGGTCGTAGCTTATGGACGTATCCTGCCGCAGGCGTTTCTTGATGTGGCGAAATACGGCAGCATCAATGTCCACGGCTCGCTTCTCCCGAAATACCGCGGCGCCGCACCCATCCAGTGGGCGGTGCTCAACGGCGACAAGACGACCGGTGTTTCCGTGCAGTACATGGCGGCGGCGATGGATGCCGGCGATGTGATCGCTGCGCGGGAGACGGAGATCGGCGAATTTGAAACGTCCGGCGAGCTCTTTGACCGGCTCAAAACGCTCGGTGCGGAGCTTCTGGTGGAGACTGTGCATAAGATCGAGCGTGGCGGCATCGTTCGAGTACCGCAGAACGAGGCGGATGCCACCTATACGAAAATGCTCGATAAGGACATGTGTCCGATCGACTGGAATAAATCGCCGCGGGAGATCGTAAAGCACATTTGCGCCCTGGATCCCTGGCCGGTCGCTACGGCGGAACTCGGTGGCGTATCGTTTCGCGTGTTCGGCGCGGAATACACCGATACGAAAACGACGCTTGCGCCCGGAAAGATCGTATCCGCCGGAAAGTCGGGCATCGAAGTTGCCTGCGGCAGTGGTCAGACGCTTCGCATCACTGAGGTACAGGCGGCAGGGAAGAAACGCATGAGCGCCGCAGCATTTCTGCTCGGCCACCCGATGAAGGCAGATGGCTAACGGCGTTTCGGGCGCCCGCGAGGCGGCGCTGTATGTTCTTGCCCGCTGCCGGAGGTTTGACGCCTGGTCACAGCAGACGATCCAGATAGCGGTGGAGAAGTTTGCTCTGGATGAGCGCGATGCCGCGCTCTGCACAAAGCTCTGTCTGGATGTTCTGCAGAACGCGGCGCTCTGTGATTATTACATCGGCTGCTATTCCAACGTTCCGGCCGTAAAGCTCGAGCCGAACCTTCTGGATATTCTCCGGCTTGGTGTCTGTCAGCTCCTATTTATGGATAAAATACCCGTGTCGGCGGCGGTCAACGAAGCGGTCGAACAGACGAAGCGCTCCGGCTCCCGTGCTGCGGGTCTGGTGAACGCCGTGCTTCGCCGTGTTGCGGAAAACCGGGAAAGTCTTCCGGAGATACCGAACAGGGGGACGGCGCAGGAGCTTTCCGTCCGGTTCAGCCACCCGCTGTGGCTTTGCGAACGGATGGTTTCCGAGCTCGGTTATAATGGGGCGCGCGCCTTTTTCGCGGCGAACAACCGTGCGCCGCAGCTTACGGTCTCGGTGAATACCCGATACTGCGATGCGCTGTCGCTCGTGGAACGCTTTGCCGCCGCTGGTGTTCACGCCCATGTCAGCGAGCTCTCCCCTGTGTCCGTGTGCGTGGAGGATAAGGGAAATGCCGCTGCGCTCCCCGGCTTTACTGCGGGTGAGTTCTTTGTGCAGGACGCTGCCGCAGCGATGAGCGTGCTCTGCGCTGGGCGGCAAAAGGGAATGCGTGTACTGGACGCCTGCTCCGCGCCCGGCGGAAAGAGCCTCCTCTGCGCGTCGCTGATGGAAAACGAGGGCGAGATTCTCGCCTGCGATCTCCATGCGAAAAAGCTCCGGCTCGTGGAGGAAAACGCCGAACGGCTGGGTTTCTCCATCATCCGCACTGCACCGATGGACGCCTCTAAACCGTATGAAGAGCTATGTGGGAGCTTTGATCTTGTCATTGCGGACGTACCCTGTTCCGGTATGGGCGTCATCCGGAAAAAGCCGGAGATCCGCTATAAGGATCCCCAAATGCTTGCCGGACTTCCGGCGATCCAGAAGCGGATCGCGGACGGTCTTGCCGCTTGTGTCCGGCCGGGCGGGACACTTTTATACTCCACCTGCACCGTTTTCCACGAAGAAAACGAGGATGTTGTGGAACAATTTCTTCACGATCATCCGGACTTTGCCCGTGAGGAGCAGCGGCTGATTCTGCCGCAGGAATATGATACGGACGGCTTCTTCTATTGCCGTATGAGACGAAATGGCTGATTTGACCGAAAAAATCGATATAAAATCCATGCTTCCGGACGAGTTGGCGGAGTATCTCCGCTCGCTCGGCGAGCCGGCGTATCGGGCGAAGCAGCTCTTTCGCTGGTTTTCCGCCGGCTGCGGTTCGTGGGATGAAATGACGAACCTCCCGCGCGCGCTCCGGCAGGAGCTTTCCGAGCGCTGCACTCTCTCTGCGCCGCGGGTGCTCAAAAAGCAGCAGTCCGCCGAGGACGGGACGATCAAGTTCCTCTGGGAGCTGCAGGACGGGAACGCCGTGGAAACGGTCGTCATGCGGTATCACTACGGGAATACGGTCTGCATCTCTTCGCAAGTCGGCTGCCGGCAGGGATGCGCTTTCTGCGCTTCGACCATCGGCGGCCTTGTGCGGAATCTCACGCCGTCGGAAATGCTTGACGAGGTGCTGTTTTCGGAGAAGGAATCCGGTCTGCCGGTTTCGCACATCGTTCTGATGGGTATCGGCGAACCGCTGGATAATTTCGATACCGTCATGCGGTTTCTGGAGCTCATCAATCACCCGGAGGGGCGCAACATCAGCATGCGTCATATATCGCTCTCTACCTGTGGGCTGACGGAGCGGTTCGACGATCTGGCGGGGCGAGATCTCCAGATCACGCTTTCCGTATCGCTGCATGCGCCGGACGACGAAACGCGAAGCCGCATCATGCCGGCCAACCGCGGCCGGGGCGTGGACGAGCTTTTCCGTAAATGCAAAGCCTATTATGACAAGACCGGACGGCGCATATCGTTTGAATACGCGATGATCGACGGCGTGAACGATTCCCCGGAGCAGGCGGAACTGCTTGCCCGGCGGGTGAAGCCGCTCGCGGCGCACGTTAATCTCATTCCGCTCAACCATGTGGATGAGCGCAGCTTTGAGCCATCCAAACCGGAGAATCTCAAACGGTTTGTGAATATACTTACAAAGAACGGAGTCAACACGACCATACGGCGGCGTCTCGGCAGCGATGTAGACGCATCCTGCGGACAGCTGCGCCGCAAAATGACGAGGGAAGCATAATGAACGCTTTCGGTATTACCGACAAGGGAAAAGTACGTTCCGCCAATCAGGACGCCTACCGTCTGAGCATTTCGCCGAACGGCGAATATGTACTCGCGGCACTGTGCGACGGCATGGGCGGCGTGCACGGTGGCGAAATCGCCTCGACGGTCGCCGCAGACTCGTTCATGCAGTATGCGGAAGATATGCTGTGCAGGGAACCGGCGTCGGAGGCATCACAGATCCTGCGCGAGGCGGCGGCGTATGCCAATCTGAAGGTATATGACCGCGCCTTCCGTGACGAGAGATGCCGGGGGATGGGAACAACGCTTGTTGCCGCGCTTGTGCGTCCGGCAGATGCCGCCGTCGTCAACATCGGCGACAGCCGGTGCTACTGGCTGGCAGACGGCCAGCTACAGCAGGTCACGCGGGATCATTCGCTTGTGCAGATCATGGTGGATCGCGGTCTTATCACCGAAGACGAGGCCCGTTCTCATCCGCGAAAGAACGTGATCATGCGGGCCATCGGGTTGGAGCGAACCATTCGCAGCGATATTTTCCGTCTGGATATCCGTTCCGGTGACGCGCTGCTACTCTGTTCTGACGGACTCAGCAATCTTGTGAGCGCCGGGGAAATGGAAGAACTTCTTCTGGCGCGTTCCGACGACGAGACGGTCTGCTGCGAGCTTCTGCGCATGGCGCTCGACCGCGGCGCACCGGATAACGTCACGCTGGCGCTTGTGCGCCGATGAACCTACGGGGGAACGATATGGATACGAAAAATCAGGATAAATACCGCGGCATGATGCTCGACGGTCGGTATGAGCTTGTAGAGCTTATCGGCAGCGGCGGCATGGCGGTCG
>DHKA01000070.1:0-43596 GCA_002404605.1 Clostridiales bacterium UBA4706 | reverse complement strand
GATGTGCCACCGGCTCAACCGGTATGTAGCCGTGAAGATCATGCGGCCCGAGCTCGCGAAAAACGAAAAGTTCCGTCGCCGCTTTCAGACGGAATCGCAGGCGATCGCAAAGCTCAGCCACCCGAATATCGTCGGCGTGTACGACGTGAGCCGCACCGACCATGTGGAATATATCGTTATGGAGCTCGTGGACGGCATAACGCTCAAGCAGTATCTGCAGGACCACGGCCCGCTCGACGCGGCGCAGGCGGTGGATTTCTCCCTGCAGATCGCGCGGGCGCTCAGCCACGCGCATGGGAAGGGCATTGTGCACCGCGATATCAAGCCGCAGAACATCCTTGTCGTCGATGACGGCGTTATAAAGGTTGCGGATTTCGGCATTGCAAACCTACAATCCGAAGTGCCGGATGTGGAAAACGAAGCGATCGGCTCGGTGCATTATATCTCGCCGGAACAGGCGCGCGGTCTCCCGGTAGACGGTCGCAGCGATATCTATTCGCTCGGCATCGTCATGTATGAAATGCTCTCTGGCAAGCTGCCGTTTGATGGCGACGATGACCGAACGGTCGCTCTCAAACATCTCTCCGCGGTTCCGTCGTCTCTCCGTGAGATCGCGCCGTCAGTCCCGGAGGCACTTGAAAAAATCGTGATGAAGGCGATGAACCCTTCTCTCGACGAGCGTTATCAAACGGCCGATGCGCTCGTCGCCGATCTGGAGGCACTGCAGAAAACGATCACCGGTTCTCTCGATATGCTCGAAGGCAGCGTCGCGCCTCTCAGTACGGCGGGAGAGCTCCGCAAGGAGGACTATATCCGCCGCCGCCGCCGTGCCCACCGCGTCAGCATGCTCTCCGGCTTCTTCGGCGTGATGGCTGCCATATTGATCATTGCCGTCTTTCTCTGGAATTATTTTTTGAGTGATATATTCGTTGTTAATCAGCGTATCGCCATTCCGAACTTTGTCGGCAGCAATTACGAGACCATCATCAACAGCAAAGAATTCAAGGGAAAATTCAATTTTGACCTTATTTATGAGATCGATCCGAATGTAGAACGGGGGATCATCATCGGCCAGTCGCCCGAAGCAGAGAAAAGCTATATGCTGACATCCGATGGCATCAACGTGACGCTGACGGTAAGCACTGGCGTTATGTTAACCGAAATCCCCAATCTGATCAACTACGATTACCGCGAAGCGACGAGCGAGCTGGAAAAGCTCGGATTTGTTGTGGATAAAACGTTTGCCGATTCCGACGATGTCGCGGCGGACTGCGTAATGCAGATCAGCCCGTCTCCGGGCGAAAAGCTCCCGGCGGGCGCTACGGTTTATCTTACGATCAGCCAGGGTGCCAAGACCGAAACGGTCATCATGCCGTATCTCATCGGCAAGGACTACGCTACGGCGGAAGCCGAGCTTGCCGCGGCACAGCTGACGCTCGTTTCTGTGAGCTATGTTTACAACGGCACGATCCCGGAAAACTATGTCGTGAACCAGACGGTCGAGGCGGGAACGGAAATTCCGGCATACTCCAAGATCTATCTGCAGATCTCGCTGGGTCCGGAAACGACGCCGACGCCCTCGCCATCCCCGGTCCCGACGCAGGATCCGAACGTTGAGTGAGCCGGATGGAAGGACGTATCATCAAGGCTCTGAGCGGCTACTACTATGTCGATACAGGTTCGCAGCTCGTCACGTGCCGCGCCAGAGGAAGGTTTCGGCTGGACGGGACAAGCCCTCTCGTTGGAGACCTCGTGCGGATGGATGTATCGCCGGACGGCACGGGCAGCGTGCGGGAGATCCTCCCGCGGCGGAATTATTTCGTCAGACCGGCGGTTGCCAACATCGATCTCATGGTTATGCTTGCAGCGGCGGTAAACCCGGTTACGGATCCCTTTCTTATCGACCGCGTGTCCGCGCTTGCGGCGCATCACTCCTGCGACTTTTTTCTCTGCATCAACAAGGCCGATCTCGATTGCGGCAACGAGCTTTTCGCCATCTATTCCGCTTCCGGCGTCCCCGTGCTGCGGACGAGCGCCGTTACCGGTGAGGGGCTGCCGGAACTTTCCGAACGGCTCGCCGGCAGAGTGTGTGCTTTTACAGGCAACTCCGGTGTCGGAAAATCCAGCCTTCTGAACGCACTGTCGCCGGAGCTTTCGCTGATCACCGGCGAAGTCAGCCAGAAGCTTGGCCGCGGACGTCATACGACGCGCCACGTGGAGCTTTTTGCGCTTCCCAACGGCGGATATGTCGCCGATACGCCGGGTTTCGGCTCCTTTGATATCGAGCAGATGGAATCTGTCCGCCCGGCAGAACTGCAATACTGCTTCCCGGAATTTGAGCCGTATCTCGGCGCATGCCGGTTCACGGACTGTACCCACCGCAACGAGCCGGACTGCGCTGTACGCGCGGCTGCGGACGAGGGGAAGATTCATCCGTCCCGGCTTGATTCCTACCGCCGGCTGTGGGAACAGGCGAACCGGAAAAAGGACTGGGAGGTCCGCCAAACAGAATAAGAACATATGATTCCCCGATGCGTACTATGTAGTGAAGCATGGTGCGCATCGGGGGATTGTTTATGCGGCGCGGAAATCGGCGAAAAAAAACCGTCGGATGGATCATCGTGACGGTGGGGATCATCGTCCTGCTCTCGCAGATCCTGCCGGAGGGGTTCTGGTGGTTTTTGCTTGGCGCGTGTCTTATCGGCGTCGGTATATGCATCAATCGAAATTGCTGTTGAGGAGGGGCGTATATGAAGGTCATCTATATCCGGCTTCCCGGCTTTCTCTATCGGATGCTCTTGAAGTTCGAGTGACATATTTTCCAGGCGTTTCTCATATGGTGTAGCGAAAACGGACAAGGAGAGGAATGCCTATGGAAGTCAATCTGAAACGGGAAGCCATTCAATACTGCACTCCTGTTTATTCCGATACACTCAGCCGCGAAGAAACGCTGGAAACGGTTGTTTCCGATACCCTGCCGGACGTTGCGCGCATCCTGGATGTAGACGCTGCGGTCTTCCTGCGTTCCAAAACGCTGCAGCAGGGGAGCATTCGGATCGAGTGCAGCATACGCGGGACGGTGCTGTATATCGGAGAGGACTCGGAACGCCTGCAAAAGATCGAAACAGAGCTGCCGGTCAGCTTTTCCACGGAGGCGGACGGCGCGGAGGATACGGATACACTTGCCGTGAATATATGTGTATCGTCGGCGGAGGCAAAGCTGCTTAATCCGCGAAAAATCCAGTTCCGCGCCGGGGTATGTGCCGCGGCGGTCGTTTACCGCAGCGTAACGGCGGAGCTGCCGGCAGAGGCGGAGCCAACGCCGGGACTGTATACGCTGACCGAGACGAAAAATATCGGCTTCCTCTCCGGCGTGGAGGAGAAGAGCTTTCTCATCTCCGACGAGACGGAGCTTCCCGCTGGATGCCCGCCGATGGAAAAGCTGCTCTGCTATTCGCATACGGAGACGGTCGATGAACTCAAGCAGGTCGGCGGAAAAATGATCCTGCAGGGAACGGTACGGCTCGATACGCTGTATCTGGCGGCCGGGTATGATGCGCCGCAGCAGCAGAGCTTCCGCATCCCGTTCTCGCAGATCCTCGACATCGCAAACGGTAAGGCGGAGCTTTCCACCGTTGTGCTGACCTCCGGCGGGTGCTATCTGGAACCACTCTCCGGCAGCGACGGGATAACTTCCCTCCATCTCGAGCTGCACCTCTGTGCGCAGACATTCTGCCGCAGCGAAACGGAGATCCGTTATATTGCGGATGCCTATAGTCTTAAAAATACCTGCCGTCTGAAAACGGACACCATCCGCACGCTGAATGCGGCACGTCCGGCGGTGCTGCGCCAGTCAGTTCGCGAGGCGCTGGAGACACCGGATTCCCCGAAGGAGATCGTGTATGTCCGTCTAACAGCAGCGTTCCCCGTTCGGGCAGAGGGCGGGTTTTCCGAAAATATCTGCGTCCGCGTGCTCTACCGAACAGAGCGCGGCAGCCTGTCCTCCATGACCCGCGTACTCACGCTTACTTTTGAAAGCGGAGAAGACGCCGGAATGTCGCTGCCGGAGACGGCACGCTTCGGCGAGATCTATGCCGCTGCCGGAGACAACGCTGTAGAGCTGCGCTGTCCGGTAGAGCTTACGCTTGACGCAGAGGCAGTTATGGAGCTTACATATGTAAGCGCTATGGATCTGGAGGAGAATGAGACAGAAAAAGAGATTGAACGCCCCTCCTTGATCGGGATCCGGCTCGGTACGGAGTCGCTCTGGAATATTGCAAAAAAGTTCGGTTCCACGTGCGAACTGATCGAATCAGCGAACCCCGGCCCGGTGAATCCCGGTGATCTGATCCTTATTCCGCACGGGAGATAAGGAAAGCTCTTGTCATCCGTGCGCGAAAGTGCTATAATTCTTTCAAATGTATTTTTGTTTGGGGGAATTACAGTATGTCCGGACATTCCAAGTGGCATAACATACAGAAAACCAAGGGCGCGCAGGACGCCAAACGCGCACAGGCGTTCACCAAGATCGCCCGTGAAATGATCGTTGCCGTCAAGGAAGGCGGCAGCGGCGATCCGGCGAACAACTCCCGTCTCGCGGCGGTCATCGCCAAGGCGAAGGCGACCAATATGCCGAACGACAACATCAAGCGCACGATCGAAAAAGCGCTCGGCAGCGGTGCGACCGATAACTACGAAAGAGTTACCTACGAAGGCTACGGACCTTCCGGCGTCGCCATCATTGTGGACGCCATGACAGATAACCGCAACCGCACCGCGTCCGATGTTCGTCACTATTTTGATAAATACGGCGGAAACATGGGCGCTGCGGGCTGCGTTTCGTGGTCGTTCGATAAGAAGGGCGTCATCGTGATCGATAACGAGGACGAGGATCTTGACGAAGAAGCTGTCTTCGAGGCTGCGCTGGAAGCCGGCGCGGACGATCTCGAAGCGGAAGAGGGCATCTTCACGGTCTATACCCAGCCGGACGATGTAGCAGCCGTGGCCGAGGCGCTTTCTGCCAAGTATCATCTGCTCTCTGCGCAGGTGGAAATGGTCCCGCAGAACTATATCACTCTCACCGACGAGGGCGATATCAAGAATATGTCCAAAATGCTCGAGATGTTTGACGATAACGAGGATGTCCAGAACGTCTGGCACAACTGGGAAAACGAAGAATAATCCCTGAAAACTTATAGAGGAGCCCCCGGCTGTTCGCGGACAGCCGGGGGTTCGAATTATATTCACCTTATGTGTGTCGCTTGAGATACTCCACGATCTCCGGATATCGCTCCGGCTGGATATGTATCCCGTCGCCGGAATTGAAGCTGTTCAAAAAGTACCCGGCTTTATCGCACATCATGCGGAAAAGATCAATGTATTCCGTATCGTATTCACGGGAGAGCGTTTTAACAAGCTGCGAATAGAATACTGTGCTGTCGGGATTGTATAGTTCGTTCATCGGCGTATAGCGGCCAACGGGGACGAGTGAGAGAAGATAGATCTTTGCCTCCGGCTGCGTTTCCTTCACAAGATCAAGGATCGTTCGCATCGGCTTCATAAACTTTTCCACACGGTCCACATCCAGTGAACTGTCGTTGATGCCGAGCATTATGTAAACTTTTCCGTAAGACTTGCTGTGCAAGCCGTCGCTGAGCGTACCGTACCGGCCATCCGGCAGTTGGTAAAATCCGTAATCTACAACGTCCTGCGCTTTGTGGCCGACAACAGCGTAGTAGTCGGGGCCGGAAATTCCGGAATAGCGCTGCATCCCGACGATCTGCGAATGACCGATGAAGCATGCATCATCAAACCAATCGTTCGATACCGGTTCGCTTTCCTCGACCGTGGAAACGGGAAGGGCGGTCAGAATATTTTTCTGCGTGCCCAGAAAGCGGAGGATGGCCTCTTCGCCTTCGGCGAGAGATACGGTGTTTTTATAATGAAAGTATCCGTCCGTATCCTCGATCAGCACGCCGGCACGCTGCAGCGTGAAGGCGGCCGTCTGCGCCTCCGGCGTCATTAGCCCGCCGTCAAGAAAGGTGAACCACGGATTGATTGCGGGAAGCGATATGCCGTAGGCATTGGCGCAGCGATAGAGCGTCACAAGAAGCGTTTCGCGCGTGACGGGATCGCCGGGACGAAAGGTGCCGTTCGCATCGTGCGGAACGATATTTTTCTTTACGGCCCACGCGGTCCCGGCGGCGTACCACTGCGAGGCGTCTACGTCCGACGGGATCGTTTCGGCGTCTTCCGCGCTTCCGTAAATGCGGTACAGGATGCCGGCGAGCGCGGCACGACTCAGCGAGGCACTGATCCCGCCGCTTTCTGCATCGCGGAAGAGCTCCCGATAGTCCGACATCGAGGCGGCTTCGCAGTATTTGGATACACGCAGGCTGTAGGGTTCCGTCTCCGCAGCATATACCGGCACAATCAGCGTAAAAAGAAAAACAGCGCATAACAGCAGGGTCGAAATTCGCTTCATGGGAATACTCGCTTTCGTAATCTATGATATCAGAGAAGCTGTAAGCTCTCCAAGCACTGTTGCATCCTTGCGGCATTTTCCTCTGTCATTGGGCAGAGCGGGAGCCGCAGCCGCCCGGAATCCCAACCGAGCATCTGCATCGCGGCCTTAACTGGGATGGGATTGACCTCAAGGAAAAGCGCGTCAAAAAGCCCGGCGTAGGCTTCGTGCAGGGCGCGGGCCGTAAAAAAATCGCCGCTGAGCGCCGCGGCGCAGAGCGTCGCCATGACCTGCGGCACGATGTTCGATGTAACCGAGATCACGCCCTTTGCTCCGAGCGCGAGGATGGGCAGCGTCTGATCGTCGTTTCCGCTCCAGATGTTCAGCGCATCACCGCAGAGATGCCGCGTTCGGGAGACGAGGGAAATGTCGCCGGAGGCTTCCTTTACGCCGTTGATGCGGGAGATCTCCGCCAAACGCGCGTAGTGTTCCGGCGTGCAGAAAACACCGGTGCGTCCGGGAATGTTGTATACGATGAGTGGCAGTTCGGAATGCTCTGCCACATATGTGAAATGCCGGACGATCCCGGCGGAGCTCGCCTTGTTATAATAGGGCGTCGTAAGAAGCAGTGCGTCCGCCCCGAGCCGTTCGGCGCGCCGGGCCGCATTTGCCGCAGCAAGCGTATCGTTGCCGCCGATCCCGGCGATCACTTTCATGCGGGAACGGGTATATACTACGGAGAACTCGATAAGGGAAGCTCGCTCGGCCTCCGAGAGCGTCGAAGTCTCCCCGGTTGTGCCGCACACGACGATGGCGGCAGTGCCTCCTTCCGCCTGCCGGTCGATCGCCGCGGCGAGACGGTCGTAGTCCACGCCCCGATCGGTGAACGGCGTGACGAGCGCGGTCGCGCTGCCGGTAAAAACAGGTTTTTTCATGTTCCGTCCTTTCTGCCGGTCCGTACCGCAACGGCGTGCGGTAGGGAAGGGAACGGCAAAAACTACTCCCGTGCCATTGTATGCAGCGGGACAGGCCGCGGTGCGCGGAAGTTCGGCGCTTTTGCGGTTGCAAAGGGAGCGGAACATGTATATAATATTTTAAAGTATAATAACACTCTGCCGTACTCCCGTCAAGGCAAGCACGGCAGCAAAACACAGCAGCCGGAATATCCCGGCAGATGGAGTAATCTTGAAAAAATCGGACTTTTTTTATGATCTTCCCCCGGAGCTTATTGCCCAGACGCCACTGGAGCGGCGTGACTCCTCGCGCCTTTTGACGCTGGACAAGCGCACCGGCGCTGTCGAGCACCACATCTTTCACGAGCTTCCGGACTTCCTTAACGAGGGCGACTGTCTCGTGATGAACGATTCCCGCGTGATCCCGGCGCGGCTCTTCGGCACGCGGCCGACGGGCGGCAGCGTGGAGGTCGTGCTGCTGCATGACCTCGGCGGCGGGGACTGGGAATGCCTTACCCGACCGGGGCGCAAAACACAGCCCGGAACACATATCTCCTTTGGCAACGGAGAGCTGACGGCGGAGGTCATCCGTGCGGAAGCGGACGGCAACAAAGTGCTGCATTTTACCTATGACGGTATTTTCCTCGAACTTTTGGACAGGCTCGGCAAAATGCCGCTGCCGCCATATATCAAGGAAGAGCTGGCGGACAAGGAGCGTTACCAGACGGTATATTCCCGCGACCCAGGTTCCGCAGCAGCGCCGACGGCGGGACTGCACTTTACGCCGGAGCTTTTGCAGCGTATCGCCGACAAGGGCGTTTCACTTGCGTATGTCACGCTGCATGTCGGACTTGGCACATTCCGCCCGGTAAAAGAGGACAACATCGAGGACCACCCGATGCACGCGGAGTTCTGTATGGTGAGCCAGGAGACGGCGGACATCGTAAACCGCACGCACGCGAACGGCGGGCGCGTAATATCTGTCGGTACGACGTCCTGCCGGACGCTTGAGAGCTTCACCGGCGAAGACGGCATCTTGCAGCCAAAAAGCGGATGGACGGACATTTTCATCTATCCAGGCTACCGCTTTAAAGCCATTGACGCGCTCGTGACCAATTTCCATCTGCCGGAGAGCACGCTCATCATGCTTGTCTCTGCACTCGCCGGGCGCGAAAACGTCCTGCGTACTTACGAGGAAGCGGTAAAGGAACGATACCGCTTTTTCTCCTTCGGCGACGCGATGTTTATTCACTGAAAGGAATAAAGGAGAATGTATAAAAGAATCAAGCTCGAGGGGCATGCCCGCCGGGGCGAATACACCACGCCGCACGGCACGGTGCAGACGCCGGTATTTATGAACGTCGGCACGCAGGCGGCGATCAAGGGCGGCCTCTCCGCAGACGACCTCCGGGAGATCGGCTGTCAGGTTGAGCTTTCCAACACCTACCATCTGCACGTCCGCCCGGGCGACGAGCTGATCCGCGATATGGGCGGGCTGCACAAATTCATGCGCTGGGACGGGCCGATCTTGACCGACTCCGGCGGATTCCAGATATTCTCTCTTGCGCAGCTGCGCAAGATCAAGGAAGAGGGCGTATACTTCAATTCCCACGTGGACGGCCGTCATATCTTTATGGGGCCGGAGGAGAGTATGCGCATTCAGGCCAATCTCGGCTCAGATATCGCCATGGCGTTTGACGAGTGCGTCGGCATTCCGGCGCCGCGGGAGTACTGCGAAGCGTCGTGCGACCGCACGGTGCGCTGGCTCGCCCGATGCAAGGATGCGCTCGCACGCTACACCTCGGAGGACAACGCCGTCAATCCCGGACAGGTGCTCTGGGGCATCAACCAGGGCGCGGTGTATCACGATCTCCGCGTCCGCCACATGCAGCAGATCGCGGAGCTTGATCTCTCCGGCTATGCCATCGGCGGACTTGCGGTGGGGGAGACCGCTGCGGAAATGTACGATACCATTTCTGCCGTCGAGGAATATATGCCGCAGGATAAGCCGCGCTATCTCATGGGGGTTGGAACACCGGGGAACATCATTGAGGCGGTGTACCGCGGCGTGGACTTTTTTGACTGCGTGATGCCGGCCCGCAACGGGCGCCACGGACACCTCTATACGTGGGAAGGCGTCATCAACATCAAGAACGAGAAGTATGCGCGCGATGAGCGTTCGATCGATCCCGAGTGCCATTGCCCGGTCTGCCGCAAATACAGCCGTGCGTATCTTCGCCATCTGATGAAGGCAGAAGAGATCCTGGCGCTTCGCTTCTGCGTGATGCACAATCTCTATTTCTATAATTCCCTGATGGAAAAGATTCGTACAGCGCTCGACGAGGGGAAGTATCAGGTGTTTCACGAACGGTATGTCGAAAAGTTGGATAAGAGGATATAATTCTCTTGCTTTTATTGAAAAACATCGGTATAATCAGTAATTGTAATTTACATTGGAGGGTTAACCCATGAAAAAGATCCTTGCAACTGTTCTTGGCGTGATTTTTGCCATGTTCGCGTTTGCCGGCTGCAATATGGCCTCGGCGGACGGAACCGCTACCGGCGCCAGCGGCATTACGAGCATCGTTATGATGGTCGTCATCATCGCTGTGTTCTACTTCCTGATGATCGTCCCCGAAAAGAAGCGCAAGAAAAAAGCGCAGGAGATGCGTGACAGCATTGAAGTCGGCGATAAGATCGTCACCATCGGCGGCATGGTCGGCAAGGTCGTCCACGTCACCAGCGACAAGCTCACCTTTGAGACCGGTGAAGACCGCGTCCGCATCGAAATTACCAAGTGGGCTGTTTCCAGCAACGAAGGCAAGGGCGCCAACAAGGAAACTTCCGATTCCGAGGAGTCTCTGGGCAACTGATCGCGTCCGACACAAGGCGTAATAAAAACACCCCCGCAGGAATAAGTATGAACATACTTATCTGCGGGGGTGTTTTTATGGTCAAACAACAGCCGAATCGAAGAGGACAGGTCATTGACGCCGTTCGCTCGGGAAGCGTGATGGCGGGGGGATCGCTCCTCCTTCTTTTTCCGGCAGCGCTGCTGATCCGGGAGGGGGTGCTGCCGGAAGGCTCCACGTATCTCTCTGCTCTTGCCTGCGCCGGCCTTGCAGCTCTGATATCGGAATGCGTATTCTATTCAAGGAGAAGGTTAGGGTATGCGTATATCCCGCTTTCTGCGATCACTGCGGTGCTGATTTTGCTTCTGATTGGAGCCTGCATCCCGATGAAAGATTGGAATTTCGGTTGCGTTTTGAAAACGCTGTGCGTTATGACGGCGGTCATGTCAATCGTGTATTTCATAAAAATGAACAAAAATAACAAAAAATCGCAAAAGAAACGGGCTCCGTATTACAAATAGGAATCGCGCACCGGAGTTGACATAAACGAAGCATGTTCGCCAATATCTTGGGGAAATTACAAGATGTAATCGCAAAATACGGTGAAAAGCCCTTGAATTTCAAGGGTTTTCCCGTGCGCAGTTGCAAAAGATAACATAATATAGTTTACATAAAATATAGACATAATTCACAAAGTTCCAAAATCACGGAAAAAAGGATTGATAACTTAATGAATCTGCGGTATAGTGTGCGTACAACAGATTATGTAAATTATTGTTTTATGTTGTTTCTTTTGCCGTGGGGCGAGGGTGCAGCATGAACGATCCAGTGATTGACGCGGCGGATACTGCGCCGCTCATTTTTCATTTTTCCAGACCGGTCCGCTACATTTTACCGCTGGCCGTCTGCTTTGGCGCGGCGATGGGAACGTTTGCCGTATCCTTCTTTCCGCATCCGATGCTGGATGGCATTTCGCCTCTTGCGGATGCCGCGCTTTCCGATTCGGCCGGGTACCTCCGGCTTCTCTGGACTTATTCTGCGCCGTGTTTTATAGCGGTGTTTCTCTCTGCCGTTCTTTTCGGCTTTCTGCTTCTCCCGATCCTTTTTCTTTTTCGGGGCTTTCTTCTTTCCTACAGCGTATCAGTGCTGCTTGCAGGCGGCATTTCTGCCGTGAAAGCCTGTCTGATCATTGGGATCCCCGCACTCTTTTCTCTTTCCGCTTTGTTTTTGCTTGGCGAGGAAGCGTTCTGCTCCTCCCTTGACATATACCGAACCTGCCGAGGCTATCCGCGCGTCCGGTTTTCGTTTGTTTCCGCGGACCGGGTTCTGATCGCAGCGCTGCTTCTGTCTGCTGCGGCGCTTGTTCGGCAACTTTTGATCCCGTTGTTACTATAAAGAGAAAGAAAAGAGGAAGGAGGGCGTTGCTATGGATAATTCCGTCTGCTTTGAAAAGTTCAAAGACTATCTTATGAATGTGAAAAAGGCTTCCAGCAACACCCTGAGTTCGTATCTCCGCGATATCCGTCAGTTCGGAGAATACCTTGACTCACACGAAACTGTCGGATACACCGAGGCGGACGAGGAAGTCCTGAACGGATACATTTCCTGGCTGCGCGGAATGGGAAAATCGGTAGCGACCGTGTCCCGCTCCATTGCGTCGCTGAAATGCTTTTATACTTTCCTCATTCTCCAGCGTATCGTAAGCGAAAACCCGACTGGCAAGCTGGTCCCGGATAAGTGCGAGCAGAAGCTGCCGCAGATCCTCACGAGCAGCGAGGTCGAACTGCTGCTTGAGCAGCCGGAGTGTACCGACTTCAAGGGCTATCGCGACAAGGCGATGCTCGAATTGCTGTACGCTACTGGAATCCGCGTGAGCGAACTTATTTCGCTCAATGTGACGGACGTGAATCTCTCGGCGGGTGCGATCCGCTGCGTAAGCCATGATAAGGAACGGTTTATTCCGCTTTATCCGGCGGCGATCCGGGCGCTTAGCGAGTATATGGATTTTGTTCGCCCGCAAATGCTGGCGCGGAAAGATGAGACATCTCTCTTCGTGAATGTCAGCGGTGAGCGCATGTCCCGGCAGGGCTTCTGGAAGATCATCAAGTCCTATCAGGCCAAGGCGCATATCGAGAAGGACATTACGCCGCACACGCTGCGTCATTCCTTCGCGGCTCATCTGCTGGAAAACGGCGCAGATATCCGGGCGATCCAGGAAATGCTCGGTCACGCAGATATCAGCTCCACGCAGATCTATTCGCAGCTCGTCAAAAAGCAGCTCAAGGATGTGTACCAGAAATCTCATCCTCGCGCCTGATTTCGAGCGGTTCCAACTATATCCGCAGCGAGGCGTTCCAAAAGTTTTTTGGGACGCCTCTTTATTTTTTGTAATCGTTGTGTTACAATGACATGAATACATTGGGAGGTTAGCAGCTATGCCTGAAAACTATATCACCAGCCAGACGGAAAAAGGGAATATCAGCATTTCGGAGGACGTTATCCAGGTGATGGTCAACGCCGCCGTTTCGGAGATCGAAGGCGTCGCAGGGCTTTCGTCCGTGCCCGGCGCGGATATTGCGGAATTTCTCGGCATCAAGAGCGCGACCACGCCGCCCAGCGTGAAGATCTCTGCGGAAAACGGTCAGGCGGTCATCGATATTCTCATCATGGTCCGCTACGGCTACGGTGTCACTGTTGTTGCTAAAAAGGTGCAGGATCAGGTCGCCGCGAGCGTGGAGGACATGACCGGACTCAAGACCGTCGTCAACGTGCATATCACGGGCATCGCCTTTGATAAGACCGATATGAAGGGGTAATTCTCTCTATGACGAGAACGAATGCACGACAGCTGGCGCTTCAGCTCAGCTTTGCCGTTAACGCCGGCAGCGACATCGGGCCGGACGCCTTTTTCGACGAGGACTATTTCCGCGCTCTTCCGGCGGAGGATGCTCTTTTTACGGAGATCCCCGGCGAAAAGGAGCGTGCTTACATCAATACCCTTGTGACCGGTGTGCGCGACCACCGTGAGGAGCTTGACGCGCTCATCGAGCAGTTCGCCCACGGCTGGAAGCTCTCGCGCATTTCGCGCACCGCTCTTGCCGTGCTGCGCGTTGCGCTGTATGAGATCCTTTATATGCCGGATATCCCGGCGGCAGCGTCCATCAACGAAGCCGTCGAGCTTGCCAAGGGATATGATGAGCCGGAGACAGTCCGCTTTATCAACGGAATTCTCGGCAGCTTCATGCGCTCCCGCGGTGAGACCGTGGAGGACGCAGCGGCTCCGGGGATGGATACCGAGGAAGATGCGGCAGCTGAAACGGTGCCCTTGACGGAAGAATGACGGAGATTTCGCCGCTCTCTGTATCGGAGATTACGGAGCATATCCGCGCCATCGTGGAAAGTGACGGCGCGCTGCGCCGCGTATATGTCCGCGGCGAGCTGTCTAATTATAAGATATACCCCTCGGGTCATCATTATTTTACACTCAAGGATACCGCCGCATCGATCCGCTGCGTCATGTTCCGTGCCGATGCTTCCCGGTTGCGTTTTCGCCCGGAAAACGGCATGGGCGTGATCTGCGCCGGACGTGTCGCGGTCTATCCGCGCGACGGAGCTTATCAGCTTTATGTCTCTGCCATTCAGCCGGAAGGACTGGGCGATCTTCACATGGCATATGAACAACTCAAGGCAAAACTTCTTGCCGAGGGCTTGTTCACGCAGGAGCACAAAAAGCGGCTTCCTGTCATGCCGGAGAGGATCGCGCTCATCACCTCCGGTGCCGGTGCCGCCGTGCAGGATATGATCCGCATTCTCGGCAGGCGCTGGCCGCTTACAAAGATACTCGTAATGCCGGTGCGTGTGCAGGGAACGGAAGCCCCTGCGGAGATCGCAGGGGCGATCCGGTATGCGAATCGGTGGAATGTGGCAAATCTTATCATTACCGGACGCGGCGGCGGCTCGATCGAAGATCTCTGGGCGTTCAACGACGAGCGCGTTGCCCGTGCAATATTTGCTTCCGAGATCCCTATTATATCTGCGGTCGGACACGAACCCGATGTGACTATCGCCGACTTTGTCGCCGATGTGCGTGCGGCAACGCCGTCAAACGGCGCGGAGATCGCCGTACCGGAGCAGTCGGACATTCGCGCGCAGCTTCTCTCGCTCGAGAACCGGCTCGGTCAGGCGCAGCGGAAACGGCTTGACGCGCTTTCCGCGCGGCTGAAAGAGCTGTCCGCCCGCCCGGTTATGCAGAGCTCGACAGGATTTCTTCAAAACCGGCGGCTCGATATCGACCGTCTGTCCGATCGTCTGAACGCAGCAGAAAAGCATCTGCTGCTTGCGAAACGGCAGGAATATGTCCGGCTCGTGTCCTCGCTTGAGGCGATGAGCCCGCTCAAGGTACTCTCTCGCGGTTTTTCCGTTGCGACCGATAAGTCCGGTACAATACTCAGAAACGCCGCAGCTGTCGCCCCTGGCGACAGCGTCCATATACGGCTCGAACACGGCGCGCTTGACTGCCGTGTGGAGCATCAATCGGAGGTACAATGATGAAAAAGCTATATCGCATGGTTGCGTTTGCTCTGGCAGCAGCGGCTCTTTGCTTTTCTCTGGCGGGCTGCGGCATCTCCGACTTTTTCACGAACAGGGACAACAAAACGCCGGACGACCCAAGCGCGTCTCCCTCGACGACCGCGACAGCGACGCCTGAAGCGGCGACGCCTGTCCCGGAGGTCTCTGCTACGCCGGAGACGACGAAGGAACCGGTAAAGGTTGAGATCCTCTATGAAAACGAAGCGGTTACGGCGCTCAGCTTCCAGACATCCACGGTCATTCGTCTGCAGGCCGTGGTGAGCGACGGTTCGACTGGCGGAATCTGGACCTCCAGCGATGCCTCCTCTGCCAGCGTGGACGAAAACGGCATCGTCACCTGCTGGAAGGTCGGCAATCCAAAGATCACCTATACCATCGGCGAGTCGTCCGCGTCGCTTTCGCTCACCGTTACGGAGCCGACGATCAAGATCTGCTACGGCGGTGTGGAAAAGACCGACATCAGCCTCAGCGGCCAGTGGGGATATGAGATCCAGCTCACCGCCGTCGTTACGCCGGAGGGAAGCGAGGTCACATGGTCCTCGGAAGATCCCGCCATCGCGACGGTATCCGAGACCGGCCTCGTCACCGGCAAGAAGATGGGCTATACGAACATCGTCTGCAAGTCCGGCACGGCCAAAGCGGTCTGCATTATCCGCGTGACCGACAACCCGCCCGCGGCAGCGGCTGCCGCGGCACAGGCGACGCCTGACCCGAACGATAAGACACCGCGCGTCGTCATCACCTGTTTCGGTTTGCCGAATTCCGACTTTACCATTTCCGTCGGACAGTCGGTCGATCTCAACTGCACGATGTACAACATCGATCCCAGCACGAACAAGGAGACGTGGACCATCGCCGATACCGCCATTGCCACCGTAAATGAAAACGGTGTCGTTACCGGTGTGAAGGAAGGCACGACCAAAGTCATCTGCGCTGTCGGCGACGTGAAATGTGAGACTATCGTCCGCGTCACCGATAAGAAGAGCTGAAAAACGGATAGAGGTAAATACCATGGCAGAACGAAAAGGCGCAAAACCGAAAACCTTTGAGCAGATGCTTGCCAGGCTGGATGAGATCGTCCGTTCGCTGGAAAAGGGCGATGCTCCGCTCGAGGAGTCCCTTTCGCTGTATACCGAGGGCGCAGAGCTGATCCGCACCTGCACAAAGCAGCTCGATAAAGCTGAGCAGACGGTTGTCCGTCTCCAGAAGGGCGCTGACGGCGCACCGGTCGAAACATCTTTTGCATCGGAGAACGAATGAGCATGGACTATTTCAGCGAATATAAAACCATTCAAAGCGAGATCAACGCCGCGCTTGAGACGCGCTTTTCGGAGACCTGCCCGCAGAAAGAACTGCTGGATGCCATGCGCTATTCTCTCCTCGCCGGAGGGAAGCGTATCCGCCCGCTGCTGCTTATGAAGTTCTGCGAGATCTCCGGCGGCGACCGTGCCGCGGCGCTGCCAGCTGCCTGCGGCATTGAAATGCTGCATACATACTCGCTGATCCACGACGATCTCCCCTGTATGGATAACGACGATCTTCGCCGTGGTAAACCGACGTGCCACAAGGTGTTTGGCGAGACAAACGCCGTCCTCGCGGGAGACGCGCTGCAATCGGCGGCGTATTTCTCTGTTTTGTCTGCGCCAGTCGCGCTGGAGCGTACCGCGGTCATGGCAAAAACCCTTGCGTTTGCCGCAGCCGAGCAGGGAATGTGCGGTGGACAGTATCTGGATACAAGCAAGGAAGGCCTTCCGGTCACGGAAGAAGAGCTTTATGAGATCCACCGGCTGAAAACCGGAGCGCTGCTTCGTGCTGCGTGCGTTATGGGCGTCCAGTGCGCCGGAGGAACGCCGGAGCAGGTATCAGCGGCGGAAGAGTTTGCCATGAATCTCGGTCTGGCCTTCCAGATCCGCGATGATGTACTCGACAAGATCTCCACGGAGGACGAGCTGGGTAAGCCGATCGGGTCGGATGCTGCGGTGAAAAAGACAACGTTCGTTTCTCTTCTTGGCATTGCGGAATGCGGCAGGCTCGTACATCTGCACACGGAAAAGGCAAAAGCTGCCATCCCCGGCCATTTTGCCGATACAGCGTTCCTTTGCTGGCTTGCCGACCTTCTGGCAGACCGCAGAAAATGAATATTCCCCGGGAAAACTGTGAATATTTTTTGGCAAAACACCCTTTGCACTTGTAAAGGGTGTTTTTTTTTGTTATTATATTTAAGTTAACAGTATGAGGGGAAGCATTTGTGTTGAACCAGAAAGAAAAAGGTCTTTTATATAGAATAAACAGCAACGCCGATCTTCGCGCTGTGCCTGAACGGGATATTCCGGAGCTTTGCCGGGACATCCGCGAATTTCTTGTGGAAAATGTTTCGCGCACGGGCGGTCATCTTGCCTCGAACCTCGGCAGCGTGGAACTTACGGTCGCGCTTCATCGCGTCTATGACCCGATGAAAGATCGCATTCTGTTCGACGTCGGACATCAGTCCTATGTCCACAAGATCCTGACCGGACGGCGGGATTCATTTGACACACTGCGCCAGCTCGACGGCGTTTCCGGCTTTCCCAAGCCGTGTGAGAGTAACGCCGATCCGTTTCTTGCCGGACACGCCTCCGACTCCGTGTCGCTGGCGGCTGGTATGGCGCGTGCCCGGACGCTCATGCACGGAAGCTACGATGTAGTTGCCGTTGTGGGTGACGGCGCTATGACCGGCGGCATGTGCTATGAGGGGTTGAGCGATCTCGGCGCGAGCCGTGAGGCCGCCGTAGTCGTTCTTAACGACAACGGTATGTCGATCAACGAGAACGTCGGCGGCGTTGCCCGGCTGCTCCGCCGCGCGCGTACACGCCCGGGGTATCTGCGCTTCAAGCGGACATACCGCCGCGTGATGAAAAAGCATCCGCACGCCTATGAAGAGCTGCACCGGCTCAAGGAACGGATCAAAGCGCGGCTTCTGCCGTCCGGCATTTTTGACGATCTCGGCTTTTACTATATCGGACCGGTGGACGGCCACGATGAAAAGGCCCTGGAGATGACGCTGCGCTGGGCGAAGGATCTCCGCCGCCCGGTCGTCGTCCATGTGGTGACTGTGAAGGGAAAAGGGTATGCCCCCGCGGAGGAAAACCCGCAGATCTACCATGGTGTCAACCCGTTTGATCCGGATACTGGCATAAAGGCACAGCCCGCCGCCGATTTCTCTGCGGCGTTCGGCGCTTCGGCTATCGCGCTTGCGGAAAAGGACCCGACGGTCTGCGCCGTTACTGCGGCGATGGAGCACGGGACGGGGCTGTCCGAATTTGCCCGCCGTTTTCCGAACCGGTACTTTGAACTCGGTATTGCCGAAGAGCACGCCGCTGCAATGTGCGCAGGCATGGCAAAGCAGGGTCTGACGCCCATTTTCGCCGTGTATTCCACGTTTCTCCAGCGCTCCTACGATATGCTGATCGAGAACATCGGCCTTATGGGACTTCACGTTGTTCTGGCGGTGGACCGTGCCGGTCTCGTCGGGCACGACGGCGTTACGCATCAGGGGGCGTTTGACATCGCGTTTCTCGGCTCCGTGCCGAATATGACCGTTTATGCCCCGGCGAGCTTCCGTGAGGTCGATTCCATGCTCTCCATTGCGGTGCGGGAGAAATCCGGACCGGTGGCGCTTCGCTATCCACGCGGGGGAGAGGGAGAATATACCGACGATCATTCCCGCGAGGATTCGACGCTGCTGCGTTCCGGGGCGGATGTCACGATCGTCACCTACGGCATCAGTATCAATGCGGCGCTCGCTGCGGCGGAACGGCTTTCCGCCGATGGTATTTCCGCCGAGGTGATCAAGCTCAACCGTCTGCTGCCGCTTGCTCCGGAAACCGTCCGGAAGTCGCTGCATAAGACCGGGCGGTTCATTATGGTGGAGGAAGCCTGTCGCTCCGGAAGTTTGGGCACGCTTCTGCTTTCCGACGCTGCGGCAAACGGCATTTCACTGCGCGGCACACGCCTGCTTGATCTCGGCAGCGGTATTATCAAACACGGTTCGGTCAGTCAGCTGCAGCACTGTCTGCATCTTGATGCGGAAGGGATCGCTGCGGCCGCAAAGGGGATAATGCATGAAAAAGATCCGGCTTGATCAGCTTGTATTCGATAAAGGTCTCGCCGAGAGCCGTGAACGCGCCAAGGCGTATATCATGGCGGGCAGTGTGTATGTAAACGGGCAGAAGGAAACAAAGCCAGGTACCTCCGTGGCGGAGGACGCCGCGGTGGAAATGCGGGGCGAAACGCTCCCTTACGTCAGCCGCGGCGGGTGGAAGCTCGAAAAAGCGCTGCGCGTATTTCCTCTCAAGGTAAAGGACACCGTGTGCATCGACTGCGGCGCTTCCACCGGCGGTTTTACGGACGTACTGCTCCAGAACGGCGCGGCCAAGGTCTACGCCGTGGATGTTGGCTACGGCCAGCTCGCCTGGAGCCTTCGCACCGATCCGCGCGTTGTCTGCATGGAGCGGACGAATATCCGCTATGTCACGCACGAACAGATCCCCGAAGAGATGGACGTCGCGGTTGCCGATCTGAGCTTCATTTCGCTCCGGCTCATTTTAGGCGCAGTCGCCGCGCTTTTAAAGCCGGAGGGTGAGATGGTGTGCCTTGTCAAGCCGCAGTTCGAAGCGGGGAAGGACAAGGTCGGAAAAAAGGGTGTTGTGCGCGATCCTGCGGTCCACGCGGAGGTGCTTCGCGAGTTTCTGCGCTATGCGCCGGAGTGCGGCTTTGGCGTGCAGGGGCTGGATTTCTCACCCATCCGCGGCCCGGAAGGGAACATTGAGTATCTTGCCTGGCTCAAAAAGGGAGCAGAGAGCATTCCCGAGCCGGACATCGACGCACTTGTCGCCGCGTCCCACGCGGCGCACGGAAAGGATTCGGATAAATGAAAGACGGATACATTCTTCTCTGCCCGAACGCGCACCGCGATCACGGTCTGGAGTTCACACTTGCGCTCGCCGAAGCGCTGCGCGAGCACGGGCATGAGGTCTGCATCGCACCGTTTCTCAGCGATGGGCTGGAAAGTACCTGGTCGCCCGATGTTCCGACTGTTACGCTTCCCATGGCGCTGCCCGGCGCGCGGCTTGTCGTATCCCTCGGCGGCGACGGCACGATTTTGCAGCTTTCCCGGTATCTTGCCGGCTCTGGTGTCCCGATCCTCGGCGTGAATCTCGGAAACAAGGGCTTTCTCGCCGAATTGGAGCAGACTGATATAGACTGCATACTGGAGGTTGCCGACGGACATTACTCCGTGCAGACGCGCATGATGCTCGATCTCAAGCTCTTCCGAAAGGGCAAACTGGTCTACGAGGGAAGCGCTCTCAACGAAGCGGTCGTCCGCGCCTCGGTGAGCGTTGTGAAACTTGAAGCGTTCAGCGACGGGCGAGAGATCACGGCGTTTTCCGGCGACGGAATGATCGCCTCTACGCCGACCGGCTCCACGGCCTACTCCATGGCAGCGGGCGGGCCGATCGTCGAGCCGTGTGCCGACTGCATCATTCTCACTCCGATCTGCACTTTCCGCCTTGCGGCGCGCTCGTATGTACTGAAGGCGGACCGCGAAGTATTCATACGCACCGTGGAGCAGGGAGACAAGGAGGTCTTTCTCTCCGTGGATGGCGTGGCCGTCCCGTTCCTTGACGGGGACGAGCTCGTCGTGGCGCGCTCCGATAAAACGCTTCTTATGGCGCGCGTTAAAGACCGCAGCTTCTTTGACATTGTGTTTGAAAAATTAGTCGATAAATGAAAGAGGTGAACGCCCCGTGAAATCAAAGCGACAGGAAGAGATCCTTGCGTTGATTCAGGAGCAGAACATTGAGACCCAGAACCAGTTGATCGAAGCGCTGCGCAAGCGCGGCGTGAAAAGCACACAGGCGACGCTCTCGCGCGATATCCGCGAGCTTCGTCTGGTAAAAGAGCTTTCTCCGGACGGCGGCTACCGCTATACCGTCCCTGCGCGGGAGGATTCCGGCGACCAGCTCGACCGGCTGCGCAAGATTTTCCGCGAATGTGTCGTGAGCTTTGATACGGCGCAGAACATCGTTGTAATCCACACACTGCCCGGTCTTGCCAACGCTGCGGCGTCCATGCTCGACAATCTGGATGTTCCCAATCTTGTCGGAACGCTTGCGGGAGACGACACCGCGTTTCTCGCCATGCGAGATGTACAGACGGCGCTGGATTTCTGCCGGGAAATTGAGGCTATGCTGTAATGCTCAAAACACTCCACATTGAAAATATCGCCGTCATTGAATGCGCGGATGTGGAATTCTCTGCCGGGCTGAGCGTATTGACCGGCGAAACGGGCGCGGGCAAATCGATCATCATCGACTCGCTCAACGCTGTACTCGGCAACCGCGTCAGCCGTGAGCTTGTTCGCTCCGGCGCGGAGCGTGCTTCCGTCACGGCAGCCTTTGCATCGGCGCAGGCGGAACGCTGGTGCGCCGATAACGAGATCGACGCGGATGACGGTGAGGTCATACTGCAGCGCCGCATTTCGACGGACGGCAAGAGCACCGGCCGCGTGAACGGCGTGCCGGTCACTGCGTCGCAGCTGCGCGAGCTGGGAGCGCTTCTGCTGGATATCCATGGGCAGAACGACGGCCGTCAGCTTCTCGACGAGCGGCGGCATTTGGACTATCTGGATGCCTTTGGCGAGTGCGGTGAGGCTCTCTCGGCGTACCGCGAGGCGTACGATGCCTACCGCGCCCTTGTCCGCGAGACCGAACGTCTCTCCATGGACGAAGTGGAAAAGCAGCGTCTGGAAGAAAGCCTGCGCTATCGGATCGCCGAGCTTTCCAAGGCGGAGATCCGTCCCGGCGAGGAGACCGAACTCACGGAGCGCCGGGATCTCCTTCGCAACAGCGAAAAGCTGACGGAGCACATATCCTCCGCCCTTGCCGCGCTCTACGATTCCGACGGCAGCGCTGTTGCACAGTGCGGCGATGCGGAGTATAATGTCTCCCGCGCAAGCGCGTGGAGTCCGGATCTCTCCGAAACGGAAGAGATCATCCGTGGCGCTCGCCTTGCGCTGGAGGACGCCTCCGAGCGTCTGCGCGAAAAGCAGCAGCTTCTGGATTTCTCTCCGGAGGAATATGACCGTCTGGAGGAACGTCTTTCTCAGTTGCGCCGTCTGGAAAAGAAGTACGCAACGGATGAGGAAGGGCTTGCCGCACTTCTTGCGGATTCCGAGCGCCGCCTTGACGAACTGGAGTATGCCGGCGACCGGCTCCAACAGCTCGAAAAGGAAACGGCGAAGGCATACGCTCTCGCTGAAAAGAAGGCTCGCACGCTCACCGATATACGAAAAGCTGCTGCAAAGCGGCTGGAGGAGCGCGTCGTCGGTGAGCTCCGTGATCTCAGTATGCCGTCGGTCCGCTTTAAAGTCCGGCTCCTCTCCCGCGAGGGGAAAAGCGCCCTGTCCGCCTCCGGCGCCGATGAGGTGAGTTTTGTTATGTCGGCAAACGCCGGTGAAGGGCTCGGACCGATCAGCCGCATCGCCTCCGGCGGCGAGCTTTCGCGCATCATGCTGGCGCTCAAAAACGTCTTTGCCGAAAAGGACGGCGTGGAAGCGCTGATCTTTGACGAGATCGATACCGGCGTATCCGGCGTTGCGGCGCAGCGGGTGGCGGAAAAGCTCGCCGCCCTCGGCAGGACAAAACAGGTCCTCTGTGTGACCCATCTTCCGCAGATCGCGGCAATGGCGCAGCAGCAGTATCTGGTGGAGAAATCCGAGCACGGCGGGCGCACCTATACGAGCATCCGCCTTCTCAACCGCGAGGGACGCCGGTACGAACTGGCGCGCCTTAGCGGCGGCGACGTTATCACCGATACGCAGCTTGCGGGGGCTGAGGAGCTTCTCGCACGGGATGAGCGGTTCCGCGCGTCCCTGTCATAAGGTATTTATCCGTATTGCGCGGAAAAAGAATAAAAAGGAGACAGATTGATGCAGATTTACGAAGAGCTTGTCCGGCGCGGTCTGATCGCGCAGGTCACCGATGAACAGGAGATCCACGATCTGATTAACAACGGAAAGGCTCGCTTTTATATCGGCTTTGACTGCACGGCGGACAGCTTGACGGCCGGGCACTTCATGGCGCTCACGCTTATGAAGCGTCTGCAGATGGCGGGCAACCAGCCTGTCGCGCTCATCGGCGGGGGTACCACGATGATCGGCGATCCCTCGGGGCGCACCGATATGCGTAAGATGCTCACCAAGGCGGACATCGACCACAACGCCGAGTGCTTCCGCCGCCAGATGGAACGCTTCATCGAATTCGGTGAGGATAAGGCCATCATGGTCAACAACGCCGACTGGCTGCTTGATCTCAATTACATTGAGCTTCTGCGCGAGGTCGGTACATGCTTCAGCGTGAACAACATGCTCCGCGCCGAATGCTACAAGCAGCGCATGGAAAAGGGCTTGAGCTTCTTTGAGTTCAACTATATGATCATGCAGAGCTATGACTTCTATCATCTCTTCAAGGAATACGGCTGCAACATGCAGTTCGGCGGCGATGACCAGTGGAGCAATATGCTCGGCGGCACGGAGCTCATTCGCAAGAAGCTCGGCAAGGATGCCTACGCCATGACTATCACACTCTTGACCGACTCGCAGGGCAAGAAGATGGGCAAAACGGCGGGTAACGCCGTCTGGCTCGACGCGAACAAGACGTCTCCGTTTGATTTCTATCAGTACTGGCGTAACGTGGATGATGCGGACGTTATGAAGTGCATCCGCATGCTCACGTTCCTGCCGCTCGAGCAGATCGACGAAATGGCGACCTGGAAGGACGCGCAGCTCAACACCGCCAAAGAGATCCTGGCCTACGAGCTCACCAAAATGGTCCACGGCGAGGACGAGGCCGGCGCCGCGCAGGAGAAGGCGAGAGCCATTTTCGGCGGCGGCAGCACGGAGCACGTGCCGGAGTCCGTCATTTCCGAGAGTGACCTCGTTGACGGAAAAGCTGATATTATGAGCCTTCTCGTGTTGAGCGGCCTGTGTGCGTCCCGCAGCGACGCGCGGCGCAACATCCAGCAGGGCGGTGTTCTGTGCGGGGAAGAGAAGGTCACCGATATTGCCAAGTCGTTTGATACCGAGGAACTTCGCAAGGGAGTTGTCCTGCGCCGCGGCAAAAAGAGCTTCAAGCGCGTAGTTTTGAAATAATGACCGAAAAACGTTTTACCGCGGGCATTGGCGCGGCCAACATGGATCTGCATGGGCGCAGCCG
Organism: Clostridiales bacterium UBA4706; assembly: GCA_002404605.1. Classification (GTDB taxonomy): domain Bacteria; phylum Bacillota; class Clostridia; order Oscillospirales; family Oscillospiraceae; genus Apopatocola. The sequence continues at coordinate 19,484 of DHKA01000070.1, read as the reverse complement.
CGCCGCGCTCATTCTGCGCGATTCAAATCCCGGCTTTCTCCACACGTCGCCCGGCGGCGTCACACGGAATATTCTGGAAAATCTCTCCCGCATGGGGGAGAAAACCACCCTGTTCTCCGCCGTCGGCAACGACCTTTACGGCCGGGAGATCCTTGCCTCCGGCGAGGCCGTCGGGATGGATATGTCGCATATGCTCCGCTGCCTAGACTGCGGTAGCTCAAGCTATATGGCGCTCATCGACCCAGAAGGGGACATGTTCATCGGCATGTCCGATATGCGCATTCTGGAACATATCACCCCCGACTGGCTGGAAGGACAAAAGGACGTGCTGCGGAAAGCAGATGCGATTGTCTGCGATCCCTGTCTGACGCCGGAGGCGCTCGAATGGATCACCTCCGACGCCCTTTCTGGTGTACCGGTTTTTTCCGATCCGGTCTCCACAACGTACGCCCGACGGCTCGCTCCGTTTGCCGGGAAGCTCTACTGTCTCAAGCCCAACGTACTCGAGCTTGCGGCAATGACCGGCTGTGAGATCACGGACGACGCCGATATGGAGCGTGCTGCGGATCTGCTTCTGGAGCGCGGCACGCACTGCGTTGTTGTCAGCATGGGGCAGCGCGGCTGCTACTGGGCCGACCGCAGCGGCGCAAAATTCTACGCCGCGCTCCGTCCCGTCGACCAGATGGTGGATGCCACCGGCGCGGGAGACGCCTTTATGGCCGGACTTTTATATGCTTATCTGCACCGCTTCACCCCCGAACGGGCGGCGCGCTGGGCTCTGGCGGCGGGGATCATTGCCGTTACCAGCGCCGGTACCGTCAGTCCGGGAATGAGCGCGGAGCTCGTCAATAAAATTCTGGAGGAAAATGAATTATGAACAGCTTTGAAAAGTATCTGGACGTTCTGCCCGAGATCAAGCAGGCGCTGAACGAGAATAAGCCCGTCGTCGCGCTGGAGAGCACGATCCTCAGCCACGGCATGCCGTATCCGGAAAATCTGGACTTTGCGCACCGCGTGGAGGAAGTCATCCGCTCTCTCGGCGGCGTTCCGGCGACCTGCGCGATCGTCAAGGGACGCCTGAAGGTCGGTCTCACGGCGGAGGAACTGGAGATCATGTGCCGTGCCGAGAACATTGGCAAGGTCAGCCGCCGCGACGTGGCAGTGTATGTTGCTCTCGGCCGCACCGGTGCGACGACCGTCGCCTCTACGATGATCATTGCGGCTATGGCCGGCATTCCCGTGTTCGCTACAGGCGGCATCGGCGGCGTCCACCGCGGCGGTCAGGACTCCATGGATATCTCTGCCGACCTGCAGGAGCTTGCGCACACGCCCGTCACGGTCGTCTGCGCCGGTGCCAAGCAGATCCTTGACATCGGACGCACGCTCGAGTATCTTGAGACGATGGGCGTTCCCGTCATCGGCAACCAGACCGCCGATTTCCCGGCGTTCTTCTGCCGCAAGAGCGGTTTCGGTGTGGATTACGCGGCACAGAGCGAAGCGGAAATCGCCTTGATTATCCATGCCCAGCGCGGCATCGGGTTCAGCGGCGGCATTCTCGTCGGCAACCCCGTGCCGGAGGAGTATGCGCTCGACCATGAGTATATGGAGCGCATCATCAACGTGGCTCTGCAGGCGGCGGACGAGGCGAATGTCCACGGAAAGAACATTACGCCGTTCCTGCTTGCTAAGGTCAAGGAGCTCACCGGCGGCGAGAGCTTTGAAACGAACGTGCAGCTTGCGCTGAATAACGCGCGCTGCGCTACGCGCATTGCCGCGGCGCTCTGCGAGCTGAAGAAAGCGGAATAAAAAATCAGCCAAAGAACTGCCTCTCGACGGTTCTTTGGCCATATCTGGGCATACTAAGAAACGAGAAATACACTTTGTAAAGGAGTCGAAAAAAATGTCGGAAAAGAACAAGTATTCCGGGACAAAAACCGAGCAGAACCTTCGCGCCGCGTTCTCCGGGGAATCGGAAGCGCGCAACAAGTATACGTTCTTTGCGAGTAAAGCGAAGAAGGAAGGCTATGAGCAGATCGCCGCACTCTTCCTGAAAACCGCGGATAACGAGAAGGAGCATGCAAAGCTCTGGTTCAAGGAGCTCAACGGTATTGGCGATACGGCGGAGAATCTGCTGAACGCCGCCGAGGGCGAAAACTACGAGTGGACGGATATGTACGAGGGCTTTGCCAAGACCGCCGAGGAAGAGGGCTTCCACGAGCTTGCGCAGAAGTTCCGTCTTGTAGGCGCGATCGAAAAACATCACGAAGAGCGCTACCGCGCACTGCTGCACAATGTGGAGACTGCCGAGGTGTTTGCCAAGAGCGAGGTCAAGGTCTGGGAATGCCGCAACTGCGGGCATATTGTCATTGGCACGAGCGCACCGGAGATCTGCCCGACGTGTGCCCATCCGCAGAGCTATTTTGAGATCCATACCGAAAACTATTAATACTCCATCGAAAGGATCATTTTATCATGTCGGAAATTACCATTACGAAAGCCAATTTTGAGGAAGAAGTGCTTCGTGCGGATAAGCCCGTCCTCGTGGACTTCTGGGCAAGCTGGTGCGGCCCCTGCAAAATGCTCGCGCCGGTGCTGCACGAGTTCGCGGACGAGCATGACGAGGTGAAAGTCGGCAAAGTCAACGTGGACGAGGAAATGGACCTCGCCATGCGCTTCGGCGTATCAAGCATCCCGACGCTCATTCTCTTCAAGAACGGCGAAGCCATTAAAACGTCCGTCGGCTTCGCGCCGAAGGCACAGTTGGAGAGCTTTGTCCTCTGAAATACGTCAAACCGCCCGTGGCATGCACCGCGGGCGGTTTTCGTATATGCAAAAATTGAGATGAAATACCTTGTTGCCGGACGACCTTTCAGCCCTCCGGGTGAAGAGCGTAGATCGTGATCGCCCCAGCAGTGAACACGGCGGGATAATTTTCCGTCAAATAATCGGTGATAACGCCAGCGAGCGCGCGTTCGTGGTAGCCGATGTACACATAATCCAGTCCTTCGCTTTCGCGGTTTGCTTCAAATACCTCCGCGTTTGTGAGCATCTGTTCAGCAAGACGCTGCTGTCCCTGGTAATTTAGGCCGTGGAAGTAAAGGTATGAGCCACTGCCGCAAACAATGTTACGCCCTGTGAGCGTTGCGACGGTGTTGTCGTGATTATCCTTTGTCAGGAAAAGAGCGTCCGGCTCGGTGTTCTCAATAATATACTCCGCCGCGGCGACCTCGTCGCGGGAGAAAAGCTCATAGCCGTATTTCGGGATACCGGAGACAACCTCGCGCCCAAGGGTAAACACGGCGGCGTTGGAGCTGATAAAGAGCGTAAGCGCAAGAAGTACGCCCTGTGCTGCCGGGCTGCTGCGGAGCCGGTCAAGCCAACCGGCCAGTGCGTCGGCGCACACAAAGCATCCGAACGCATAGGCAACGTACAGCAGCTTGTTGTTATCGTATTCGTTCGGTTGAAATACGAGCAGCTCGCAGAGGACAAAAATGAACACTGCGCCGGAGAATGCCACGCGCTGTTCTCTGGAAACGGCAAAGAACGCAAACGGCGTTAGGACAAATACAAGTCCGACATTTTTGACCCAGAACCAGAGCCAGGGTTCCTTTCCGTTGTTCACCCAGTCGATTACAACGCGGACAAAGTGCTCGTTTCCTCCAACAGACGGGAATGTCCAGAGTATAAGCTGCGGCAGCGCCAGCAGCACGGCCGGAAGTCCAAACCGGAGCCAGCGGAGGAACCACTCGCGGGAAAAATGGTCGCGCACGGCGGAATACAGGAGCCAGCACGCCGCCATCAAACCGAGAGCAAAGTAGGAATGCGTATGGACCATCGGGAGAAGCCCGCCGAGAATGCCCGCCGGGAGATACAGCCGCGTATCGCCGCGAAATACCGCCCGGAAAAGCAGGTACAAAACGGCAAACAGCGCCGCCCAGCCGAACAGCGTCGCCCGCTGCGGCAGCAGCATATCCGCAATGACGTTTACCCAGCGCATGCCCTTTTCGGTGAGATTCGTAGGCGTTTTGTAAAACGCGGTGAAAAGATCGTGGAGGGAATACTCACCGTTGAGAAAATAGATCATGCCGAGTCCGCCGTTGAGGAAGAAGAGAAGAAAAGCGAGCACCGGCGCGTACTTTCTCCGGCAGAACTCCCGGCTGAGAAACCACACGCCGCAGAACACCTGCGCAAAGGCGAAGAACATTGGGATCATATATGCCCAGCGAAGCGGCGTTCCGAGAAGGTACAGGCTCGAGGAAACGCTGTCGCAAAGGAACGGATAGCTCACCGGCGTTCCGGGGAGGAGATTATACGCCGGTGGGAATGTCTGCTGCCCGGCGATGGAGGTAATGAAGCTCAAATGCATCGCCATATCGCCGTAGGTACATTGCCCGGTATAGAGCGCCCCGTCCACGTTCTGCAGCGTATGTGAGCAGACGAGATAGATTGCAAGCACCATAAAGGGGATAAGCAGATAGGGGAGAGGACGGTCTATTGCGGCATCCTCCAAGCAGTGGACATCTTTTCCACGCCGTGCGAGCCACAGCGCGTGCAGCGCCACGGCAAAAACCGCCGCGGCGATGTGTGCCGTAATGCCGAAGCCCCGGAAAAACGCAAACGGGATCGGTACCCACATGGAGAGAAGCGTTCCGATCACGCTGCCGAGCCAGAGCCGGACAGTGATCCTTTTTTCGGGAAACAGAAAAAAAGAAACGGCGATCCCTGCGCTCTGCCACAGGAAAAACCATAAAATACCAAGCATACCATAGTCATCCTTTTCTTTGTGGATATAATCCTATTATACCGGATTACGACCCGTTTGCAATAGCGGACGCTCTGTGATAAAATATAATTAAGAAACAGTCCTTTCGGGAGGCCATTCCATGAAGCGGCGAAAACCGATACTTTCTCTAATATTTCTATTGATCCTCTGCACAGTGCTGCAAAGCGCCGCCTTTGCCGACGGCTCGCTTTTGTCCAATGCGGATTTCTCTGCACCGGAGCTTCCGGACGGGTGGGATACTGTGGCATATGAAGCGGAGAATTACTCCGTATTTACGCAAAGCGGCGCGCTCGTCATCGCTTCCGCCGCGGAAAACGATGTGCGTGTCTGCCAGATGATCAAAGTCGAGCCAAACACGGTATATCGTCTATCGGCGGAGATCTCCGCCGAGGGCGTTCACGGCGGGCACGGCGTGTGTCTTTCCGTCGATAACTACTCGCTCGACGGCTCCTATGCCGTCAGTACCGGACGTACCGGCAGCTTTGACTGGACGCTCGAAACGCTGATCGTCCGTACCGGGGCAAAACAGAGCTATATCAATTTTGCCCTCCGGCTCGGCTCCTACAGCGAGACATCCGCCGGTACCGCTCGGTTCCGCGCAGCAGAGCTTGTCCAGACCAACGATCCGGAGGACGTCGCGTCGGCGATTACGCTCGAAGAACCGGCGCAGCAGACCGTGAAAACCGCCAGCGAGTCCGACGAGGCCCGTGCGATCCGTCTTCGGTCGTACCTGCATCTGTTCATTGTCTGCGCCATCGTCCTCGCGTGCGTCCTTCTCTGGGGCTTTTACCGAAATCGCGAGAGATTTTATTCGCTTTCCGCCGATCGGAAAACTGTGGATCGCTGTTTTTTGCTTGTTGTGCTGACCGGCGCGGTGTTCCGTCTGATGCTTTCGCTGTTGTTCGGCGGCCACGATTATGATATGAACTGCTGGCAGGCGTGGGGGCGTGATATCGTGCAGAACGGCACCGCGCAGTTTTATACCGCGCCGGGTCACGAGTGGTACGACTACCCACCGGGATATATGCTCGTGCTTGCCGGCCTTACGTGGCTGCTGGACATTTTCCGCATTCCATCCGGATCCGGTGCAGCGGTGTTCGCATATATGCTCCCGGCCTATGCCGCCGATGTCGGCATTGCGGTCCTTCTCATGCACTTTGCCCGCAAACGCGGCTTTTCCGAAAGCGCTGGGCTGTATCTCGGCACGCTTGCGGTGTTCAATCCCGCCGCGGTCATCCTTTCCGGAGCCTGGGGTCAGATCGACTCGATCCTGACGCTCCTTCTGCTTTTGAGCTTTTCCGAACTCATTGAGGGACGCCGTATTTCCGCCGGGGCGATCTACGGTCTTGCCATTATGACAAAATGGCAGGCGCTTATCTATGGCCCTGTGCTCGCGGCGGAATATGTCCTATCGATCCGGAATAAAGACGATATCCTTCGGACTGTCGGCGGTGTTATCGCAGCGCTGCTCGTGATCTTCACGGTTTCACTTCCGTTCCGGGGCGATCAGAGCTTTTTCTGGGTCATCGGGCGGTTCTTGAACTCCGCGGGGGGGTACGATTACGCCAGCGTGGAGGCGTACAACTTTCTCGCGCTCTGCGGCGGAAACTGGAAGTCCGCCGAACTTTCCCTTATACCCGGTTTTTTGTCGTACAAGACCTTCGGCACGGCAGCGATCGTGCTTGCCGTTGCGCTCTCCGTTGCAATGCAGATCGTTTCGCGCCGTAAGGATGGCGAAGGGACGCTTCGCGCGCGCCCCGAGCGCCTTCTGATCCCCGCGGCGTTCTGTATGTTTATGATCTTCACGTTCGGCCATTACATGCATGAACGGTACGTATTTCCCGTGATGGCGCTGCTGGTGTTTGCTTATATTGCAACGCAGGATAAACGGCTTCTTGCCGCATCGATGCTTTTGAGCGTTGTCCTCTCGCTGAACGAGGCGACGGCAATGTATGTTGTATCCAATGCCGCGGCCTCTGCCGTCCGCGGCACGCAGCAGCACCAAATCGTGACCGGTGTGTGCTCGCTTTTTGAAGTACTGACGTTTTTCTATACTGCCAGGGTATGTCTGGAACACGGTTTCAGGCGGACGGATCGGAGGTGACGGATCGTGCAGGAAATTTTCTCTTCCCCGGAGCGCAGTACGCGGCTGGACCGCGGCGATAAGCGCCTGATGTGGGCCCTTACTCTGATCTATACAGTGTTTACGCTTCTGAATCTCGGTACGCTGTCGTTCCCGACGAGTGTGTGGACAGCGCAGAGCGGCACAGCGGTGCGCATCGATCTCGGCGCGGAGTATGACGTTGCCGAGATCTGGACAAACGGAAATATTGCTGAGGGGACGGCAGTATTTACCGGCGACGACGGCTCCACGGCGGAGTATACGCAGAAATACGCGACCATGTTTACCTGGCGCACACAGACCGCCGCTATGCATACGCGATATGTAACGCTGCAATGCACGGCAGGAAAGGTCTCTCTCAACGAGATCGCTTTCTTCGACACCGCAGGCAAGCGCATTCCTGCGGTGATCGCCGCCGGAACAGCGGAGGGCGCGGCGCTTCTCGACGAGCAGGACACGGTACCGGATGCGCCAAGCTATATGAACGGCATGTACTTTGACGAGATCTACCATGCGCGGACGGCGTATGAGTTTCTTCATACGATGAGCGTATACGAATGGACGCATCCGCCGCTTGGCAAGATCCTCATCATGCTTGGCGTTGTGATCTTCGGCATGAAGCCGTTCGGGTGGCGTGTTGTTCCGGCGCTCTTCGGTGCGGCGATGCTGCCGGTATTTTTCACGCTGGCAAAGCGGCTGTTCCGCCGGAGAGATTTTGCCTTTCTTGCCGCGGCGCTTCTTGCGCTGGACACAATGCATTATACGCAGACACGCATTGCCACAGTTGATGTGTTCATCCTGTTTTTCATCCTGCTCATGGTTCTGTTTATGACGGACTACATCCAGATGAATTACATGAAAGCGCCGCTCAAAAAGCTCTTTCTTCCGCTCGGCGCGTGCGGCGTCAGCTTCGGTCTCGGCGTGGCGTCCAAATGGACGGGACTGTACGCCGGAGCCGGACTTGCCGTGATGTTCTTTGCGCATATGATCCGTGCCGGCGTCTCCTGCCGGAAAAATGCCGCAGAACGGAAAGAATTCTGGCGCAGAACTTGGGCAACGGTCGGTTTCTGCTGCGTGTTCTTCGTTGCTATCCCGGCGCTCATTTATTATCTTTCGTATGTCCCGTTTTTCCGCTATGAGGCGACAAAGCCGAACGGCGTCGGCAGTATCGCGCTTGTATTGCAGCAGCAGGAGTCCATGTACCGGTACCATCACGATCTTACGGCAACGCATACCTGCCAGTCGGCATGGTACGAATGGCCGTTCACGTCCCGTTCCGTGTGGTTTTATTTTCGTTCGCTTGGGGAGAATCGCGTTTCCAGCATCTCCTCGACCGGCAGTCCGGCCGTATGGTGGGTCTCCGCTATCGGAGCCATTCTGTTGGCGGTGGAAGCAGTGTTCCGGCGTACAAAGAGAGAAAGCGCCCATTGGAAGCAGGCAGGATTTATTCTCCTTATTGCGATCGCGGCAAATTATCTTCCCTGGACGCTTGTGCCGCGCTGCACGTTCCAATACCATTTCTTTACCACATTCCCGTTTGTCGTGCTTGCCGCCATTCTCTTCTTGCAGCATTTGGAAGAAACCGGGGAAGTGTCCGGAAAGATCAAATGGATATGGCTCGGTATTGCCGCCGCGTATTTTATCCTCATGTATCCGGCAGCCTCAGGACTCCCGATGCCGCGGCTCTATGCGCAGTTCCTTGAATATGTTCTCCCGTCCGGTCAGCTCTTCTTCGGTGCGGTTTGATCGAAAAGATGCTAAGCGGCAGCGACCCCCATCGGGATCGCTGCCGCTTTTTCGCATGTATTGACTTTAAAAAATTCTGAAGCTGGAATCGGAGCAGAAGTTTTCGGTGCTGTAAAGCAGGAGCACACGGTCGATATTGTGCTCGGCGATATACTCCTTGACCGAGCCGGTATAATACCGGAGGTCGATCAGGTGGATCTCGGAAAAGGCGTCCGTCAGGAATGGTACGAGCGAATCGGCATAGGAATCGCGCAGAATGAGCAGGGAAGGGGCATCCTCTGTCCCGGTATCAACAACGGCGCGGGGGATGTTTCCGCCGAGGAAGAACGTATACTTGTCTTTGATCGTGAGCCTATCGTAATTATAGAGTGGAAGTGTCTGCTCCGTTCCGTTTATTTCATACCGGGTAACGGACGAGCCTTCCGGCGCTGAAATCAGAGTTTCCATTTCGTCCGGAGCAATCCAGAAAAAGCCGGAGGAGGAATAGAGAGTTCCGCAGAAGTCATCGGAGATGGTTTCCGGCGAGAGAGCTGCTTTATCGATCTCCGGCAGCCTCCAGGAGGAACGCAGGGCATTGGCGGCATAATACGCACCGAGAGACGTCCAGTGGTGGTCGGTTCGATAGAAAATGTATTCGCTGCTGTGCGCCGTGAGAACGGAGGATAGATCCACCGTCTCCAGCGCGGTCTGCGCATAGGCGCTGTCGATCAATGCTTGCTGATTTTCGTTCGGCGCCCCGTCCGGCAGCATATCCGCATATAGCTGCGCCGCCGTAGGGATCAGAGCAAGCGACACCGGAACGCCGGTATCGGAGAGAGAATCCGCCGACTGAACGGCGCGCGAAAGCGCGTCCGCTTCCGGCGCGTCGAATGGCTCGATCAGACGCTCGCCGCAGAGGAATACGCCGTTATTTTGCTGCTTTCCCTGCGCGAGCTCTGCACCGGCCTTCGTTTCGATCCACATATCCCGCCCGGCGAACTGGTCGCTGCAATAGGATTCAAAGTGCGTGGCAAAGGTACCGGAAAAGAGGGAAGAGAAGGTGAACTTCGGCAGCGTCTGCAGCTGCCGATTTTCTTTTTCCGAAAAGTCCTTGTCCGGTAGGAAAAGATTCAGCAGAAAAAAACTTCCGATGAACACGGAAAAGAGAGCGGTAATAATTCGGTTGGTCGTTTTTGACATCGATTTCATCCTCCGTCCATCAGAATCGCAAGTACAGGAACGGATTATACGTCGCGTCCACAAGATACGCCGTGGAGATCACCAGACAAAGCGCGACAAGCACCGGCGTCAGAACATTTTGGATTTTCTGCGGAATACGCTGGAAGAGCATTTTCGGTACAGGCGTTGCCGCAACAGCAGCAATAAGCAGGATGACGGCGTAGCTGCGCGCGTAGAATGCGTCGGCGGCTGTTGCCGCAACACCGCTTGCGCCGAACATCGCCCCCCAGTAGTGCGCGACCTTGCCAACGGAGTTGAGCTGGAAGAGCATCCACCCGACGACGGCAACGAGCAGCGCGTAGATGTGCGCCAGAGCCGGCACTTTTTCGAGCTTTTTGAGAAGGAAAACCTTTTCCAGGATCAGAAATACCGCGTAATACAGTCCCCAGAGCAGGAACGTCCAGTTTGCGCCGTGCCAGAGGCCGGTGAGGGCCCAGACGATGAGAATATTCAATATCTGCCGGGGCAGGCCGCGGCGGTTGCCGCCGAGGGGAATATAGAGATAATCGCGGAACCATGTGCCGAGCGACATGTGCCAGCGCCGCCAGAATTCCGTGACGCTTTTTGAGATATACGGATAATTGAAGTTTTCCGGAAACTCAAAACCAAGCATACGCCCGAGACCGATAGCCATATCCGAGTAGCCGGAAAAATCAAAGTAGAGCTGTAGGGAAAACGCTATTGCGCCGAGCCACGCCCCGGCAAGGCTCAGTTCCGGTGCCGCGGCATAAACGTCCCAGAGCGCGCCGATGTTATTGGCGATCAAAACCTTTTTCGCAAGCCCGGCGGCAAAGCGCTGTACGCCGGAGGAAAACTGTTCAGAACTGAGACGCCGCGCGCCAAGCTGCGAAGCAACGTCCTTGTACCGGACGATCGGCCCGGCGATCAGCTGCGGGAAGAGCGCCACAAACGTACCGAAGCGGATGAAGTTTTTCTGTTCCTCGGTGTCGCCGCGGTAGACATCGATCGGATAAGACATCGTCTGGAACGTGTAAAAGGAAATGCCGATCGGCAGCGTTAGCCCAAGCGTGGGAATGCTTATGCCGGGAATGCGGCTGAGCGTTGCGGCGAGAAGGTCAAAGTATTTGAAGAAGACGAGCAGCGCGAGGTTTACGACGGTATTGACCGTCAGAACGGTCCGCGCTTTTTTATCGTTGGTCAACCGGTAGCGGGCGATGAGAAGCGCGGCGGCATAGTTCAGCGCGATGGAGAACACCATCAGCAGGATGTACACCGGCTCGCCCCAGCCGTAAAACACAAGATTTACGATAAAAAGCCAGAGATTCCGATACCGCGCCGGTACGATATAATATACCGCCAGCACGACCGGCAGATAAACAAACAGGAAAAGAATGCTTGAAAATACCATAGATGTACAGCTCTCCGTAAAGCGTTATCTATTTATCGGATTTCTCCGGGGAAAATTTGCCGAGCGGATTTGCCTGCGCCGCAATGCGCAGCTCGGAATTGTCCACGTGCGTATAGATCTGCGTGGTGTTCAGATTCTCGTGACCCAGAAGCTCTTGCAAGGTACGCACGTCCACACCGTTGGAGAGCATCAGCGTCGCCGCCGTGTGCCGCAGCTTATGCGCGGAATACTTATCGGCGTCCAGACCGGCGCGCAGAAGCGATTTCTTTACCATCGCATGCAGCGCCTCGCGGGTAATGCGCGTGCGGCGGCTGGAGAGAAACAGAGCGTTTCGGTCAATGGCGGCAATATCCCGGCGGACGATAAGATAATCGTTGATCGCATGCGCCGTGGCGTCGTTGAGATACACAACGCGCTCTTTGTTGCCCTTGCCAAGCACACGGATGTGATCGCTCCGGATATCCGAGAGATTCAGTCCGGCGATTTCGGAAATACGAAGGCCGCAGTTGAGGAATATCGTTAAAATGCAGTAATCGCGCTTCTTGTGCATTCCGTCCACGCTGTTTAGTAAGCGCTCGCTTTCCTCCAGCGTCAGATAGCGGGGGAGAGACCGTTTGGAACGCGGGGAGTCGAGATCCTGCAATGGGTTTTCGTCAAGGAGTTTGGCTTTTGTCGTGAGATACTTATAAAAGCCGCGGATACTGGAGACCTTCCGGGCGCGGGACGCAGCATTTAAACCGAATTCTTCGCTGCGGGCGCGGGTGAATTTGGCCTTGTCACGGGAAAGAAACGCCAGATAGTCATAAACCTCAGCAAGCGTAACGCGGGAGACAAATTCCAGATCCACGTCAAGGATCGAGATTTCGGAAAGCTCCGTTGCGCGAGGGACGAGCCCGCGTTCGATCTTCAAAAAACGAAAGAAATTCCGCAGATCGAGAAAATATTCATCGACCGTGGCTCGGGAATGCCCCTTGATCGTTTCGTGATATGTTAAATAGTCCCGCAGAATGGGAGGCGCTTCATAGCGGTAGTCCATAGATGATCCTCACAGCAGAAAGCCGCCGGACAGGGGAACGCTTTTCCGGCTATACATAAAATTAAACAAAATAAAGATTTTGTTTAATTTAGGGGAGGTTTTTTTAAATAAATATGGCGGTAACGGCGTCCCGGACATTTTTTGCCGGCAACAGCTTCATGTCCTTCGGGAGCTTTATATCGTCCTTGCAGTGCGCCGGTATGACGCATCGCTTGAAGCCGAGCCGTGCAAGCTCCTGCAAACGTTGGTTGATCGACGGAACGGATCGTATTTCCCCCGTGAGTCCGATCTCACCGATCGCGGCAAGATCTTCCCCGATGGGCTTGTCACGAAGACTCGAAGCGATCGCAAGCGCGATCGCAAGATCTGCCGCAGGTTCGTCCAGCTCCAGACCGCCGACAACGTTTACATAGGCGTCGCACCCGGCGACATGTACGCCGCCGCGCTTTTCCAATACAGCAAGCAAAAGCATCAGACGGTTAAAATCCACGCCGTTTGCCGTGCGGCGGGACTGATTTGCATTGCTCGGCGAAAGCAGCGCCTGTACCTCGGCAAGGATCGGACGCGAGCCCTGCATCACGCAGGAAACGCATGTGCCTGGTGCATTGACCGGACGCCCGGACAGCATGACCTCGGACGGGTTCGGAACTTCCCGCAGCCCGGCGTCGCACATTTCAAATACGCCGATCTCGTTCGTGGAACCAAAGCGGTTTTTCGCGGCGCGCAGAATGCGGTAATTGAGCGAGCGGTCGCCTTCAAAATACAGCACACAGTCCACCATGTGCTCCAGAACCTTCGGTCCGGCGATCGCGCCTTCCTTGTTGACGTGGCCGATGACGAACGCGGTGATATTCATGTTTTTTGCAAGCTGCATCACCGCCATGGTGCAGTCCTTCACCTGGCCGATGCTGCCGGGCGCGGAGGCAATGTCGTTATTGTACATCGTCTGCACCGAATCGATGATCAAAATATCCGGCTTTAAGTCCTCCACACTCTGCGTGACAGCGTTGATGTCCGTTTCCGCAAGGACGAAAAGGTCGTCGCTCGATACACCGAGACGCTGCGAGCGCATTTTGAGCTGGCGCTGGCTTTCCTCACCGGTCACGTACAAAATCTTCGTGTCCGGGATGTTGCCGCAGATCTGCAGCAGCAGCGTGGATTTGCCGATGCCGGGTGCGCCGCCGACCAGTACGAGCGAGCCGCGCACAGCACCGCCGCCGAGAACGCGGTCCATCTCCGCCATGCCAGTGGAGAAACGAATCTCCTCCTCGTCGTCCAGCTGCGAGACAGGCTTCGGAACGCTCCGGCGCGTTCCGGCGATCTTTACGGCGGCGCTTTTTGCCGCAGCATTGCCGTACGACGTGGAGGGTGCTTCCACGATCGTGTTCCACGCGCCGCAAGCCGGACAGCGGCCAAACCATTTTCCGGTCTCGTTACCGCATTCCGTGCAAAAAAACACACTTTTGGCTTTCATAAAACGCCTTTCTCTGTAAACTGGAGATAGCACGCCGTCAAAACGGACGCGATCTTTTTTTGATAATCCGCGCTTTGCAGAAGCGACAGCTCCTGCGGATGCGAAAGAAATCCGCACTCAACCAGAACGGCGGTGCAATGAACGTGGGACATGATATAAATGTCCTTCCCTGCCGGCACCGGGACGCGTCGATTTTCCGGCAGCAGCGCCGCTGTAAGCTCGGCTTGAATAAGCTCGGCCAAAGCGCGGCTGGGCTCATTCTGCGCGTATAAGACCTGGGAGCCGTGCGGTCCGGATGAGGGATAAATATTCTGATGGATACTTAAAAACACAGGGGAATCCATGCTCTCGGCGATTTCCACCCGTCGCCGCGTATCCCATTTCTTCATAGCCGCTATGGTTTTTGCCTCCGGCGGATAGGTGATCTCCTCGGTATCCCGCGTCATAACAGTATTAATACCAAGAAAAGCACATAGATCCCGGACGCGCAGCGCCACGGAAAGATTCAAGGCGCTTTCCACCGTCCCGTCCGGCGCTACCGCGCCGCCGTCCGCGCCGCCGTGCCCGGCATCGAGGATCAGCACAGGCAGCGCTTCCTCCGTCTCTGCGGACACAGGACGGGTATCTGCCGCTGGTAAAAACACACATTGTATTATGACACAAATCCAAAGGAATGACAAGGCAAAAAGAGCGGCATCTTCCGCACGGACGCTTTTGTACAGCTTTTTAACAAACAAAATGCATCGCCCCCTCAAGCAATGCTATGAGAGCGGCGATGCATTTTATGAGCGTGAAGAACTCAAGACTCTTTCAGGAATTTTTCCAGCCGGTCAAGGCCCTCTTTGATGGTCTCGAGCGACGTGGCATACGTCCAGCGGACGAAGTTTGGCGCATCGAACGCACAGCAGGATACGACCGCGACAAGGCCCTTTTCCAGAAATGCCATGGCAAAATCGTCGGCGTTGCGGATCACACGTCCGCCGAGCGTGCGGCCGATGAGCTTTTCGAGATTCATCATCACGTAAAAAGCGCCATCCGGCTTCAGACAACTCACGCCGTCGATCTTGTTCATGCGCTCGACAAGATAGTTCCGGCGTTCCTCGAATACCTTGCGCATTTCATCCACGCTGTCCTGCGGGCCGCGCATGGCTTCCGCCATGGCCGCCTGGTTCATTGCACCGATGTTGCCGAGAGCGTGGCTCAGGCAGTTCGTCATTACCTTGGCAATGCGCTTGTCGCCGCAGGCGGCAAAGCCGCAGCGCCAGCCGGTCATGGAATAGCTCTTGGAGACGCCGTTGATGATGATGGTATGTTTCTTCACTTCTTCGCCGAGCGCCGCGACGCTGGTGAATTTGCGTCCGTCGTAGCAGAGACGGTAGTAGATCTCATCGGCGATGATGTAAATATCGTGACGCAGGCAGACCTCCGCAAGCGCTTCCAGTTCTTCTTTGGAGTAGATCATGCCGGTCGGGTTGGATGGGTTGTTGAGCACGAGCGCCTTCGTTTTGTCCGTGATGGCAGCTTCGAGCTGCGACGGCGTCATTTTGAAGTGCCGCGCTTCGGTCGTCGGGACGATCACCGGAACGCCGCCGACCATGCGGATCTGCTCAGTATAACTGACCCAGTACGGCGCGGGAACAATGACCTCGTCGCCGGTATCGAGCAGCGTGAAAAATGTGGCGTACAGGCACGCCTTGGCACCGTTGGATATAACAATAGCGTCATAGTCAAAGTCCACGCCGAGGTCTTCCTTCATGCGGTACGCGACCGCCTTGCGCGCTTCGATCGTGCCGGGCGTCGGCGTATACTTCGTCTGCCCTTCCTGAATGGCGCGGATCCCCGCTTCCTTGATATGGTCGGGCGTATCAAAATCCGGCTCCCCTGCCCCAAAGCCTACGACGGGGATGCCCTCCGCCTTCATCTGCTTGAATTTCGAGTTGACCGCCAGCGTTGCAGACGGCGCAACGGCGGAACGGATCTTGGATAATTCTTTCATGGCAAAGCCCTCCATACAAGTATGGCGTCATTATATGGCATAGATGACAAAAAATCAAGACCTAATTTGGCTAAAAATGCGCAGCCGAGGCGGTTTTTTCGCCTCGGCATGCAAGTTCGCTTATATGATTATGCAAATCAGAGACCCGCCGCCTTCGTTGACGATACGCGTGAGCGTCTGCTGGAGCTTCGCCTGCGCATTGACAGGCATCTGCCGGAGCTTTGTGATAACGCCTTCGCTTGCGATGTCGTAAAGCGATTTGCCGAAGATGTTCGATTCCCAAATGCGGCTCGTATCGCCCTCAAAGCCCTGCAGAAGGAAGTTGATGATCTGCTCCGAGGCCTTTTCGCCGCCGAGGGCGGGACTCACTTCGGTTTCGATATTGGCCATGATCATATGGATGGACGGCGCGGAGGCCTTGAGCCGCACCCCGTAGCGTCCTCCCTGCCGGACGATCTCCGGCTCTTCAAGCTTGAGCTCATCCGGCGATGGAACGACGATCCCGTACCCGGTCTCCCGGACGTCTTTCAAGGCGCTGCTGATGCGGTCATACTCATTTTTGATGCCGCGCATTTCGGTCAGAAGCGCCATCAGATCGCCGTCGTCCTTGATAGCAAAACCGGACTGCTCGCTGATCGTCTGATAATAGAGCGCTCGTGGAAGCTCTACGCGGATGTCCGCCGTACCGCACCCCATCTGCACCGCTGCTACGGAGACGGAGAGTACGTTTTCCGCTTGCTGGAGTGCATCCGTCATCGGGTACACGTCACGGATGCGCTGTATTTTCTGCGCCGAGGTGCGGACGCATTCATAGAGAGACGCACGCAGTGGATGCTCGATCGGCAGCGCGTCGATCCAGCTCGGCAGGAAAACGTCCAGCTCGGAGAGGGGAAATTCGCACAGCGCCGATTTGAGGATCTCGCTGATGTCGTGCTCCGTCAGCTCCAGACAGTTTACGCAGACACAGCCCGTGCCGTATTTTTCGCCGATCGACCGGCACAGAGCTTTGGCGCTTTCCGAATTCGGCTCGGCGCTGTTGAGAATGATCGTAAACGGTTTTCCGATCTCCTGCAGCTCGCGGATGACGCGCTCTTCTGCCGGGATATAGTCCTCGCGGGGAATCTCGCAGATCGTCCCGTCGCAGGTGACGACCAGCCCGATCGTCGAATGCTCGGCGATGACCTTGTATGTTCCCTGCTCCGCCGCCTCGGTCAGAGATATTTCCTTGTCGAACCACGGTGTTGTCACCATGCGTTCCACGCCGTCCTCGAATTGCCCGGAAGCGCCCTTGACCATGTAGCCGACGCAATCGATCAGTCGGACGGAGAGATCGGTATCTTCACCGAGCCGGATCGTCACCGCCTCTTCTGGGATAAATTTCGGCTCCGCTGTCATAATGGTGCGTCCGGAGCCGCTCTGCGGCAGCTCGTCGCGGGCGCGTTCCTTCCGGTAGACATTATCAATACGCGGAATGACGAGTGTTTCCATGAAGCGCTTGATGAAGGTGGACTTGCCCGTCCGAACCGGACCCACCACACCAAGATATATATCTCCGTCCGTGCGGAGAGCGATGTCCTCGTAAATCGTTGATTCAGACACGGTCAGACCCCCTGTACATGATTTCAATGCATCCTATGGGGATAAGCCCGCAAATATGCTTGTTTTAGAATCCGAATCCGCGCGAGAGCGGTCCCTGCAGCCGCGAGAGGCATACGTCGATCTCCGGGAAGCCCTGCCGCAGCATTTCCGCGAGGGGCGGCATAACAACGTTTTCGGTGGCGAAGTGTCCGCCTTCAATGAGATTCAACCCCAGCTCCGCGCCGTCGATCCACTGATGGTGTTTGATCTCACCGGTCAGTACCGTGTCGCAGCCGCGCTGTGCCGCCTCATAGAGAATATCGCCGCCCGCGCCGCCGCAGAGTGCCAGATATTCTACACGGTGTCCGGCGTCGTAATATCGCATATCGGGCGCGGAAAGCGCTGTGCGCGTCTGGGCGAGAAAATCCGAAAGCGGCATCGCCTCCGGCAGACGGCAGAAGCAGCCGATGTCCGGTGTATACTCCAGTTCTTCCCCGCCGACGGCGTTGGCAAGAGCCGTATTTACGCCGCCCTCAAGCGTATCGAGATTCGTGTGCAGGCAGATGGCCGAGAGATTTCCCTGCAAAAGGGCAATGACGCGCTTTGCGTCCGGCGTGTCCGTGCAGACGCGGCGCAGCGGTGTAAAAATGACCGGATGATGTGAAACGATGAGCTCCGCGCGGAGCGACAAGGCTTCCTCGATGGCCTGCTGCGTGATATCCAGCACAACGAGTACACGGCTCACCTCGCGTTCCGGAAAGCCGCAGAGAAGTCCGACATTATCAAAATCCAGTTTGAGCGATGATGGCACGCGCTCTTCCAGATAACCGGCTATTTCACGAACCGTCGCCATGGTGTTTTCTCCTCATTTCTGCAATGTCCGCCGCGGCAAGGCGCAGTATTTTGAGACGTTCACGGTCTCTCTCTCGCTCGGAGCGCTCAAGTCCCTGAATTGCTGTTTCAAGTCGCTTTTCCTGCTCGGAGAGTATGTCTGCGAATAAAGGGTCGCCAGAGAGCAGCGAGTACTTTCCGCAGTACAGCTCACCCACGGATAATTCCTCCGGAGCACCGGCGCGCACTGCGAGAATGGAATAAAGGCGTCCGGCGTCGCGCACAAGCTGCTCTGCGCGGATCGTAAGACCGAGCGACGGCAGCGCGGCGCGAAGTTCCTCCGGCCGGGACATCGGCTGCAAAAGCAGCAACGTGCCGGCGCACGCCCACGGCGCGGCGCGAAGGATACCGGCAATGTTCTCCCCGCCCATACCGGCGATCACGACCGTATCGACGCTGTTCGCCGTAACGCCGGTCAGTCCGTCGCAGAGAATACAGGAAATATCCTGCACACCGGCGGCATAGGCATTTTCCTTTGCACGGGAGAGCGGGCCGGGCCGGATATCCGTAGCGACGGCGCTCTGGATTTTCCCGTCCAGTAAAAGACGGATGGGGAGCAGCGCGTGGTCTGTCCCAATGTCGGCAAGATGCGCGCCATCAGGCACAAGCGCAGCAATCGCCGCGAGACGCGGCGGCAATTTAAATGTATGATCCATAAGCATTATGAAAAACGGCGAGGACGGAATGTGCCCTCGCCGTTTTTACTCCCTTGATTTTCAGCCCTGAGCCGCGATAAACTCGTTGACCTTTTCGACAAACTTATCGACATCGACGCCGTGCGCAGCGCAGGCTTCCTCGACGTTTTCGCCGCTCGCCATGGCGCAGCCCATGCAGTGCATGCCGATCGCCTGGAACATCGGCGCAACGAACGGAGCGTTCTCCATGATCTCTGCAATCAGCGTTGTCTTTTCAATCTGGTACATTGTACGGCCTCCTAAGAAGTATATAAATGTATTATACCCACGATGTTTCCATTTTTCAACCGGTTTCGACGAAATTGAGAAAAAGAAAACGGGAGCGGAATATCCGCTCCCGTTTCCTGTGGTCAGATGACCCTGAACGTCAAATTACTGCTGGTTCGCCTTGATCTTGGCGAAGCAATCGCTGCAGTAGACCGGACGGTCAGACTTGGGCTCAAACGGCACGCGAGCCTCGCCGCCGCAGGCGGCGCAGGTAGCCGTGAAGTACTCACGGGGGCCGCGAGCGGAGTTCTTGCGCGCGTCACGGCAGGCCTTGCAGCGCTGGGGCTCGTTCTGGAAGCCGCGCTCCGC
>DHKA01000016.1:7621-28306 GCA_002404605.1 Clostridiales bacterium UBA4706 | reverse complement strand
CACCAGCGCGGCTTTGCCGACATGTTTGAAGCCGACCTCTTCACCGACCACGTCACGCGCGAGATGTATGACCGGCAGATCGATCTCATTACCGAAAAGCTCGCGCCCGCGATGCGCAAGTACGCCCGCCTCGTCGGGAAGATGAACAAGCTCGACCGCGTGACCTTCGCCGATCTCAAGCTCCCGCTCGACGCGGAGTTTGACCCGCGCGTCACGATCGAGGAATCGCGCGAATACGTCCGCAGCGCGCTCTCCGTTCTCGGGCAGGACTATGCCGACATGGTGGACGAGGCGTATGACAAGCGCTGGATCGACTTTGCCCGCAACGTCGGCAAGGAGACGGGCGGCTTCTGCTCTTCGCCCTACGGCTGCAATTCCTACATTCTGCTCAGTTGGAACAACCGCATGGCGGACGTGTTCACGATCGCGCACGAGCTCGGCCACGCCGGACACTTCCGGCTGTGCAACGGCGCGCAGTCGCTCTTCGATACGAACGTCTCCGGCTATCTCATCGAAGCGCCCTCCACGATGAACGAACTTCTGCTCGCGCAGGATCTTCTGCGAAAGAACACCGACAAGCGCTTCCGCCGCTGGGTGCTCTCCTCGCTCATCGGGCATACCTACTACCACAACTTCGTCACGCACCTGCGCGAGGCATGGTACCAGCGCGAGGCGATGAACATCATCGAGCAGGGCGGCGCGGTGAACGCCGAAACGCTCTCCGGCATTTTCCGGAAAAATCTCGAAACGTTCTGGGGCGATGCCGTGGAGCTGACCGAGGGCTGCGAACTCACTTGGATGCGCCAGCCGCATTATTACATGGGGCTCTATTCCTACACCTACAGCGCCGGTCTCACGCTCGCAACGCAGGCCGCGCTCAACATTGCCGCCGAGGGTGAGAGCGCCGTGGCGCGCTGGCGCGCGATGCTCGAAGCCGGCAGCACGCGCGATCCGCTCGGTCTCGCCGCCATTGCGGGCATCGACCTATCCACGCCGGACGCGCTTGAGCACACGATCGCCTACATCTCCGGCGTCATCGACGAGATCGCCGCCCTGACCGAGGAGATCGACGGCATCACGCTGGATTGAAAACTCTTCTCAAAACAGGCATAACAGCATCGTCGGGCAGCACCTTCACAGGAGCTGCCCGCACTTTTCATTTTCCCCCCCTCAATGCAGACGTCCGCTTGCGCGAGGGAAAATCTTATTCGGTTTTCCTTGCATTTCGGCGGATGCTATGCTATCCTGCAAATGGCGCTTTTCAAGAGTGCTAAGGACACTGCACAACGGCAGGCGGTTGGCTCACACCATCCCGAAAAAAGGGGGGTGAAGCGTATGCCTATTACGATTACTTTTCATACACGATCACGATAACCGTAAAAAGCAAAAACCGCCACTCGGCCAAGTGACGGTCTTTCGTAGCTTTGCTATGAACTGTTAATGTCGGGGCTAACCGCTTGTCGCAGCGCCCTTTTACGTACTTAATTATATCGCCCGCTCCGCACCATGTCAAGCGGTTTCGTCTTCCTGCTTACGCGCATGAGATTGCAGGGTCTCCCGCTCACACTTAAATACGGGATACAGTGAAAAACAGACGCCTTTTGCTTTCACAAAAGGCGTCTGTTTTTGGCGGAGAAGCCGGGATTTGAACCCGGGCTCGGCTCATCACCGACTACTCCCTTAGCAGGGGAGCCCCTTCGGCCACTTGGGTACTTCTCCAGACCGCTTGCGTATCATACCACAACGAATACGGCATTGTCAATGCAAAAAATCAGTCCAGCGCCGACTTTACGGCGGAAAGTACGTCCGCGGCGACCTCTTCGGGCGTGCGGGCGGCGTTCACGACGCAGATCTTGTCCCGATGCTCCAGCCGCCGGAAGATCTCATAATACCGCCGGCGCACGGCGAGCAGGGAGTTTTCGTTCTCGTAGATCTCGCGGTAAGACCGTCCCTGCTCCATGCGGCGCAGACATTCCTCGTCGTCCAAATCAAGAAAAACGCAGAGATCGGGCTTTCGGATCTCCGGGCAGTCGATATTGATATGGAACACCCACTCCGGGTCGGTCACGGTGCCCTGGTAGGCGAGCGAGGAATAGTAATACCGGTCGCAGAGGACGATCCGCCCCTCCGAGAGGAGCTTTCCGATGCCGTTGACGGGATTTACGTTATGCGCCACGCGGTCGGCCATGAAGAGCGCGGCGATCTCCGCGCCGGTGCGCGGCGTGAAGCCGGAGAGCGCGTCGCGCGCGAGGCCGCCGGTCGTGCTCGCCGTTGGCTCCGCGGTCTCCGCCACGGCGTAGCCGAGAGCGCGCAGATTCTTTGCAAGCGCCGTCATCTGCGTGGTTTTTCCCGAGCCGTCCAGCCCTTCGATGACGATGAATTTTCCGTTCATGGCAGTTCCTCCCGCCGCAAGGCGCGATTTGTTCGCAGATATTATAGCAAATCTCTTTTCTTGCGGCAAGAAAAATGATATAATATATTTTGTATTATTGTCTTTACGGAGCGAATGCATGACAGAAGCCGCTTTTTTACAATATACGGGGTATGTGCTCGCGTTTTTTGCCGTGTGGATCGTGGCGCGCTGCGCGCGCTCGATGCTGAGCGAAAAGTACGTGCCGGAGGTCTGGGGGTATCTGGAGCTGCCGGACGGCTCGTCGCGCGCGATCGAGCATTGGGAGTGCATCCTCGGCCGGGCGAAGGCCTCGGACATCGTGCTCACCGGCGAGGGGATCGAGCGCAGCCATGCCGCCATTCAACGCTCCGGCGCGGGCGAGTGGACGCTCTCCGCGCTCGACGGCGGCAAGGGCGTCTGGCTGAACGGCGAGACCGTCACGGGCGACGCGCCGCTCCATGGCGGGGATACGATCCGGCTCGGCAAAATGGAGCTGCACTTTCTCGCGCTGGACGATGCGCAGCGCGCCACATTGCAGCGCAAGCGCCCCGTGACCGGGCGCAAGGTGCAACCGGCGGTGACGCTTCTTCTGCTCGTGTGCTTTCAGCTCGTGTTGCTCTTCCAGTTTTTCTTCACGACGCACGGCGCGGCGCTCATTTACGTTATGCTCTCGTTCGGGCTGCTCATTGCGATGGAATGGTTCTGCTATTTTGTGATGCGCAGCATTTCCGTGCGCGGATTTGAGCCGGAGACGATCGCGTTTTTCCTCACGAGCGTCGGCTTTTCCGTCGCCGGGTCCTCCGCGCCGGAGAGCATGGGGCGGCAGTGCCTTTTGTTTCTCGCGGCGCTCGCGCTCTTCTTTGCGCTCGGCGTCTGGCTGCGCGATCTGCACCGGGTGCGCGCGATGCGCTGGCCGATGGCGTTCGCTGCGCTCGGCTTTCTCGCGCTCAATCTGCTGCTGAGCGAAACGATCTGGGGCGCGAAGAACTGGCTGAGCATCGCCGGGCAGACGCTCCAGCCCTCAGAATTTGTCAAGATCGCTTACGTCTACGCGGGCGCGGCGACGCTCGACCGCCTGTTCCGGCGGCGCAACCTTATTCTGTTCATCGCCTTCTCTGCCGTATGCGTGGGCGCGCTGGCGCTCATGGGCGATTTCGGCACGGCGCTCGTTTTCTTCGTATGCTTTCTCGTTATATCCTTCATGCGCTCGGGGAGCTTTGCCACGCTTTTTCTCGCCATTGGCGGCGCAGCGCTCGCCGTGATGCTCGTTCTGACCGTAAAGCCGTATGTGGCGCAGCGGTTCGCCACCTGGGGCCATGCGTGGGAGGATCCTCTGAACACCGGCTTTCAGCAGGTGCGCACCATGTCTGCGACCGCCGCGGGCGGTCTCTTTGGCCGCGGCGCGGGGGCGGGCTGGCTCAAAAACATATTCGCCGCGAACACCGACATGGTGTTCGGCGTCGTGTGCGAGGAGCTGGGGCTCATTGTCGCGCTCTGCTGCGTGCTCTCGCTGCTGCTGCTCGCGGTGTTCTCCGTACGCAGCGCGGCGGCGGGGCGCTCTTCCTATTACGTCATCGCCTCGTGCGCCACGGTCACGATCTTCATGGCGCAGCTCGCGCTCAATGTGTTCGGCTCGCTCGACCTGCTGCCGTTTACGGGCGTGACGTTCCCGTTCGTATCGAAAGGCGGGTCGAGCCTCATCTCCTGCTGGGGCATGCTTGCGTATATCAAGGCCGGAGACACACGCTCCGGCGGCAGCTTTGCGCTGCGCACGAGCTTTGAGAACGCCCGCCGCGGCAAAAAGAAAAAGGAGGCGGTGAAATGAAGCGCATTGAACACCGCTCCGCCATTGCGCTGCTGCTTGCGGCAGCGCTGCTGCTCGGCATGGGCTTTTTCGTCGTCCGGCTTGCACTCTATGGCGGCGACTGGGCGTCCTACAGCGCCAACCGGCACATTTACCAAAACGGCGTGCTCAAAAGCAGCACGTTGACCGACCGCAACGGCGTGATCCTCGCGCAGACCGAAAACGGCGTGGGACGCTATGCGGACGATCCCACCGTGCGGCTCTCTTCCGTTCACGCCGTCGGCGACTACCGCGGATACATCAGCGGCGCGATCTCCGCATTTGCCGATGAACTTGCGGGCTACTCGTTTGTTTACGGCACGCCCGGCGGCGGCACGACCGTTGCGCTCTCGCTCGACACAAGATTGCAGACCGCCGCGTGGGACGCGCTCGCGGGACGCCGCGGCGCGGTGCTCGTGATGAACTACGAGACCGGCGAAATATTGACCATGGTCTCCTCCCCTTCCTACGATCCGAACGGCGAGGCCGACATGAGCATCGACGGTCTTTTCATCAACCGCTGCACGCTCGGCACTTTCACGCCGGGCTCGGTCTTCAAGCTCGTGACGCTCATCGCCGCGGCGGAAAATCTCCCCGATCTCACCGAACAGACGTTCGCCTGCGATCAATATCTCGATCTCCCCGGCGGGACGGTCGTATGCACGGGCTGGCACGGCCCGCAGACGATCGAGCAGGCACTCGCAAACTCCTGCAACTGCGCATTCGGAGAGCTGGCGCTCGAACTCGGCAGCGAAACGATCGTGAAAACTGCGCAGAGGCTCGGCGTGGCCGGGTCTCTCACGCTTGACGGCGCGGCCACGGCCTCCGGCAAGATCGAGACCGCGGAGCCGGGCAGCAGCGACGAGGCGTGGCTCGGCATCGGGCAGTATACCGATCTTGTGACGCCGTATTCGATGCTGCGGCTGTGCGCCGCCATTGCAAACGGCGGCACCGCCGTTACGCCGACGCTCGCCTATGGCGGCGTGGGCGGCGGCGCGGTGCTCATGGACGCGGAGACGGCAGAATATACCGGCGAGTGCATGAGCTACGACGTGGCCTACGGCTACGGCCGCGACCGGTTCCCGGGGCTCGATCTCTGCGCCAAGAGCGGCACGGCGGAGGTCGGCGACGGCACGACGCACGCCTGGTTCGTCGGGTATCTGCGCACCGGCGCGCCGGTGGCGTTTGCGGTGATGCTCGAGCACGGCGGCGGAGGGCTTCTGCAGGCCGGGGGCGTCGCCAATTCCGTATTACAGACTGTAATGGAGTATTATTCCAATGATTGACATTTCCGTCCGGGACCTCACGAAAGCGTTTGAGGTCAACAACAACATTCTCGACGGGCTGACGTTTCAAGTGCAGCACGGCGAGCGCGTTGGCATTCTCGGTCGCAACGGTACAGGGAAAACGACGCTTTTCCGACTGATGGTCGGTGAGCTCACTGAGGACAAGGGCGAGATCGACATTGCCCGCGGCAAGCGGCTGGGCCTTGTTTCGCAGATCCCGCACTATCCGGCAGGGTATACCGTGGAGGATGTGCTCGCCACCGCCGAGGAACGGCTCAACGCGATGCAATCGCGGATGCGAAAGCTCGAAGAGCTTATGGCGGTATCGGATGACCGCGCGCTGCTCTCGGAATACGACGAGCTTCTCTCGCGCTTTGAAACGCTCGGCGGGTATGACGCCGAGGTACGCCGCAGCAAGGTCGCCAACGGTCTCGACATTCCGCCCGCCATGCGCGATCAGCTTTTCGACTCGCTCTCCGGCGGGGAGAAAACGCGCGTCAACCTGGCGCGCCTCATTCTGGAGGACACCGACATCCTCCTGCTCGACGAGCCGACAAACCATCTCGACATGCACGCGACCGAGTGGCTGGAGGATTATCTGCTCCACTTCAAGGGGACGGTGCTCGCCATATCACACGACCGCTGGTTTCTCGATAAAATCGCGCAGCGCATCATTGAGATCGTCAACGGCAAGGCGGAGTTTTATAACGGCAACTATACGTTCTATGCCGAGGAAAAGCAGCGCCGGTATGAGGAACTGCGCAAGCAATACGAAAAAAATCAGAAGGAGATCGCGCACCTCCAGAAGGCGGCGGACGATCTTCACCTGTGGGCGTTCATGGGCGCGGACAAGCTGCACAAGCGCGCGTTCTCCATGGAAAAGCGCATCGCGCGGCTCCAGACCGCCGAAAAACCGCGCGAGGACAAAAAGCTCTCCGTCCGCTTCCGGCAGAAGGAATTTTTCGGCGACGAGGTCCTTGTGCTTGAGGACGTAGCGAAGTCCTACGGCGAGAAGAAGCTCTTCTCCGGCATCGACGAGCTCATCGAGCCGGGCGAGCGCATCGCGCTCATCGGCGACAACGGCACGGGAAAGTCCACCCTGCTCCGCTGTATCACCGGCGAGGAAACGCCGGACCGCGGCTGGATCCATCTCGGCCCCGCGGTCAAGAGCGCGTACCTGCCGCAGCTCGTGCGCTTTGACGATCCCTCGCGCGACATGGTGGACACGATGCTCTGGGAGGCGAAGTGCGATCCGCAGACGGCGCGAAACCGTCTCGCGGCGTTCGGCTTCCGGGGCGAGGACGTGTTCAAGACCGTTTCGGTGCTCTCCGGCGGCGAGCAGAGCCGTCTGCGGCTGTGCATCCTCATGCGGGACGATATAAACTTCCTCATGCTCGACGAGCCGACGAACCATCTCGATCTTCTCTCGCGCGAGTGGATGGAGGACGCGCTCATGGACTACAGCGAGGCGCTGCTTTTCGTGAGCCACGACCGCTGGTTCATTGAGAAATTCGCCACGCGCATCTGGTGTCTGCACGACGGGCAGATCGAGGATTACCGCGGCGGCTTTGCCGAATGGCGCGAATATAAGGCGCGGCAGGAAGCGCTCCAGCCGCCGGCAAAGACCGCGAAGAGCGCCGCGCGCGAGGAAAAGCCGAAGAAAAAGACCGAGCCGAACCGCGACCGCCGCCGCCAGAAGATCGAGCGCGACATTGAGCGCGCCGAGGCGTCGCTGCGCGACATCGAAGCCGAAATGGTGAAAAACGCCTCGGATTACCAGAAGCTGCTCGAGCTCGGCACGCAGAAGGACGCCGCCGAGGAATCGCTTGAAGCGCTTTACGCCGAGTGGGAAACGCTCGCGGAATAATTTTTACGAAGGGAGAGAAGAATGTGCCGGAGCTGTCCACGGATATCCGTTACATAAAAGGCGTCGGCGAGCAGAGAGCGAAGGCGCTCGCGCGTCTCGGCGTGCGCACGCTCGGCGATCTTCTCAACTATTTCCCGCGTGCCTATGAGGACCGCACCGCCGTGCGGCCCATTGCCGAGCTTGCCGTGGACGAGACGGCGTGCGTGCGCGCCATGGTCGCAACAGAGCCGCGTCTCACGCGCATCCGGCGCGGGCTCGATCTCGTGAAGCTGCGCATCGTGGACGAGAGCGGCAGCGCGGACGTGACGTTCTTTAACCAGAGCTACGTCCGCGACCAGCTTGTCCCGGGCGAAAGCTATGTTTTTTACGGCAAGGCGGGCGGGAATCTGCTGCGCAAAACGCTCACAAACCCCGTTTTTGAGCGCGAGGACCGCGCAGGCGTCGTCACGGGGCGGATATTGCCGCTCTACCGGCTGACGCACGGGATATCGAACAAGCTCGTCGTGAGCGCTGTGGAATGTGCACTCGACGAGTGCGGCGATATGCTGCCGGAGCTTCTGCCCGCAGAGATCACCGGACAGTACGCACTGCCGAAGGTCGGCTTTGCGTATCGGAATGTGCATTTTCCGCCGGACTGGGAAACGCTGGCGCTGGCGCGGCGGCGGCTGACGTTTGAAGAATTTTTCGTGCTCTCCTGCGCCACGCAGCGGCTGCGCGCGCAGCGCGAGAGCGTGCCTGGCGAACGCATACCAACGCCGGATGTTAAAGTGTTTTACGCCTCTCTCCCCTTTTCGCCGACGGATGCGCAGCGGCGCGCCGTGGACGAGGCGCTGCATGATATGGCGTCCGGCAAGCGGATGTCGCGTCTTTTGCAGGGCGACGTCGGCAGCGGCAAAACGCTTGTCGCGGCGGCGCTTTTGTGGGCGGCGCAGCGGGCCGGATACCAGAGCGCTTTCATGGCGCCGACGGAAATTCTGGCGCAGCAGCATTGGAAAACCTTACAGGGCTTTCTCGCGCCGTTTGGCATCCGCGTGTGTCTTCTGACCGGCTCGATGAAGGCAAAAGAAAAAAGCGCGGTCAAAGCCGCGCTGGAAGATGGCGTGTGCGATGTTGCCGTCGGCACGCACGCCCTGCTCACGGAGGATGTACGCTTTCAAAATCTCGGCCTTGCCGTCACGGACGAGCAGCACCGTTTCGGCGTGGAGCAGCGCGGCGCGCTCGGCGAAAAAGGCGCGCAGCCGCATATTCTCGTCATGTCCGCCACGCCCATCCCGCGCACGCTCGCGCTGATGATCTACGGTGATCTGGACGTATCCGTGCTCGACGAACTGCCGCCGGGGCGCGAGAAGGTGGACACCTTCGCCGTAACGGAGAGTTATCGGCCACGGCTGAACGGCTTCATCCGAAAGCAGGTCGAAGAAGGGCACCAGGTGTTTATTGTCTGTCCGAAGGTCGAGGACAACGAAGAGAGCGAGAGCAAGCTCAAGTCGGCCGCAGAGCACGCGGAGGAGCTGCAAAAGCTCTTCCCTGATCTTACCGTCGCGTGCGTCCACGGGCGGATGAAGCCGAAGGAAAAGGATGCGGTCATGGCCGCCTTTGCCGCCGGGGAAACGGACATTCTTGTCTCCACCACGGTCGTAGAGGTCGGCGTAGACGTGCCGAACGCCACGCTCATGGTCGTGGAAAACGCCGAGCGGTTTGGGCTCTCGCAGCTCCACCAGCTGCGCGGCCGCGTCGGGCGCGGCAAGGCGAAGAGCTACTGCGTGCTTGTCTCCAACATGCCGACGGACGAATCCAAAGAACGGCTGCGCGTTCTCACGCGCACGAACAACGGCTTTGAGATCGCGCAGGCTGATCTGGAGCTGCGCGGCCCCGGCGACTTTTTCGGCTCGCGCCAGCACGGTCTTCCGGAAATGCACGTCAAGGATCTTCTCGGCAGCATGGACATGCTGCACGAGGCGCAGTCCGCCGCCGAAGCGCTCTGCCGGAAAAACCCGGCGCTCGCGGGCGACGAGCTCGCCCCGCTCCGAAACCGCATCGCCGAGCTTTTCACCGCCAACGAAGGAACATGGAATTAAACCCTATATAAGAGAAATAGAAGGAGGAATCACCATGTACTGCCGATTCTGCGGAAAACAGATCCCCGACCACGCGAAATTCTGTCCCGAGTGCGGCGCCGATCTCGCCCCCGCGCCCTCCGCCGCGCCGCCGGAAAACACGCCGTCCCTCCCCGCCGCGCCGGTGGTTCCGGTCGAACCGGTCAGGCCGCCGCAGGGTACGCCCGATCCCACCGCCGCGAGCGGCGTCATTGCAGCGCCTAAGCGCGGCATGAAGTGGTTCAAGTTTATCATCTATTTTCAGCTGTGGGCCAGTATGCTCGTCAATCTGGTAACAGCCGGAAAGTACTTCACCGGCGCGTATTACGAGGGAAACGCCGAAATGGTCTACCGCTTCTTCCCCGCGCTCCAGCCGCTGGATATCGTTATAGGTGTTATATGCCTTGCGCTCGCCGTGTATGCGGTGGTCGTGCAGAGAGCGCTGGCAAAGTTCCGCGCCAAAGGCCCGATGATGTATTATCTGATGTACATCGTCGATACCGCCGTAACGGTACTCTATCTCATCATCGGAAGCATCATTATCGGCCAGTCGGCCTTTAGCGCCGAAGTCATCGGAAGCCTTGCCGGTTCACTCGTCATGCTCTTTGTCAATATTCCGTACTTCAACAACCGCAAGCATCTTTTTGTGAATCCGTGACCGTATAAAAATGGCTCCCTCGCCCGAGGGAGCCGTTTTGTACTCATTATGTTACATCCACGCGCTGTGGGAGACGAGATATAGATAGGCATCCACCAGCTCGTCCACGCTCGCGGCACGGGGGCTTTCCAGCCAGTGCTTCACCGTGGACACAAGGCAGATGGCGTTGAAGCGCGCCACCGTCTTTTCCGAAAGCAACCCCGCATGTCCCGCGGCGGGCGTGAGCGCGGCGTTTTCCAGCAGAAGGCGCTGCACCGCGTCGGCGAACGAATCCTCAAAGCCGTTCTGCCCCGTGACGGTGAATGCCTTGCGGTAAAAGGCGGCGTCCTCCACGAGCCCGGCAAAGATCGTGCGCAGCGCGCAGACCCCGTCGCCGCGGCGCAGCGGCTCGCCCGCCGGGGCGATCACATCCGTTTCCACGATCCACGCGAGCAGATCGTACTTGTCCTGAAAGTGGTTATAAAACGACGGGCGGCGGATACCGGTCTCGTTCGTTATCATCATAATGGAGATCTTTTCAAAGGGATATCGCAGCATCAGCGCCTTAAAGCCGTCGGCGATCAGGCGCTTGGTCATATCCTTGCGGCTGTCCATATGTGTCTCCTTTTCACACAAACGAGCGGATCAGAACATCCACGCCGGTCACAAGAAACAGCGCCCCGCCGATCCAGTACGCGGTGTTTTTCTGGGAATACCCGAAATGATAGCCCACCGACACGCCGCCGAGCGCGCACACCGCCGTCACACCGAAGAGCGTGGCGAGACAGGAGAGCCAATGCGCGTCGAGAAAGCGGGAGCTGACGCCCGCGAGCAGCGAGTCGAGACTCGTGAGGACCGCGGTGCCGACGACCTTCTTGTAGGTGATCTCGGAGCGGTGCTCAAAGACGGCCTTTTTTCGGACGGCCTTGACGATCAGATACGCACCGAGCACGAAGAAGATGAGCGCGCCAAGAACATGCCACAGCCCCTGCGCCACAGTGTAGTAGGAAGCGAAGCGCGGCAGCATGCCGAGAAGCCGCCCGATCTCCATCGCCGCAACCTGCGCCGCACAGAAGATCAGACAGTACACAGCGATGCGGCGGCGGCGAAGCTCGCCAAGCACCGCCCCCTGGCACACGGCGGCGCCGAACACGTCCAGCGATATGCCCAGACAGAAAACCAGAATTTCCCAATATCTCATAGATCGTCACCTCTGTTTTTGCTGGGTTCTATTATACCGGAAATTCCGCCGGAGGAAAGATACAAATATCAGAAAGTGTCAAACGCGCCGAATCGAAAGATCCGGCGCATTTACCGTATAGGAAACGGATAATCAGGCGTCGGCGGTCTCTCGGCGGGACGTCACGGCGCGCAGCACAAAGAGCGTGGCGACCGTCAGCGCGGCGCCGATGGCATGGCAGACGTACACGTTCTGCACGAATCCGGCGATGACGTAGCTCACGAACGAGATCGCAGCAACGGTGAGAACGTAGGGGATCTGCGTGGAGACGTGGTTGAGATGGTCGCATTGCGCGCCGGCGGAAGCCATGATCGTCGTATCGGAGACCGCCGCCGCCCACGAGGAGATCGGCGCGATCATGCATACGGGCGCGGCGGTCGCGTCGATGAGATAGGCGAGCTTGGCGCGGGAGATGCGGCGGCCGTCCGTCACGGGACGCATAACGCTGCCGACGGTAAGGCAGTTGAAATAGTCGTCCACGAAGATCAGCACACCGAGAAGGAACGTGGCGAGCATCGCGCCGATGCGGGTGTGCACGTGCTTTTCCGCCCAGCGCCCGAACGCCGCCGAACCTCCGGCGCGGTTCATGAGCGCAACGAGGATGCCGAGCAGGATAAGGAACAGGAAAATGCCGACGTTCCAGGCGTCCGCCACACCGGCGATGAAGCCGTCGTTGATGATAACGTCCAGCGTCTTTACCGGCGCAAACCCGGCGACGAGCGCCGCGCCCACAACGATGCCGAGGAAGAGAGAAGAATAGACCTCCTTGGTGATCAGCGCCAGAGCGATGGCGACGACCGGCGGCAGCAGCGACCAGATGGTAGCGTAGAACATGAAAAAACTCCCGTGCATGCAAAAAACCGTGATCCCCGGTGGAAGGATCACGGCTGTGCATACAAAATCAGTAATATAAAAAATAATACTAAATTCGCAGCAATGACAGCTCTCCACCGAAGTGACAGTCCGCGGAATGTTCTCCCGCGTCCCAGGTATCCACCGCCAGACAGCGGTGAGACCCTTCGGCGATCGCCCCTTTCCGCTCCCCCCGGTGTCTGCCGGGCAACGGGAACGTACTGATGTTGATCGCGCCTCTATCATTGAATTTCTGTAAAAGTATACCGCGCGGAAGGAAAAAGTCAAGCATAAACCTCCATCCGCGCGAAAAAACTTACACTTGGGAAGTTTCTCCCCCCTGCTCGGTCTCCCGCCGCCGGATGTCGCGCGAGACGCGCACGGCGATCGGCACGGCAAGCAGCATCACGAGCATATCCGCCGCGCCCTGCACCGACGCAATGCCCCACACGCCCCAGAGCCGGATCATAATGGGAAGTATCGGGAAGAAGCAGATGCCCTGCCGCGCAAGTCCCAGCAGCAGCGACGGCAGCGCCCGCCCGATGCCGGAGCAGAGCATGTTCACAATGATGCCGAAGCCGTGGAACGGCATGGCGAGACATTGGATGCGCAGCGAGAACACACCGATGCGCACGAGCTCGGCATCGTCCTCCGTAAAGAGCAGCAGAATAGGCCGGGCGAAGATCCCGACAACGAGCGCCACAACGGAAATGCCGGCGACGCACGCGATCATGGAAAAGCGGAACGATTCCCGCACGCGGTCAAACCGCTTTGCGCCCCACGAGAAGCCCGCCACGGGCTGAAAGCCTTGACCAAAGCCGAGACAGGCGCTCGTCATAAACATGGTGATGCGGTTGGCAACATTGATCGCCGCAAGAGCGCTCGTGCCGTAGCCCACGGCGATGCGGTTGAGCAGTATCCCGGCGAGCGTGCCGAGACCGTTGCGGAAAAAGCTCGCGCTGCCCATGGCGCAGACCTCTTTGGCGTCGCTCCAGCGCGGACGGAACTGCCGGAAGCGGATCGTGAGCAGCGTCTTTTTGCGGAAATACGGCGTCATAAGGATGCACCAGCTGACGACCTTGGAAATGGCCGTTGCAGCGCTCGCGCCCGCGACACCCCAGCCGAACGTGAAGATGAAGAGCGGGTCGAGCCCCACGTTGAGCACCGCGCCCGCCACCATGCCGATCATGGAAAAAACGGCGCTGCCCTCGGCGCGCAGGCATTGGTTGAGAACAAAGCTCGTCGCCATAAACGGCGCGGCGAGCAGGATATACCGGCAGTACTGCTCCGAATACGGGAGGATCTCCTCGTTCGCGCCGAGAAGGAGCAGCATCTCGTCCTGATACACGAAGCCGAGGATGAGCACGAGCGTCCCAAGCGCGAGCGCGAGGAAGAAGCAGGTCGAGAGCACCTCGCGGGCGCGCTCGTCCTGCTTCGCGCCGAGCAGACGCGATGTAAGGCTCGCCGCACCCACGGCGAGGAGCGAGCCCGCCATCATAATGATGAGATCGATCGACCCATTCACGCCGACCGCGCCCGCGGCGTCCGTGCCGAGTTGACTTACGAAGAGCGTGTCGGCAAGGTTATAGGCGCTCGTAACGAGCATTCCCGCAATGGAGGGCAGCGCCATTTTCGGCACGAGCCGGGGAATGGGCGTATTGAGCATGAAATCCCGTTTTTCGTTGGGGTCGCGGAACTGGGGCATGGGCGGTATGCGTCCTTTCTTTTGTGTTCCGGTGCGGGCCGGGAACGCGGTCAGTACGAGTATTTTCCGCCGCCGATGAACTCGCGCAGGAGCGAGTCCTTTGCGAGAAGGTCGGGCGATACGTCCTCAAAGCGCTCGAACGCCGGAAGGATGCTCTGCAGCTCGCTGTAGCGCGGCGTGTCGGCGGGCATGGCGTTGAAAAGCTCGGTGGCGGTGTTGTTGAGCACCGGCACCTCATAGGCGAACGACGAGTCGAACTGGAGGTTCGCCTTATCCTTGAAGGGCGAGATATACAGCTTCTCGCCGCGGCGGATGTTGGCCCAGTGCGCGAGCGTTTGCTGCGCGGCGGTGCCGCGGAAGAGATAGTCGCGCACGGTGCGGCGCATGAGGCGCATCCACGTGCCCTTGAATACGACCGCGCCGTTATCGTCGAGAATGTTGCTGCGTGCGCTGATATAGAGCTTGAAAGCCTCGGGATGCACGAGCGTGATCGAGTCGTTGAGCGCATGGATGCCCTCGAACACGGCGACCTCGTTTTTCTTCAGGCGCAGCGAAGCGCTCGGCTCCAGATCGCGGCACTGGTGCACAAAGTCGTAGCGCGGCACGAGGATGCGCCCGCCCTCGGATAGGACGGAGAAGTGCTCGTTCAAAAGCTCCATATCCATGCACAGGGGCGATTCGAGATCGTATTTCCCCTCGGGCGTGCGCGGCGTCGTCTCCGGAGAGACAGTCTTGAAATAGTTGTCCATGGAGATGCTGTGCGTGCGCACGCCGCGCCGCTCAAGCACCTCGCACACCTTCAGCGCAGTCGTCGTCTTGCCGCTGCCGGAGGGACCGGAGAGCAGAACGATCGGGCTTTTTCCCATGTTCTCCATGATGCGGTCGGCGGCAAGCTCCAGCCGGCCGGCGTAAACGCGGTCGCACTCGGCGATGAACCCGGCGGCGTCGGCACGGCACCGGGCATTGATCTCGGAAAGATAGTAGGCCATATCAGTTTTTCCCTTTCGACGCGAAATTATAAAAGCGGACGATCCCGTCCTTCTCGGCGCACGTCTGCGCGATGCGGTCCATGTATTCGCGCGGGTACTTCGGCGCCATGAGGCGCTTTACGACGCCGCCGGGCGCCGTGAGCTTCGTAGAGCCGCCCGCGCCCACGGCGAGAATGCCGCAAAGCTCCTCCATAATGCATATGTTGTAAAGATTTTCGTATCCCGGTTTCGTCCAGCCGACATTTTCAAAGCTGCCGGACATGAACTTCTGCCGGTAGAGATAGTACGGCGCGTACCCAGCCGCTTCGAGCTTTTCGCGCGCGTCGCCGAGCATTTCGCCGACGGCCTTCCCGTCCGGCAGCGCCGTGCCCTCGGTGAGAAAGCGCGAGCCTTTTTTGAGCGCGAGCGTGTGCACCGTGATGTTCTCGGCCCCCAGCGCGATCACCTCGCGCACCGTTTCGGCAAAGGTCTCCGGCGTGTCGCCGGGCAGTCCCGCGATGAGATCCATATTGAAAGCGAGCTGCGGGAATTTTTTCACCATCGCCACCGCCTCGCGCACCTCGGCGGCGGTATGGTGCCGCCCGATCGTTTCGAGCACCGCGTCCGACATCGTCTGCGGGTTGACGCTCACGCGGTCCACGCCGTGCGAAACGAGCACAGCGAGCTTATCCTCCGTCACGGTGTCGGGCCGCCCGGCCTCTACGGTGAACTCCCGGCAGGCGGAAAGATCAAAGCACGCCTTCGTGTCCGCGAGCAGCCGGTCGAGCTCCGGCGCCGAGAGCGTCGTAGGCGTGCCGCCGCCGACGTATACCGCGACGATGCGCCGCCCGGCGGCATTCACCGCCGCGGCCGTCGAGCGCATCTCCCGCTCAAGCGCGTCGAGATAGTCCGGAATGCTCTTCAGGAGCTTCGGCGCGTCCACGCTCACAAAGCTGCAATAGGCGCAGCGCGTCGGACAGTACGGGATACCGATGTAGAGACACACATCCTCCGGTGCGAGCGTCGCCTCCGCCTTTGCCGCGGCGCGCTCGGCGGCGAGAGCGAGAGACGCCCGCTCCTTTGAGACATCGAACGTGTCGGTCAGCATCCGCACGGCGTCCGCTTCGCTCAGACCGTCCCGATGGATGAGCCCCGCGAGGAGCTTTGCCGGTCGCACGCCGGTGAGACAGCCCCACTCCGGCTTCGGCACGCCGAGAGCGATCGCGGCGCGGTAGAACGCGAGCTTTAAAATGCGCTGCTCCAGCCGCGGGCGCTCGACCGCGTCGCGCAGCCGTTCGGTGCGGATGCGGGCGCAGCCGCGCTCGCTCCTCCCGTCATACGTGAGATCGCACGCAGCCGTCGTGTACGTTTCGCCGCGGCAAAGGCGCAGCGTGACGGCGCGGCCGCGCTCCGTCCCGGCGGCAGACGCCGGATACACCGGCCGCTCGCCCGGAAAGAGCATGAGCATCATCTGCTCGGCGGCGTATTTATAATCGTTGTCTAAAAGAAAAATATCCATAACAGTTATATTATAGAGAATTTCCGAAAAAAGGCAAGCGGCGGAAAGAAAAAGCGCATGCTTTTCCTTCTTATACCTATGGCGTGTCTCGGTGGTTTATGGTAAAGTATCCCCTTGGGGAAAGGTTTTACATTTGCATTTTGTTAAGATCGCGCCTATCATGCGAACTGTCAGCCGTTACGTGCCGTTTAACAGGATCCCGGGCCTTAGTTTGACGCCGCATCCAACGGCTGCAACGAAACGAAAGGGGTTATCTTCGCAATGGAAGAAAAAAAGAATGTTACTGTAGAAACCACCGCGGATGAATACAGTAAGGCTGCCGTTCCTTCGACCGCACGCAAGTCCTTCCTTTCCGTGCTCGTCATTTCTCTCGGCTATGTGTTCGTTGTCACGAGCATACAGGCCGGCAGCTCGATCGGCGTCGGTCTTTCCTTCAACCATATGGTCTGGGCCGTTCTGGTCTCCAGCGCCATCCTCACCGTTCTCTCCTGCATCATGGGCGTCATCGCCGCCAAGAGCGGCCTCAACTTCGGTCTCATGGCCCGCTACAGCTTCGGCAAGGCCGGCACATGGATCCCGGTTCTGATCGTGGCTGTCACCACCATCGGCTGGTTCTCCATTGACGCTTATCTCATCGGCGACTCCGCGCACCGTCTGTTCTCCTGGATGCCGACGATCGTCGTGTGCATCCTCGCCGGTATCGGCATGACCGTCACCGCCTCCAAGGGCACCAAGTGGATGAACACGCTCGCCAACATCGCCGTGCCCATCGTCCTCATCTTCGGCTTCATCTCCATCATCAAGGCGTTCCAGGACGTCGGCGGCGTCGCCGGCATCAACGCCATCGTTAAGGAAGACACTCTCACCTTTGCAAAGGCCGTCTCTCTCGGCGTCGGTTCCTACGCCGTCGGTTCGGTCATGTTCACACCCGACATCATGCGCTTTGCCAAAAATGCGAAGTCCTCCATTGTCGCCATGATCATCACCATCATGGTCGGCAACTCCTTCATGGTGTTCTTCGGCGCCATCGGCTCCGTTGTGTACAACGATCCCGACATTATGGGCGTTCTCGCGCTGCAGGGTCTGCTTGCGCCCGCGTTCATCGTCATGGTTCTCAACATCTGGTCCACCGCGCAGGGCTGCGTTTACTCCGGCTCCATGAGCCTGAGCTCCATCATCAAGGTCCCCCGCGACAAGCTGACGCTTGTGTTCGGTCTGCTCGGCACCATTCTCGGCTGCGTCGGGTTCTACAACCTGTTCGGCAGCTACATCAACTTCCTCGCCGCCACCGTGCCTCCCATCGTAGGCATCGTTCTCGCGGACTATCTGACAAAGTATAACAAGGGCTATACGGATCTCGATTCTCTGCCGCAGGCAGATGTCGGCGGCTTCGTAGCCTGGATCCTCGGCTTTGCCAGCACCTATATCAACTTCTTCCTGCCCTCCGTCAACTGCGTCATCGTGGCGTTTGTCGTGAAGATCATCTTCAATAAGGTCGGCAAGAAACAGTAAATCCATTGGCCCCTCGGTGGGCCGTGCCTCCCGCGGGAGCATTCTTCGGGATGCTCCCGTTTGAACATCACCGCGGCGGAAAGGAGCGGCGCTGCATGATCACGATCAAAAAAGCGGCTTCCCTCACGGGGCTGAGCGTAAAAGCCATCCGGCACTATGAACGCTGCGGTCTTATGCCGGAGCCGGAGCGCACGGAAGCCGGTTACCGGATGTATTCGGAATCGGACATCGCACGCCTACAGCAGATCCGCTATTTCCGCGAAATGAAATTCCCGCTCACGGAGATCGCAGCGCTTCTGGATGCTCCCAAGGAGGACGTGGAGACGGCGATGATCCGCCAGCAGGCGGAAGTAGACCGCGTTTTGGAGGAATATAAGCGTGCGCAGATGCTTTTACAGTCTCTCCTGCCGGAGGATATCGACGCCGCGGCACGCCTTTTCCCAGGACCGGACGTCTGCCGTCCGGCGATCGTCACGATCGACCTGCAAAATGATGTTCTCGAAGGCGGCGCGCTCGCCTGCGGGCGCATCCATCTCATTCTCCCGCAGCTCAAAAAGCTCTTTGCCAAGGCCCGGCGGATGGGCGTTCCGGTCATTTACGTCTGTGACCGGCATTACAAGGACGATCCGGAGCTGCAGCTCTGGAACAACCACATGATGGCCGGTTCCTACGGCGCGCAGATCATCGATGAAGTAAAGCCCGCGCCGGGCGACAGCGTGATCTACAAAAACCGCTTCAACGCCTTCGTCAACACAACGCTCGACAAAACGCTCCGCCAGATGCAGATCAACACCCTCGTTATGACGGGCTGGCGCTCGGACGTGTGCGTGGCGCAGACCGCGATCGAGGCGTTTTACCGCGGCTACCGCGTCGCCGTCGCGGACGACGGTGTGAACTCAACCACCGAAGCGGAGCACCGGCAGGGCATGAAGCTGCTTGCGATCAACTACAACTTTGACTTTTATCCGTGCGAAACGATCCTGGAAAACCTGCTGCAGCAGGAGTGACCGCACGGTCTCACGTACCTTATCTTATATTAAGTAAACCGACATACAACGGAGGAAACATATCATGGCAAGATATTGGGAGTGGGACGCTCCCTTTACGATCCGTCCGGAGGAGACCGCCCTGCTGATCATTGATATGCAGACCGGCTTCACGCAGCCCGACGGCCCGCTCTATACCCCCCAGTCCGGAGAGCAGCTCTCTGCCGTCGCCGGTCTCAAAAAATTCTGCAACGAAAAGGGCATCCCCGTATTTCTGTCCATCTTCGCGCAGGATGTGGATTTTCACAACGATCATTACTGGTTCCGCAACCGGCAGCGCGGTCTTCTCACCGAGGATGGCGAATGCAAATTCAAGCCCGGCTCCCCCGAGTGCCGGATCGACCCGGCGCTCGCGCCCGTCGAGGGCGACACCGTATTTCTGAAGTACACCTACTCCTGCCTCTCCCATACGGAGCTCGAAACATGGCTGAAGAAAAAGCGCATCCGCACTCTTATCATCTGCGGCACCGTGACGAACTGGTGCGTGGACAGCACCATCCGCGAGGCGTACCACAGAGACTACAACGTTGTCGCCGTGGCCGACTGCATCAGCGCCTACGACCACTGCGGCCGCACGGCGGACGACTGGAACAGTGCCATGTTCGATCTCTGGGCGGAAATGTTCGGCCGCGTGATGACCTCCGAGCAGGTCAAATCCGAGATCGAAGCCGCCTCAGGCAAGTGACACATACATTTATAAATATCCTCTCTCATTCTCTCTTTTTGCCCCGCCGGAAACGGCGGGGCATCTTTATTGCTTGCAATTTGGCGCAAAACAGGGTACTATCTTCCCGATAAGAATGACCGGAGGAAAAAACATGAAGCTCACTCTCTGCGCGCCGTGTCTGTTCGGGCTGGAAGGCCCGCTCGGCAACGAGCTGCGCCATATGGATATGGAAAATGTCGCGCCGGAAAATGGGCGCGTATACTTCACCGGCGACGAGAGCGCCGTGGCGCGCGCGAACATCCGCTCGCGCTTTGCCGAGCGCATTCTGATCGTTCTCGGCCGGTTCCCGGCGCGCAGCTTTGATGAGCTCTTCGAGGGTGTGCGCGCGCTCCCCTGGGAGGATTTCATCCCTGCGGACGGCGCGTTTCCCGTCAAGGGCTGGGCGCTCGAGAGCGTGCTCCATTCCGTGCCGGACTGCCAGAAAATCGTGAAAAAGGCCGTCGTCGAACGGCTCAAGAGCGTGTACGGCCTCTCGTGGTTTTCCGAAGAGGGCGAGAGCTTCCCCATCCAGTTCGCCATTATGAAGGACGAAGCCGCGCTCTACATCGATACGAGCGGCACCGGACTTCATAAGCGAGGCTACCGTCCGGCGCAGGTCGCGGCTCCGCTGCGCGAAACGCTCGCCGCCGCCATCGTGGACATTGCGCGCTACCGCGGTCGCGGCGACTTCTGCGATCCCTTCTGCGGCAGCGGCACGATCGCCATTGAAGCCGCGCTCGCGGCGCTCAACCGCGCGCCGGGTCTGAACCGTGAGTTTACCGCCGAGACATGGCGCTGCCTGCCGCGCGGCATATGGCAGACGGAGCGGAATCTCGCGCGCAGCCGCGAGTACAGCGGCGAGTATCATATCTTCGCCTCCGACATCGACCCGCGCGCCGTTGCGCTCGCGCGCGAGAACGCCCGCCGCGCCGGGGTCGAGAAATATATCGACTTCGCCGTCGCCGATGCGCGAGACTTCTCCCGCAAAACGGAGAACGGCACACTCTGCACCAACC
>DHKA01000016.1:7438-7604 GCA_002404605.1 Clostridiales bacterium UBA4706 | reverse complement strand
CCAACCCGCCCTACGGCGAGCGCCTGCTCGAAAAGGAGGCCGCGGTGGAGCTCATGCGCGCGTTCGGCAAAACGATGCGCGAGAGCGAAAACTGGAAGGTCTACGTGATCTCCTCGCTCGAAAACTTTGAGAATGTCTACGGCAAGCGCGCCGGCAAGCGGCGGAG
>DHKA01000016.1:7131-7342 GCA_002404605.1 Clostridiales bacterium UBA4706 | reverse complement strand
AAAACAGCACATTCCCTCTTGCATTTGCGGAGGGCGTGTGCTATTTTATAGTCACAGGTTAGCACTCTGAGTCATTGAGTGCTAACCCACAAAATAAAAATTAAAAATGATCATAGGAGGCAGAAACCATGAATCTCAAACCGTTGGCGGATCGCGTTGTCCTCAAGCGGACGGAAGCCGAGGAAAAGACCAAGGGCGGCATCATCCTCAC
>DHKA01000016.1:1436-6943 GCA_002404605.1 Clostridiales bacterium UBA4706 | reverse complement strand
GAGGAATACACCATCGTCCGTCAGAGCGACATTCTGGCGATCGTAGAGTAATTTCAGGAGGACGAATATATTATGGCTAAGAATCTGGTTTATGGCGCGGAAGCCCGCAAGGCTCTGCAGACCGGCGTTGACAAGCTCGCCGACACCGTGAAGATCACGCTCGGACCCAAGGGTCGCAACGTTGTTCTCGATAAGAAATTCGGCACCCCGCTCATCACGAACGACGGCGTGACCATCGCCAAGGAAATCGAGCTGGCCGATCCCGCCGAGAACATGGGCGCGCAGCTCATCCGCGAAGTCGCCACCAAGACGAACGACGTCGCCGGCGACGGCACCACGAGCGCTACCGTTCTCGCCCAGGCCATCATCCGCGAGGGTCTGAAGAACCTTGCCGCCGGCGCGAACCCGATGGTCCTCCGCCGCGGCATCGTCAAGGCGACCGAGGCCGCTGTCAGCGAGATCAAGACCGCATCCCAGCCCGTGAGCGGCACGAAGGACATCGCCCGCGTCGGCACCATTTCCTCCGGTGACGAGCAGATCGGCACCCTGATCGCCGAGGCCATGGAGAAGGTCGGTCAGAACGGCGTCATCACCGTGGAAGAATCCAAGACCGCGCAGACCTACTCCGAGGTCGTCGAAGGTATGCAGTTCGACCGCGGCTATGTCTCCCCCTACATGGTCACCGATACCGAGAAGATGGAAGCCGTCATCGACGACGCCTACATTCTCATCACCGATAAGAAGATCTCCAACATCCAGGAGATCCTGCCCCTGCTCGAGCAGATCGTGAAGGCCGGCAAGAAGCTCGTCATCATCGCCGACGAGGTCGAAGGCGAGGCTCTCGCCACCATTCTTCTCAACAAGCTGCGCGGCACCTTCACCTGCGTGTGCGTCAAGGCCCCGGCCT
Organism: Clostridiales bacterium UBA4706; assembly: GCA_002404605.1. Classification (GTDB taxonomy): domain Bacteria; phylum Bacillota; class Clostridia; order Oscillospirales; family Oscillospiraceae; genus Apopatocola. The sequence continues at coordinate 6,036 of DHKA01000016.1, read as the reverse complement.
TCGGCGACCGCCGCAAGGAGACCATGCAGGATATCGCCGTTCTGACCGGCGGTCAGGTCGTCTCCGGCGACTACGGCATGGAGCTCAAGGATGCCACGTTCGATATGCTCGGTCGTGCGCGCCAGGTCAAGGTCTCCAAGGAGAACACCATCATCGTCGGCGGCGCCGGCACGAAGAAAGCCATTGCCGACCGCGTGGCGCAGATCAAGAACCAGTACGAAGTTTCCACCTCCGACTACGACCGCGAGAAGCTCATGGAGCGTCTGGCCCGTCTGAGCGGCGGTGTCGCCGTCATCAAGGTCGGCGCGGCTACCGAGGCCGAGATGAAGGAGAAGAAGCTCCGCGTCGAGGACGCTCTCAACGCAACCAAGGCCGCCGTGGAGGAAGGCATCGTCGCCGGCGGCGGCACGGCTTACGTGCAGGCCGGCATCGCTGCCGAGAAGGTCGTCACCGAGCTCGAGGGCGACGAGAAGACGGGCGCCGCGATCATCGCGAAAGCTCTGCAGGCCCCGCTGATGCAGATCGCCGCGAACGCCGGTCTCGAGGGCGCCGTGATCCTCAATCAGGTCCGCGGCTCCGAGATCCCCGGCTACGGCTTCGACGCCGCGAAGGAAGAGTACTGCGATATGATCGCCGCCGGTATCGTCGATCCGACCAAGGTCTGCCGCAGCGCGCTGGAGAACGCCGCTTCCGTCGCCTCCACCGTCCTCACCACCGAGGCGATGGTCGTCAACATCCCCGAGCCCCCCGCGCCGGCTCCCGCCGCGCCGGACATGGGCGGAATGTACTAAGATCTCCCCGCATTCCCGTATAAAACGCACAAGCCCTCCGGCATCCGAATCGGATGCCGGAGGGCTTTCCTTTTTTTCAGTCTTCTGTTTCTTCATACGCGGCGATGGCTTTCAGGAACGCTTTGCCGTAGCGCGCGGCTTTTATCTCGCCGACGCCGGAGACCTCCAGAAAATCCTCCATCGTGCGCGTGGCCTTCGCCGCCATGTCCGCAATCGTTGCGTTAGAGAATACGACATACGCCGGTACGCCCTCCGCCGCCGCGAGGCGCGTGCGCTCTGCCTTAAGCGCCGCAAAGAGATCGTCCGTGCCGGTCGTCGGGGCGGACGCCGCCGCGCTCTTCCGCCGGTGTTTTTTCGCCCCGCTCTGCACTGCGGACTCGATGTGTACCGGCATAGTGACCTTCTCGCCGCCGAACAGCACCGCGTTGGCGGCTGCGGTCGGCTCAAGCGTGAAATGCCGCGCGTTCGTGCGCAGATATCCCTCTTCCTCCAGCCGATCCAGCATGGCGAGCGCTCTTTCCGCAGAGAGCTTCTGCATCAGGCCATAGGTTGAGAGAGCGTCCAGCCCGAGCTGCAAAAGGCGCTGGTCGCGGCTGCCGCGCAGCGTCTGAACGATCAGCGTTTTGCCAACGTAGTACCCGAGCGTTTCGCGCACGCGCACGACGCATGAGAGGATCATCTGCGCCGGTATCGTAATGTCTTCCATCTGATATGTTCTCCGGCAGTTGCCGCAGTTACCGCACGCCTCGGCGTGCGGTTGCCCGAACGCGTGGTGCAGTATACGATGCCGGTTTTGTCCCGCCGCGTCCGCAAAAGGTCGAGCAGCGCGGACATTTTGTTTTTCGGGCGCTGCACGTCAAAGAAGAGGTTTGGGCGGTCAAATCCCGTGACGCAGCGGACAGGATCACGCAGTTCAAGCAGCCGGACAATGTCCTGCTGCACTTCCGCCGTGGCGGTCGCAGTGAGCGCCGTCACTGGCGGGCGCTGCGGCAGCGAGGCGACGAAGTCCGGTATGCTCCGGTAGCTTGGGCGGAAATCCTGCCCCCACTGGGAGATGCAGTGCGCTTCGTCCACGGCCACGAGCGAGACCGTCACCGCCTGCACAAGCGAGGCGAACCCCCTGTTTCCAGACGCTCCGGCGCGACATACAGCAGTTGGTACGCCCCCTCCCGCGCGCGGCGGTACACGAGACGGAGCTGCTCGGCAGTGAGTGAGCTGTTGATATAAGCGGCACTGATCCCGGTGTTTTTGAGCGACGCTACCTGATCCTTCATTAGGGAGATCAGCGGCGAGATCACCAGCGTAATACCGGGCAGGAGCAGCGCAGGGATCTGGTAGCACATCGACTTCCCGCCGCCGGCCGGCATGATGCCAAGTGTGTCCCGTCCGGACAAAACGGCGTCAATGAGTTCCTCCTGCCTCTGCCGGAAGCGACTGTGGCCAAAGTAGTGCTTCAGCGCCTCGTATTTATCCCTCGTCCGTCCCTCCCGCGCAAAGTTCTGCCATAATTATACGTCCAAACCGGGGATTTTCCAATGGTTTTTTCGCACTTGGCGGAAGTGGATATTCCGCAGCCGGTATGATATACTTGTGCCGGAGGGATGAAAATGGCGATTTGGTATGAAGTAGAAAAGGACGAACAGGGTATGAAAGACTTTCTGGACTGTAACTGGTGCTTCCACGATTTCCGTCCGGAAAGCATCTCGTTTATTCCGGAAAAAGATATGGTGGAAATTCTCCTTCAATTCGACACGAGAACAGAGGGCGTGCTGCTGCGGTTTGTCGGCGTCCATAATTTTCACGTTAATATCCATCGGGATTATGAAGCAGACTGGGTGTCCGGCAGCACGCTGAAATTGCTGGAAAACGGTTGTCTCATTTGGTTTGATGATGACAACGCCTCCGATATCATCGACTTGATGCGCTACACCACATGGGTCGAGTCAGACCGCCTGATCTGGGCGGCTACAGACGCCGAAGGTCACCCAATGGAGTTGGGTGAAAGCCGTATAGATCAGTCATGGAGTCGCTTTGGCGGGGATTTGAGAAGCGACTTTCCGCTGAAGCCGTTTGACGACAAATGGGAAGAAATTCTGAAACCGCATCGGTAACTGAAGCGGTGACAATTCTTTCGACAATTCACAAGCAGCCGTTTTACGATCACATATTTCTTTATACGCAGGGGTAGCCTATACTCCACCCAGGTAGGTCGGAAAAAGTGCAAAAAACCTTTCCTCCTTCGTGCTGGTATGGTATAATTGGGTAAAAGCCTTGTTAGAAAGCTCAATAAGGAAAGGAAAGAAACCTATGGCATACTACCGCCTGCCGGAAAAGGAGCTTCGCGCTTACTGCGAGGCCGTTATGGGCAAATACGGATTCAACGAAAAGCAGAGCCGTGACATTGCCGACATTCTGCTCACCGCCGACCTGCAGGGGCTGGAATCCCACGGCGTGCAGCGCCTGATCCGCTACCACCGCGGCGTGAAGAGCGGCGTGATCCGCCCGGACGCCGTGCCGGAGGTCGTGCATGAAACGCCGCTCTCCGTCGTGCTCGACGCGCACAGCGCCATGGGGCAGATCGCCGCCGTGGACGCGATGGAGCGCGCCATTGCCAAGGCGAAGCAGTACGGCTTCGGCGCGGCGGTCGTGCGCAACTCCAACCACTTCGGCACCGCGGCCTTCTACACCAAGATGGCGGCTGAGGCCGGAATGATGGGCCTTTGCTGCGCCAATCTCAAGGGCAATGTGGCCCCCTTCGGCGCGGCGGAGCCGTATCTGGGCACCAACCCGCTGTCTCTCTCCTGTCCCACCAAGACCCGCCCGCTGGTGACGGATATCGCCACGAGCACCGTGGCGCTGGGCAAGCTGATCCTGGCGCAGAAGCTGGGCAAGTCCATTCCTGAGGGCTGGGCGCTGGACAAGGANNTGCGCAACTCCAACCACTTCGGCGTCGGCGGATATTACGCTATGATGGCCGAGCGCGAGGACATGCTCGGCATGTGCTTTACAAACACGCAGGCCATCTGCGTGCCGACATTCGGCCGCGAGGTCATGCTCGGCACAAACCCCATCGCCTTCGCAATGCCCGCCGATCCTATCCCCATGCTGTACGACGTGGCGACCACGGTCGTGCCGCGCGGCAAGCTGGAGGTCTATGCCAAGCAGGGCAAGCCCATGCTGCTCGGCTGGGCCGTCGATGAAAACGGCAAGGACACCTCTGACGCCAAGCGCGTCATCGACAACATCAACTCCAAGGCGGGCGGCGGCATTCTCCCGCTCGGCGGCTCCAGCCCCGCGACCGGCTCGCACAAGGGCTACGGTCTCGCGCTGATCGTGGAAATCCTCTCGTCGATCATCGCGGGCGGCGCGACGTCCAACCATGTGAGCAAGAACGGTCTCGGCGACACGTCGCAGAGCTTCTTCGCGCTCGACTACGGCATGTTCGGCGACAAGGCCGCGATGCGCGAGAGCCTTTCGACGCTTCTGCAGGAGCTGCGCGACAGCGCCAAGGCCGAGGGCCGCACCCGCATTTACACCTCCGGCGAAATGGAGGTCGATTCCCGCCGCGAAAAGATGGCGAACGGTATCCCCGTTAACGACTCCACGCTCGCGGAGCTCCGCACCGTCGGCGGCGAGCTCGGGCTCGATTTTGACGCCATGGTGAGCGTCAAGGCTGCCGAGTAAGCGAAAAAGCCGCAGTTGGGGCGCAAAATACCGGCAATTTCTGTTGACAACGGCGGCGCGACGTGATAAAATAAAAGAATTGTCAAGAAATCGGCAGAAACTGCTGGCATAGCTCAGTCGGTAGA
>DHKA01000016.1:440-1412 GCA_002404605.1 Clostridiales bacterium UBA4706 | reverse complement strand
GTAGAGCAGCTGATTCGTAATCAAGGAAGCCCTTTTGGATGCTTGTCAAGTCGTAAAGTCATTGATTTTCAATGGTTTTGCGACTTTTTTACTAAATAATCGGGCACGGTGATTTTGTTAGGTTAGGGCAAAATCTTTGAGCCGTTTTCGGGCAAGTTGATTTGCTCTTCAACTCCAAAAACTGAACTTTGGGGGGTATAAAAATGGGTGTTCCTAAAAAAATTCGGAGAGCGTCTAATCCTGTCGGTGTTTGCTTGGAGGATGCTTTCAATAAGTTTATTATTGAGAAAGAAGCACTTCAGCGCTCGGCGGCAACAGTAGAAAGCTATCAGAAGTCTTATCAGCGCTTTCTACAGTCTTTTGAGGGCGAGATTGATGGAGATACTTTTCTTTGTTCTGAACTGACAGAGGACACCATCTTTGAATGGATGGCCGCGCTCAAGAATGATGGTATCCGCCCGCAGTCTATCAACCATTATCTAAGAGATATGCGGACGTTCGTAAACTGGTGCAAGAAAAAAGAATACATTAGTATTCAACTCTTTTTGAAGCTCGGTTATAGATTGCGTGGCTTGTTTTTCTTGCGCCCGGCGCATTCGTTCAATCCAATATTCTTCTGTCTGGCTCATTCCTCATCATCACCATCAGAAGATGTATCAGTTGGCGCAAAAGAATAGAAAATAACCAAAACATAGGCTAAATTCGAGTGCTAAAATCGAGAGGAAATTTGAGTTCAGTAAGAGTAATCGCTGGAAGTATTCTCTGCTTCCAGAAAATACCCAAATGGAGGCAAAACGCACTATAAAAAATTCTAACCACAAACTTCTTGACACTTGAACATTTCCGTGGTAAATTACTTTAGGCGTTGGAAGGGCAAATCAACTCCCCGGCTTCAAAAAAATCACCGTGCCGAACAACCAAAAACCCTTCAAAAATCAAGAAAAATTGCGCTGGCATAGCTCAGTCGGTAGA
>DHKA01000016.1:0-407 GCA_002404605.1 Clostridiales bacterium UBA4706 | reverse complement strand
GCAGCTGATTCGTAATCAGCAGGTCGTGTGTTCGAGTCACATTGCCAGCTCCAAAAAAGCCTGTAATCTCAAGGGTTACGGGCTTTTTGCTACTTTTCTTGGAAACTGTGCTCAACGTGCTTGACACCCCCAAAACACCCCCTAACGCTCTTAATTCTTTATTGAAAAACGCCGGGCAAGTCCTACATCAGAAGGCTGCGAGGATCGCAGCCGTTCGGGCTTGCGCGGCGTTTCTTTTGCTTGGCGTGTCCAATTTGGACACGCCGTTTTCAGTTATCGCCGAGTTGCTTGAACACCTGGTTCACGGATAAGGTAAGATAAGTTGCGCAAAAAGGAAAAAGCATAAAAGAAGACATAGCTTGCAGGCCCTGGTAGAATGAAGTTACCACACAAACATTCGAAAGGAG
>DHKA01000040.1 GCA_002404605.1 Clostridiales bacterium UBA4706 | reverse complement strand
ATCTGGAAATTCTGGTTGTCCATCGCCACATGGTGGAAGCTGAATTCGGCATAGGAAAACACCGAAAGATGGCGCTCACGTTCGCTGTCGTTGCGCAGCGCCACGTCCCACAGCTCCACGGGATCATCCATCGCCACGAAGAGCGTCTGCTGCGCGTGGATGCCGTTATAATCGCTCAGATACCGGACATACCCCAGCCCGTGACGGCAGGAGTAGGCCGCCTTATCGCGTCCGACCGGCTGCCAGGATATGGTCCAGTATTCGCCGGTGTCGTTGTCGCGCAGATAGATGTAATGCCCCGGTCCGTCCATCGGCACGCCGTTGGGACGGAAGCGGGTCACGCGGTGATACTCCGAAGAACCGCACACGAGATATCCTCCGGCGGTGTGGTTGAAAACACCGTAAAGATCGGTTTGCCCGATATAATTTGTCCAGGATACCGGCAGATCTACCCGGTCGATGACGTATTCGCGCTGCTTGTTGTCAAAATGCCCGTATTGCATGGCGATCCCCTCCCGTGTTTTATGACAAGTACCAGTATACGCGCATTGTCCGGGAATGGAAAGAACCGAAAATGCACCTTTTTGCCTCTTGTTGCGCAGAAAGGCTCACGGTTAGTTACCATAATTGCATAAACATAATCAGGTATACATAATATTTAGCTCAACTCGCGGAGCAGCGCGCGGCAGCCGTCGTTCACGTCGCGCCAGGTCGCCTCAAAATCGCCCGTGTACCACGGGTCGGCGACATTTCCACCGCGCCCGGCGTGGTCGAGCAGGAGAGAGACTTTTCCCTCCGGATCGCCGGAGAACACGCGCCGCATGTTCCGGATGTTCTCTTCATCCATTCCGATGAGGAGATCGAAGTTGACATAATCTTTTGACGTGATCTGCCGCGCGGTGTGACCGGCGCAGGAAATACCGTGCTCGGCGAGCTTTTGCCGCGCCGGGGGATAGACGCCGTTTCCCAGCTCCTCGCGGCTCGTCGCGGCGGAGGAGATGAAAAATTCGTCCGATATACCGACCTTTGATACAAGATCCTTCATCACATATTCCGCCATCGGGCTGCGGCAGATGTTGCCGTGGCAGATGAAAAGTATTCTCTTCATTTTTCTTTCCTCCAGAACACGCTTCTTCATAAGTATAGCAGATTTATTCCCATCCGTCGAGAGAGGAAAACAATACCCGCCGCGGCGATGATTGCCGAACCGCTCATGCAGGTCTTGCAGGGGTGGCGTTCATGCTGATTCTGAACCATGCCGTCGGTGTTTCCGGCATCGCATGGGCAACCCCGTTTGCCGACTGGATCGTATTTGTGATCTCTGTTTCACTCATCATGCCGGAATCGCGGTGGTTAAAAACGGAATAAACGGCAAAACGCCCTCGGCATCGTCAAAATGGTATTAGGGCTGAGTGGTTATATATCGATTTTACAGAAAACCGTCTGCTCTTTCCCTTCGCTGTATGGTACAATGCGCTCGTAAAAGGAGAAGGGGACGGGCAATAAATGAAGAAATGCAAATATCTCTGGCCGATTCTTTTGCTTGCGGCGTTTGAGACCGTTGCGGTCACACTATGGCTGACAAAGGACAATCCTTTCTATCTTTTCAATTTCAGCCATATCGGCCTTTCCATCGCGCTGGGGCTGCTCCTCTTTATCCGAAACTACCGCCATGCCCGGCGTGTCGTGCAGGTTCTGGTGGGGCTCTATATGCTGGTGTATCTTGGCCTCATCTGCCGGGAGAATATGCAGATCGAGGGCTTCTGGTATTACCTTTTCACCGGCGTGTTCGAGGCCGCGACCATCCACTACGCCGTTGCGAAGATCTTCGGACCGCTGCTCTTTGGGCGCGGCTGGTGCGGCTACGCCTGCTGGACGGCGATGGTTTTGGATTTTCTCCCGTACAGAGTGCCGCAGCAGCCGAGAAAGCCGTTCGACTGGCTCCGGTATATCACCTTTGCAGCTTCGCTCGTGTTTGTCACTGCGCTGTTCCTTGCACATGTGAGTAGCATCGAGCGCATCATGTTTTGGGCATTTATCATCGGCAATGCCGTCTACTATGTCGTTGGGATCGCTCTCGCGTTTGCGCTGAAGGATAACCGCGCATTCTGTAAATATGTCTGCCCGATCACGGTATTTCTCAAGCCCATGAGCTATTTTTCCGCCCTGCGCGTCACATGCGACAAGAAAAAATGCGTCTCTTGTGGCAAGTGCAAAAAGGTCTGCCCCATGGAAGTGGACATGACGGATAACTCGAGAAAGCGCAAAAACGGCACGGAGTGCATTCTCTGCCTGGAGTGTGTAAAAAACTGCCCGAAAAAAGCCCTTTAATGTCGAAAAAGGACAGATCGGAAAAGTATCCGGTCTGTCCTATGTTTTTGCCATAAAAGGTTTTGGCCCAACGCATGTGCGTGGTCAAGATCGGCCTGCGTAAGCTCGCCCGGCGTCAAGCACGTCCTGCTGGAACTTTGCGGCGAGCGCGGCGGTCGTGCCGCTTTTGTGTGCGCTGCCGGTGAGGATCGTAACTTTCATAGCCCTTCTCCTTGCTTAAAGTTTTACAAAATCTCTCTTGACATGGATCGGACTTCGTAATATAGACTGCGTATATAAAATATCATATCGCTATATCGCTGTGGCAGATCCTATGTCAAGCAATACAAAAAAGAATAGGGGATACGGATCATGGTGTACGAAAACAGAGAAGCGTTTGAAAAGAAAAATATGTTCGGCACGGGCGTGCCGAACACCGGCTACGCGCAGTATTTCATCGGCGATTCGTTTCTGAATCCGCTGACTGACCCGAAGAGCGGCCTTTTTGCCGCGAATGTGACGTTTGAGCCCGGCTGCCGCAACAACTGGCACATCCATCACGCCGTCAAGGGCGGCGGACAGCTCCTTCTGTGCACCGCCGGCGAGGGCTGGTATCAGGAAGAGGGAAAAGACGCGGTCAGTCTGCACGAGGGCAGCGTCGTGATGATCCCGGCAAACGTGAAGCACTGGCACGGCGCAAAAAAGAACAGCTGGTTTTCGCACATCGCCGTGGAAGTCCCCGGCGAGGGCTGCCGCAACGAATGGTGCGAGCCGGTGTCTGATGAAGAATACGAAAAGCTCTAAGGAGGCTGTATCATGGCAGTAAAACAGACGGCGGGCCGCGATTCGCTCGGCGAGTTCGCCCCCAAATTTGCGGAACTGAACGACGATGTGCTCTTCGGCGAGGTATGGAGCCGGGAAGAGCAGCTTTCCCTGCGCGACCGTTCGCTCGTGACGGTCGTGGCGCTCATGGCGCAGGGGCTTACGGACGAGAGCTTCCGCTACCATCTGATGAGCGCGAAGAAAAACGGCATCACCAAAGAGGAGATCGCCGAGATCGTCACACACGCGGCCTTTTACTGCGGCTGGCCGAAGGCGTGGGCCGTGTTCCGCATGGCCAAGGAGATCTGGAACGACTGACAAACGCGCGGCAGGGGGAACACGGATGATGGACGAAGGAATCGTATATGAAATTCTCTCCGCCGTGGAGGAGATCCCCGAAGGGCGCGTCGCGTCCTACGGACAGATCGCGCGGCTCATCGGGCGGGAGAAAAATTCCCGTCTCGTCGGAAAGGTTTTGAGCCGCGCGGAGCTTTACGGCGACTACCCCTGCCACCGCGTCGTAAACCACGCAGGGCGGCTCGCGCCGCATTTTCCCGAGCAGCGCGAACGGCTCGAACGCGAGGGCGTAACGTTTCGGGAAAACGGCTGCGTCGATATGAATAAGCACCGCTGGGACTGTTGAAGAGGCCCCGGCTGGTATACCAGATTGCCCCGCTTGTCTGCAAGACAGGCGGGGCGATCTGCGTATCCGGGCAATGGCGGATTGCCACAAAATACGGCGGAAAAATTAGCGGAACTGCCGAACCTTTCGGGCCGCGTGCAACATTCATGCAACGGCGTTGACGCTCTTTTGCCCCTGTGATAGCATGAGAATGCACACGGTTGCATGACCGATTTTCCTTGAATTTCCGGAGAAATCCTACCGGTGTCCGACGAAAGAAAGGCTCTTTGCGGCCAAATGTGCAAACGGTTGCATAATTGCGGGAAGGAGGGCGAACCGTGTCCGCTACCATACGGGATGTGGCGAAGCTGGCCGGCGTGTCGGCGTCTACGGTGTCGCGCGTCATCAACAAATCCGCGCCGATCTCCGAGGAGACAAGCGCGCGCATCTACCGCGCGATGGAAGAACTGAAATACGTTCCCAACGATATTGCCCGCAGCTTTGCGAGCGGCAGCGCCCGCGCGATCGCCATCGCCATCAACGTTTCCGACACGCGCTCCTATGCCAACCGCTTTTTCAACAACACCGTTTTCGGCATTGAAACGGCGGCACACCGAAAGGGCTACAACTTCATCATCACGAGCGCGAACGACGAGCGCGGCGGTATGGGCTCGCTCGAAAAGCTGATATTGAGCAAGAAGATCGACGGTCTCGTGCTTCCCGTGTCGCTGCTCCAGAACTCGATCGTGAAGCTCGTGGAGGAGACGTCCTTTCCGTTCGTTGTCCTTGGCCGCGTGAAGCACGCAGGCAGTAAGATCAGTTGGGTGGATATCTCCAACGAGCAGGCGGGCGCAGCCTCCGTGCGGTATCTTCTCGGCAAGGGCTACCGGCGCATCGGCTTTCTCACCCGCGGGGATAAGGAGCTTTTCACGCGCGACCGTCTCGACGGCTACCGCGCGGAACTTACCCGCGCCGGACTGACGCCCGACCCGGTCTACCGGGTCAGCCCCGCCGCGGCATTTGACGAAACGAAGCTCTACCTCAAAACGCTCTTTACGAGCGCCGCCGCGCCCGATGCCGTGATCTGCTGCGACGATAAAATGGCGCTCGCCGCGCTGCGCGGCGCGAGAGAGCTCGGCATCCATGTTCCCGAAGGGCTTGGCATATTGTGCTTTGACAATACCGAGGTCACGGAAATGGCGGAGCTTCCGATCTCTGCGGTGGACGTCGATACGTTTGAACTCGGGCGGATCGCCGCCGAAACGCTGTTCCGGCAGATGGAAAAGCCCGATTTCGGCGCGAGCCGGTCGCAGATCACGACAAAGGTGATCGAACGCGGCTCCACCATGAAAAAATAAAGAGGGGAGGCGCTGCCGTTGAATCTCGCGGCGATCCAATTCCGAAATACGGAAGACCACATATACCCCCGCGGCAGAAATGAACTGGCCGTCTCGGTGAGCACCGCGCGGGACGACATCGATACCGTCACGCTCGTTTGGTGGCCGCGGTATGAGACGGAGAGATCGAGTCGCCGCATACCGGTGAAGCGGGAGCTGCGGGACGCCTACCTCGACCATTACCGGGCGGTCATACAAACGGACGGCATCTCCGCCTATACGCGCTACGCCCTGCTCTTTGAGAGCGGCGGCGAGACCGTCCGGCTCGGCAAGAACGGCTTTTCGGCGCCGGACGACGGGGAAAACTTCTTTGAATTTCTCTGGCCGAACCCGACGGATGCGTACCGCGCGCCGGACTGGGCGTCGGAGCAGGTGTATTACCAGATTTTCCCCGAGCGCTTCCGGAACGGCGATGCGTCAAACGACCCGCCCGGCGCGGAACCGTGGGGCGCGCCGCCGACGCGGGAAAATTTCCAGGGCGGAGATCTTCGCGGTATCATCGAAAAGCTCGGGTACATCCGCGATCTCGGCGCAACGTGCCTGTATCTCACGCCCATATTCAAAGCGCCGTCCAACCACAAGTATGACACCGTGGACTATTTCGACATCGACCCCGCCTTCGGCACGAAGGACGATCTCGCGGAGCTTGTCCGCACCGCGCACAAGCTCGGGCTGCGGGTGCTGCTCGACGGCGTATTCAACCACTGCGGATATTTCTGGCCGCCCTTTCAGGACGTGGTGCGAAACGGCGAAAGCTCCGGCTATGCCTCCTGGTTTTTCCCGCAGAGCTTCCCGGTGAACGAGACATTGGAAAATTACGACTGCGTCGGCCACTACAAATGGATGCCGAAGATCAATCTGGCGGACGCCGGAGCGAGGGACTATTTCATCACGGTCGGCAAGTACTGGATACGCAATTTCCACATTGACGGCTGGCGGCTGGATGTGGCGGACGAAGCGCCCACGCAGTTCTGGGAGCACTTCTCCGACGCGATCAAAAAGGAAAACCCGGAAGCGCTCCTGCTCGGCGAAACGTGGGCGGACGCGCACCGGCTGCTCGCCCCCGACCGGCTCGACAGCGCGATGAACTACCTTTTCCGGGACGCCGCCGCGGACTGGCTCGCAAAGGATCGGATATCGGCCACGGAGCTCGACCACCGGCTCAACCGGATGCTCTCGCTCTATCCGTGGGAAACGGTGCTGCGGCTCTATAACCCGCTCGACAGCCACGATACGGAGCGCTTCCGCTGGCTCTGCCGCGACAAGCGGCGGCATGCGCTCGCCGCTGCGCTGCAAATGACGTTCCCCGGCTGCCCGGCGGTGTTCTATGGCGACGAGGTGGGGCTTTCGGGCGGCAACGACCCGGACTGCCGTCTCGCCATGGAGTGGGACGAAGGGAAGCAGGATAAAGAGCTTCTCGCCCTTTACAGGACCCTTATCGGCATACGGCGGGAGTCGCCGTCCCTCCTCCGCGGGGACTTCCGCACGTGCCTTTGCGACGATACCTCCAACGTATACGCTTTTCGCCGGACATGCGGCGAGGACGAAAGTCTTGTCGTCCTCAACGCCGGAGGCGAGCCGGTGAAAACAAAGATCGCCGCCGAGGGGACGTGGACGCCCCGCATCAGCGGCAGAAAACCTGTATCCTCGGAAAACGGCGGGATCACCGTTGATCTTGCGCCGAGCTCCGCGGAAATATATCAGAAGAAAGCGAAGGGACGAAAATGAAGAAGTCTACCATGAAAATGCTGGCGCTTCTCCTTCTCGCAGCAATGATGTTAGCGGCATTCACTGCGTGCGGATCGAACGAAGCGCCGAGCACCAGCCCCGTTCCGCCGGCGGAGACCACCGAAAAACCGGCGGTAGGAAGCGCAGAAACCGAACCCGTTACGATCAACTTCTGGCATCACTACAGCGCCCAGTCGGCAGAAAACGAAACTCTTATGAATGTTCTCATCCCCAGGTTTGAGGAAGAGAATCCCGGGATCAAGGTCAACGCCGTCTCGCACGAGTGGGCGGACCTCCATGATAAGATCCTCATCAGCGCGCAGTCCAACACGCTGCCGGATGTGGCACGTCTGGACATCGCGTGGGTGCCCGAGTTCCAGAAGATGGGCATCCTCACCGCGCTGGACGAGGAAATGGCCGATTTTGATTCCGTCACCGCCGACCTGCTGGAGAGCGCCATGAGCACCGGCTTCGTCTCCGGACACTATTACGCAATGGCGCTCAACACCAACACGAAGATCCTCTTCTATAACGAAAAGGCTCTCGAAGAGGCCGGTGTCGCCGTTCCCGCGACGATGGACGAATTTGTGAAGGCTGTCGCGGCGGTCTCCGGGAAAAACAGCGCCGGACAGACGGTTTGGGGCCTCAATGAGCCAGCGCTCGCCGGATGGAACGTTCTGCCGTACATCTGGTCGAACGGCGGCGAGATCACGAACGAAGACAATACCAAGGCCAGCGGCTACATCAACAGCGAAAAGACGATCGCCGCCGTGCAGATGCTCGCGGACATGGCGAAAAGCGGCGAGCTCTCCGGCTACAACAGCGGTGATATCCCGATGACCGACGGCTTCGGCACCGGCCGGTACATCTTCCTTCTCGAAGGCCCGTGGAAGACCGCGGAACTTGCGGGCGCCTATCCCGACATGGCCTACGGCAACTGCCAGCTGCCCGCCGGGGAAGCCGGATCGATCTCCGTGCTCGGCGGCGAGGATATCGCAATGTTCAACGGCTCCCACAAAGACGCCGCGTGGAAATTCATGCAGTTTATGACGAGCCCGTTTGCCGAGGAAGAGATGGCCAAGTGCGGCCAGATCCCCGTGAACAAGACGGCGCTCGAGAGCGAGACCGTGAAGAACGCTTCCTTCGCTCCGTTCCTTGAGGCCATCACCACGGCGAAGGCCCGCCCCGCGGTCGCCACGTGGTCGGAGATCGACAACGAGCTCACGACCGCCATGACGAAGATCCTCGTCAACGGCGCGGATGTTAAGGAAACGCTCGACGCGCTGGCTGTCACGATCGACGGCCTGCTTGCCTAAGAGTAGCATAATCTGTCTTTTCTTGCAACACCATCCTGCCCCGCCGCCAAAGGCGGCGGGGTGGTCGCATATCTTTGAATTTTCCACAGGGGAGGGATGATCATGATGCTGCGTTCCGGCAGAAATAAGGCCCAGTTCGCGGCGCTGCTCGTGCCGGGGATCATCGTTTTCGCGCTCTTTACGGTCTATCCGATCGTGGAGCTCTTTGCTATGAGCTTTCTGCACTGGGATCTCGGGTCGGTATTTCAAAAGAGCTTCGCCGGGTTTGAGAACTATAAGGCGGTACTGAGCGACGAGACGTTTTTCATCGCCTTTGAAAATACGCTCATCTACACGCTCGTCACCGTGCCGGGGCAGATGGCGCTCGGCCTTCTCGCGGCGGTGCTCATCCACTCCATCCCGCGCTTTCAGGTGACGTTCCGGGTCATTTACTATATCCCGGTCATCACCTCATGGGTCATTGTTTCGCTCGTATTCCGGTACATATTCAACACCGAGGGCATGCTCAACTACTTCCTCTGCAATGTGCTGCATCTCACGAAGGACTATGTCCCGTGGCTGAATACCCGCTGGGGCGGGCTGACGGTCGCTATGCTGCTCGGTATCTGGAAAGGCGTGGGCTGGAATCTTGTGGTGTTCCTCGCGGCGCTCCAGTCCGTGCCCACGGAGCTTTACGAGGCGGCGGACGTGGACGGCTGCACCGGCTGGAAAAAGTTCTGGTACATCACGCTCCCGAGTATCCGTCCGACGATCCTCTTCGCGCTCGTCATGCTCACGATCGGCGGCTTCAACGTATTCACGTCCATCAAGATGATCACCGACGGCAAGCCCATGCACCAGACGGACACCGTGCTCACGTGGATGTATTATAAAGCGTTCAGCACCGGCGAGTTTGGCTACGCTGCGGCGCTGAGCTTCATCGTGGCCGTCACGCTGATGATCCTGGCGTTCCTGCAGTTCCGTGCCATGAAGCGCCAGAACGACTGAGGGGGAAAAAGGTATGAAAAGCAGAAAAAACCGCTGGAGTCTCGCGCTCCGGTATATCCTCCTTCTTCTGGGCGGCGCTGTGTCGGTCATGCCGATGATCTATATGCTCTCCACATCGCTCCGGCCGAACGGCGCGCTCTATGAGTTTCCGCCGCACTTTTTTCCGAAGCTCAGCGAGATCACGCTGGAAAACTACCGGTACATTTTCGCGCAGGAGAAATTTTATCTCAACTTCATCAACAGCGTCGTCGTGGCGGTCATCACGATCGTCCTTGCGGCGATCATTGCCTCGGCGCTCGCGTACTGTCTGGCGCGGTTTGAATTTCCGGGAAAGAAGCTCTTATTCGCGCTTGTTATCGGCATGATGATCATCCCCGGCACAACGCTCATCATCCCGCAGTTTCAGCTCGCGTCGTTTTTCGGCGTCACGAACAGCCTCGCGGGACTTATCCCGTTCTATGTCGCGTGGGTCATCCCATTTTCCACGTTTATGATCAAAAGCTATATCGAGGGCATCCCGCGCGAGTTTGACGAGGCGGCGTATGCCGACGGCGGCAGCGTGTTCACGGTGTTCTTCCGCATCATATTGCCGCTCGCAAGCCCTGCCATCGCGTCGGTGAGCATATTTAACTTCCTCACCGCGTGGGAGGAATTTACATGGGCCATGACCGTCATCAACGATAACGCCAAGCGCACGCTTCCCATTGCCATCTCCGGCTTTTTCGGCCAGCACCAGTTCACGCAGTGGGGCTATGTGTTCGCCATGTCCGTGGCGAGCCTTGTGCCGGTGCTCATCGTGTTCATCCTTTGCCAGAAATACTTTGTCTCCGGCTTACAGGCCGGTGGTCTCAAAGGTTGAAATATAATTATGTAAACCAAATGCCCCGAAGATGATTCTTCGGGGCATTTGCTGTATAATCTGTTTGTAACCTTTGGCATTCCTGAATTGTTTTATAGACGAAGGGCCTTTCGGAAAGAGGAATCATGCATGAAAACAGAGACAAGCGTGGTCGTGGAAAAGTACAAGGACAGCGTCTTTTCCGCGGCGTTCAATATCTGCGCGAATGCTGCGGATGCGGAAGACGTCGTTTAGGATACGTTTATCCGCTACCACACGACGGACACACGGTTTGCCGACGAGCAGAACATCCGCGCATGGCTGCTCCGCGTGGCGATCAACAAGGCGAAAAACGTGAGAACTTTATAAACAGGCGTTCGGCGCGCTGCACGCGCCGGAACATATCTCGCTTACGGCGGAAAAAGAGGCGGGGCGGAAAACGTTCCGCCCGGCGCGGCGGCTGGCGCTCACGTGCGCCTGCGTGATACTTGTGACGGCGTATGCCTGCAACGGACGGATTTTTGGCCATGTCTTCGGCTGGGGGAACAATATGGAGATCACGTCCGGAGTTGACGAAAACGGCGAAAGCTACAACGAGGTGCGCCTCCACACGGGGAATCTCACGTCGCCGGTCGTGCGGCGCGGCGGCAGGATGATCTTCATCGTCAACAATGAGTCGATCGACATTACCGACGAGCTCTCGCCGACGAAGGCGTTCCGCTATGACTACACGGACACGGACGGCAATACGCACGTCTGGCTGCTCGGCCCTGTTTCCGATGATCCGGCGAATTGCGGCTGCGCGGAGTATAATAAAGCGCGCCGACGGAACATGGCTCGGCGGATACTCTGCCGGCGTTGATCTCGATGCGGACGGACGCTCCTCTGCACTCTGGCTCGAATCGGCCAAGCAGGAGCTGAATACCAACTGGTGACAAACTGCCGGCATATCGCACGCTGCGATATGCCGGCAGTTTTACCTAATCATATTGACCTTAATTGTCTGCCTCGGACGTGCCGAGAGTGAAAGCGTAGCGCATTTCCAGCGCGTGAAACAGCTCCTGCATGACGCCCTGCGCAATGGCGCGGATGTCGAGCGAGCGGATCTTCTGCACGACGCGTTCGATCTCCTCTGCCGGGACGCCGTAGCCGCCCAGACTCAGCCGGAAGAAGGCGTCGAGTTTTTCCTCGAGCGGGAAGTCCTCCGAGCAGGGATGCGCCATGTACCCGCGCATGATGCCCGCGGAGCCGAGCTCCATAATGTAAAAATCGTGCTCGGTCATTTCCGGATGATAGGAGCCGAAAATGGCGTGCAGTTCCTTTGCCGTCCGGCGGAAGATGTACTCCGAGGCCTCGTTCTGCGTGTAGGCTTCGATGTAGATCTCGCGCAGATTCTCGTTCAGCTCCGTGAGCGTGAGCTGGATGGCGGTTTCCACGGCGTAGACGAAGATCGGCAGAAGATCCTCATCGGCGATGCGCCTTGCCATACCGAACTGGTTGCCGAACATGAAATCGACGAGCTCGGTGAGCACGCCGTCCTTGGCACGGAAAATGTTCTGGAACGTGCTGTTGGAAACATCCGCCTTCTGCACGATCTCGGCGACGGTCGTTTTCTTGTAGCCCTTTTCCAGAAACAGCTTTACGCATACGGTAAGGATCCGCCGTTTGGCGGGCAGGCTGGCACTCGTGATAGCGATGGGAACCACTTCCTTTGGAAAAAACATGGTATAAGTATACCATTAAGGTAGGAATAAATCAAGGGAAACCCGTCGATTATGCGCGAAAAAGCAGCGCCGCTGTCACGAAGGACAAAACGACGCTGCTGGAGGAAGAGAAAGTGCAAAGTCAGTCGGCGACCGCCGCGGACGGGGGAAGCGCGTATTTGTGGGCGTAGCGGTCAAATTCGCGGATGAATTCAGCGCTCTCGAGGCGCGTGGCGCGCAGCGACTCGTGGAGATTGAGATTATGCTGCGCCGTGTCGATGACGCACCCGGCAATGTTGGAGCAGTGGTCGGATGTGCGCTCGAGACCGGTGAGAAGATCGGAGAGAATGAAGCCGAGCTCAATGCTGCATCCGCCCTGCTGCAGGCGCCGGATGTGGCGCGTGCGCATCGATTCCTTGAGCTGATCGATGACCTGCTCAAGCGGCTCGACCTTGGCGGCAACGGCGCTGTCGTTTTTCTCGAAGCATGCAAGGGAGAGATCGAGAATTTCGCTGACCGCTCTCGCAAGCACCGAAAATTCGGCGACGGCACTCGGCGAGAATGTGAGATTCTTGTCGCGCAGCTCCTCGGCGGATTCGAGCGTGTTGACGGCGTGGTCGGAAATGCGCTCAAAATCGCCGATGGATTTCAAAAGCGCGGCGGCCTCTTCGCTTTCCGCGGTGCCCATCTGCTCGGCGCTGAGCTTTACAAGATAGGTGCTGAGAATGTCCTCATAATGGTCGCACAGCTCTTCGTCCTGCCGGATCCGTTCGGCGAGATCGGGGGAATAGTTGTCGATCGCGGTGAGGGAATCCTTCAGCGCGCGCACGGCGTGCTCGGCCATGTCCGAAGCAACGGCGCGGCTGCGGGAGAGCGCCAGCGCCGGTGTTGCGAGCAGACGCTCGTCCAGCTCCACGCGCTGTTCCTTCTCGCCGCTGTCCGGCACGAGCCGGATGGCGAGCTTTTCCAGCAGCCCTCCGGCGGGCAGGAGCATGGCAGTGCAGAGAAGATTGAACGCCGAATGAGCAATGGCGATGCCGGAGCGGGTCGCGGCCTCGTCGAGCAGCGCCGGGGCGAACGCCGCCCGCACTACCGTAAACACCGTGAGCAGAACGACGACGCCGATCACGTTGAACAGCAGATGCACCACGGCGGCGCGGCGCGCGTTTTTGTTCGTGCCGATGGAGGAGAGGAGCGCCGTCACGGTCGTGCCGATATTCTGGCCCATGATGATGGGGATCGCCGCGGCGTAGCTCACCGCGCCGGTGGCGGAGAGCGCCTGCAAAATGCCGACGGAAGCCGAGCTCGACTGAATGATGCCCGTGAGCACCGCACCGGCCACCACACCGAGAAACGGGTTTTTGAACGCAAGGAAGAGATTTACGAACACCGGATTATTGCGCAGCCCCGACACCGCGCCGCTCATCGTCTCCATGCCGAACATCAGCGTGGCGAAGCCGAGCAGGATGATACCGGAATCCTTTTTGCGGCTGCTTTTGCAGAAAAGATAAAGGACGATGCCGATCACGGCGAGGATCGGCGTGAAGGAGGCCGGCTTGAGAAGGCGGATGAGAACGCTCGTGCCGTCAATATCGCCGAGACTCAAAAGCCACGCGGTCACGGTCGTGCCGACGTTCGCGCCCATGATCACGCTGATCGACTGGCGCAGCGTCATCAGTCCGGAGTTTACAAAGCCGACGACCATAACGGTCGTGGCGGAAGAGCTTTGGATCACGGCGGTCACGCCGAGACCGGTGAGAAAACCGGCGATGGGCTTTCCGGTCATTTTGTCAAGCAGGGAGCGGAGTTTCCCTCCGGCGCGCCGTTCGAGCGCCTGTCCCATCAGACTCATGCCGAAAAGGAACAGCGCCAGGCCGCCCAGCATCGTAAGCGTATCAAAAATGTCCATAATTTTTCCTTTTTCTGATATTTGGTTTACAAAATCAGGGTAGCAGAACGGATGTTAAATGCGCTACGGTTTTTTTGTAAAATCCTTGTTAAACGAAAATCACCCCGCTGTTTTGAAACAGTGGGGGCGATTTCTGCAATTATTCGGCTTTCTTTTTGGCACGCTTTTTGGGCAGCGGCGTGATCGGTTCCAGGACTTCGATTACGTTGCGGACGAGTTCCCGGTTTTCAATGTCGAGAATGTAGTGCACCTTGGCTCCCTCGTAGGGTATGCCGTCGGGCGCACCTTCCATGAGCGCGGCCAACCCCGTCGCTTTTTTCACCATGACGGTATTGTCGCACACGAGAAGGATCGGTTTGGCGTTTACATACACCATGTATTCGCCGAACATTTTCTTATAGGTAACGTTCTCGATCCCGTCAAGCTGTTCGCAGACAAATTCGATATACTCTTTGGATGTTGCCATATATACTCCTTTTATTTTGCCCAATCGGTAAGCTGCTGTTCAATCAGTTTTAGCATGGCGCGGCTTTCTGTCCGGCTCTCCCGGGCGGCGGTGAGATATGAGATAGATCTTGAGCTTCGGCTCCGTGCCGGAGGGACGCACAACGACTTCGCCGCCACCGAATATAAAGCGCAGCACGTTGGAGCGTGGAAGTCCTGTTTCGTCCCGGTCGTAGTCGATGATCTGCCGCACGGCTTCGCCCGCCAGTTCCGCCGGGGGCGAGAGACGGAGGGAATCGAGCGGCTCCGTCATATGCGCAAAGCCTGCTCAGCCCCCAAACGTGAAGGACAGGAGCTTCGCTTCATAAAAGCCGTATTGCGCGTACCGCGCTTCGAGCGCGTCCGCGAGCGTTTTGCCCTGCGACTTGTACCAGACGAACATCTCGCAGATGAGAAGCGAGGCGTTCACCGCGTCCTTGTCGCGCACAAAGCTGCCGCTCAGATAGCCGTAGCTCTCCTCAAAGCCGAAAATATAGCGATCGGCCTCGCCGTCTTTTTCAAGAAGCCCGATCTGCTCACCGATGAATTTGAACCCGGTCAGCACGTTCCGCAGCACCACGCCGTAATGCGCGGCGATCTTCTCTGCCATCGGCGTCGTCACGATGGTTTTTACCGCCACGGGGCGCTCCGGCATCGTGCCGTTTGCCTGGCGCATCCGGCAGACAAAGTCGAGCAGCAGCACGCCCATTTCGTTGCCGGTGATGAGCCGGTAGCCTTCGGCGGTCTTCACCGCCGCGCCGACGCGGTCGCAGTCCGGGTCGGTGGCGAGCAGCAGCTCGCTGCCCGTTTCCTCCGCCAGACGCAGTCCGACGGAGAGCGCTTCGCGGATCTCCGGGTTGGGGTAAGGGCACGTTGGAAAATTTCCGTCCGGCTCCGCCTGCTCCGGCGGGATAGTGATGTTCGTAAAACCGTGCGCGCGAAGGCAGCGCGGCACGCAGGAAATGCCTGTACCGTTGAGCGGCGTGTAGACGATGGAGGCGCTGCGCGAAAAGCTCTCCGGCAAAAGCGAAGCCGTCGATACCGCGGCGAGATATCGCTCCACGGTGTCCTCGCCGATATAGGTGATGATGCCGGAGGCGAGTCCTTTGGCAAAATCAAGGGCGCAGCCCTGCGTGGCCTTGCCGACGGTGAAAACGTTCATGCGGTTCGTGCCCGCACCGAGTACGCCGCGAACCCGCCGGTGCCGAATTCCGGCTCGCGGTAAAACCGGTCCTCGATGGCGGCATCGTCGCCGCGGTTCGTGCCGAACGCCATGACGCAGAGCGAGGCGATGCAGCTCCAGTCGCTCGGGAAGCTCACAAGGCAGATGAGCAGAATGAGCAGCACCCGCACTGCGCCGGATGTGATCTTTTTGCTTTCCGCGACGCGCAGCATCACAAGACCCCACGCGAGCGACCACATAACGCTCGTCTGGTTTAGCGCGCCGCCGTAATAAAACGGAATAAAGGAGCGCCAGTCGATGAAATCGCGCGAGGAATATATGTAGCAGAAATGCGAGATCAGCGCGAAAATGAAGAGCCGCGCGGTATACTTGCGGATGTTTCGCGTGTAGTGATACCCCTCGGCGATGCTGTAGCACATGATCGGGCAGGCAACGCGCCCGATGAGATGCATGAGCAGGGGGAGAAACTCCTTCGGATACCCCGGGAACGCGGCCCATGCAATGTGATCGACCGTCATTGCGGCAATGGCGATGAGCTTATGGCATTGGAACTGAGCGGCTTTTTCTCTGTGAGGGGCATGTTTTTTCCTCCTGCCGGTGCTGTCATCAGTGTAGCCCCGGCAAGGGGCGCTGTCAAGCGCGTGATGCATGCCGTTCTCCTTCCTTCGGATATACGGCAACTGTTGACAGAGCGTGAGTCGCGTGCTAATATGTATACCTATAAATATACTATGTTAATGGAACCTGTGCGGGGCGGATGCGTGAAATGTCCGAGCAGGGGAAAGCAGCGGCTTCGGCAGACGGTCGGACGGGTCTGCTCAAAGGATCGGAGGAAGGGTGCATATGCTGAATCAGTTTTCAAGAACACAGCTGCTGCTTGGGCAGAACGGTATGGAGCGGCTGTATCATGCCCGGGTGGCGGTATTCGGCATCGGCGGCGTGGGCGGCTATACCGTGGAGGCGCTGGCCCGCAGCGGTGTGGGCGCGCTGGATCTCATCGATGACGACCGGGTGTGCCTGACGAATCTGAACCGTCAGATCCTCGCCACGCGCAGGACTGTGGGACAATACAAGGTGGATGTGGCGGAAGCGCGTATCCGGGAGATCAACCCGGATGCGGTCGTTCGCACCTATAAGACCTTTTACGCTCCGCAGACAGCGGAGCTCTTTGACTTTACCCGGTATGACTACATCGTGGACGCCATCGACACCGTGACCGGTAAGCTGGAGCTCATTGAACAGGCGCAGAAGGCGGGAACGCCTATCATCAGCAGTATGGGAGCCGGAAACAAGATGGATGCCGCCGCCTTTGAGGTGGCGGATATCTATGATACTTCGGTGTGTCCGCTGGCGAGAGTCATGCGGCGGGAACTTAAAAAGCGCGGCATCAAAAGTCTGAAGGTCGTCTATTCCAGGGAGCAGCCCATCGCGCCGCTGGACGATATGTCCATCAGCTGCCGGACGCACTGCATCTGTCCGCCGGGCACGGCGCGAAAATGCACGCAGCGGCGGCAGGTCCCCGGCAGCAATGCCTTTGTGCCCGCCGCGGTGGGACTGATCATTGCAGGCGAGGTCATAAAGGACCTGTCCGCATGGGAGAGCGCACGATGATCTATCTGGACTATTCTGCCAATACACCGGCGGACTCTGCCGTGTTGGACGCATTTTATCAGACGGAGCGGCGTTATATCGGCAACCCCAATTCCACCCACCCCGCAGGGCTGGACGCCCGGGCGGAGATGATCCGGGTAACGGACAGCATTGCGGAACTTCTGGGCGTTCTGCCCGAAGAGATCGTCTATACCTCCGGCGCCAGCGAGTCCAACAATCTCGCTCTCAAGGGCGTCGCACAGGCATCCCGCCATGTGGGAAAACACATCGTCTCCACGGCTCTGGAGCACTCTTCCGTGGGCGGTGCGCTGTCCGCCCTGCAGCAGCAGGGCTGCGAAGTGGATCTGGTGGACATCCGGCGGGACGGCACGATCGACTTGGAGCATCTGCGGGAGTTGCTGCGGAAGGATACGGTGCTGGTGGCGGTCTGTGCGGTAGACAGCGAACTGGGTACGGTGCAGCCGGTCCGGGAGATCGCCGCTGTTTTGAAGGACTACCCCAACTGCCGTTTGCATGTAGATGCCACGCAAGCGGTGGGCAAAACCGAACTGGTGCTGGACGGCGTGGACACCATGAGCATCGCACCCCATAAGTTTTACGGTCTTAACGGGAGCGGCCTGCTGATAAAAAAGAAAGACCTCATCATTGAGCCGCAGATCCATGGCGGAGGCAGCACCACGCCCTACCGCAGCGGCACACCGGCGCTGGGAATGGCGGTGTCCATCGAGACGGCACTGCGTCTGGCACTGGAGCAGCAGGAGCGACGCGCCGCCTGTGTCGGGGCGCTGAACCGCCGTCTGCGTACTGCACTCGCCAAATACCCCGGAGTCCTCTTCAACAGCCCGGAGAGCGCCGTGCCGCACATTCTGAATCTGAGCGTCAGCGGCGTTAAGAGTACGGTATTCCAGCAGGAGCTGGGGAAGCACGGCATCTGCGTATCGGTAAAGTCCGCCTGCTCCACGGAGGGAACGCCTTCGAAGGCGGTGTACGCGGTGAGTCGCGACCGGAAAAACGCGCTGTCCTCCTGGCGCATCAGCCTCAGCCATCGGACTACCGATGAAGAGGTCGCGGAATTTCTGCAAATTTTTGACCGCTGCTATAAGGAACTGGTACCATGAACGATGCGCTTCAGCGCGGCAGCCCGGCGGTTATGCGGACCCTTGTCAAGCGACGCAGCCGTGAATACATGATATAAGAGGAAAACTGACTATGGCAAGAGTATTGGAACCCTATCAGATGATCGAGCGGAGCATCATAAAAAAATACCGCGGCACGCTATGGAACCCGTTCGTCTATGCGGTGAAAAAGTATGAGCTGATCCAAGCGGGGGATAAGATCGCCGTGTGCATCTCGGGCGGCAAGGATTCGATGCTGATGGCGAAGCTGATGCAGGAACTGCACCGTCACAGTGATGTACCCTTTGAACTGGTGTTTCTCGTGATGGACCCAGGCTATAATGCTATAAACCGGCAGAAGATCGAGAGCAACGCGGCACTGCTTCATATCCCCATCACCGTGTTTGAAACCAATATTTTCGAGGTAGCCAACAGCAGCGAGAAATCCCCCTGCTACCTCTGCGCCAGAATGCGCCGCGGCCACCTTTACAGCAAAGCCAAGGAGCTTGGCTGCAATAAGATCGCGCTGGGGCATCACTTCAACGATGTGATCGAGACGACCGTTATGGGAATGTTTTACGGTTCGCAGCTGCAAGCCATGCTGCCAAAGCTCCACAGCAGCAATTTCGACGGCATGGAGCTCATCCGTCCCATGTATTGCATCCGCGAAGAAGATATCATCGCATGGCGGCAGTACAATCAGCTGGAATTTATCCAATGTGCCTGCCGCTTCACGGAGAACTGCACCATCTGTGACAACGGCGGAGGCGGCTCCAAGCGGCAGGAGATCAAAACGCTGCTGCGGCGTCTGAAACGGGACAACCCCAATATTGAAAAGTCCATCTTTAACAGTATTCATGCCGTGGCGCTGGACACCTTCCCCGGATACAAAACACAGGGGGAAACGCATTCCTTTTTGGAGCATTACAATATCTGACGGTCAAACAGAGAGGAACGGCAAACGTTCAGGGTGCTTTTGGGGGCATGGTGTGCCGAGTGATATTTCCGAGAAAAGCAAAAAGCCTGTAATCCTAAGGATTACAGGCTTTTTTGGAGCTGTTACCCAGATTCGAACTGGGGACCTCATCCTTACCAAGGATG
>DHKA01000046.1:12694-12861 GCA_002404605.1 Clostridiales bacterium UBA4706 | reverse complement strand
GTCATCGGCAGCCACCATTTCGTGTTTGAGGACGAGAAATGCGTCATCCCCGCGGGCGAGGAGGAGAAGTTTGAATCGCTCCCGGCGGAGTATTCGCATCTCTATCTCGCCACGGGCGGGGTGCTCGCCGCGGTCATCTGCATTGAGGACCCGCTGCGCGCGGAGGC
>DHKA01000046.1:10151-12535 GCA_002404605.1 Clostridiales bacterium UBA4706 | reverse complement strand
TATTCCGAGGTCCTGCCCGAGGACAAGGCCAACTTCATCCGCCGCGAGCACGAGGCCGGACGGCGCGTGATCATGCTCGGCGACGGCGTAAACGACTCCCCGGCACTTTCCGAGGCGGACGCGGGCATCGCCATCCGCGACGGCGCGGCCATCGCCCGCGAGGTGGCGGACATCACCATCGGCGCGAACGATCTCTATTCGCTTTTGACGCTGCGGCGGCTCAGCTGCGCGCTCATGGACCGGATCCATACGAATTACCGGAACATCATCGGCTTCAACTTCATGCTGATCTGTCTCGGCGTGGCGGGCATCCTGCCCCCGGCGACCTCGGCGCTGCTGCACAATGCGTATACGCTCACCGTGAGTCTCCAGAGCATGACACGCCTGCTGCCCCCGGTGGAAAACGAATAAGCGCGAAAATCGGCTGTCTTGAAAAAAACAGCCGATTTTTTTACCCGTTTCGGCATATGAGCCAAAATATCTTGCAAAGCGGGCGCTGTTCCGGCATAATACAAAGTAAACACAGGGAGACCTGCCCGATATGGGGAGACCCGCCCGAGAGACAGAAACAGGGAGGAACGAAACAATGAAGCACCGGATCCTTGCCGCCATGATCTGCGTCTGCCTTGCGCTGACGAGCTTCTGCATGCCCGCGTTTGCCGATACTACGGAAGCGGAGGTGCCCGCGTCCGTGGAAGAGACGCCCGCACCGGTAGAAGAGACACCCATACCGGTAGAAGAGACGTCTGTGCCGGTGGAAGCAACGCCTGCGCCGGTCGAAGAGATGACCGCAGAGGCAGAAGTCCAGCCGCTGGAAGCGGCGGACGTTCCGAGCGTTCAGGCGAATTGGAACGATCCGAAGATCAACGGTGTGTTTCTCGAAGTCGGTACCTACTATAAAAACGATCCGTCGGATAGACGCGGCTTTTCCGAAGCAACGGCGGACGATTACAATTTCTGTTTTGACGGCACGACGCTCTTTTTGCGGAACGCCGATCTTAAGGGAACAGGGAATGATCCGGAGGGCTCCGATTTGCTTGGCGTCTATGTGCCGCTTGTTATAGATCTGACGGGGGAAAATCGGTTCAGCGTGACAGCCTCTTACGATGCTCCGATCAACGGCACGAACATTACCATCCGAGGCAGCGGCTCTCTCGCCTTAACGGGAGGGACAACGGCGATTACCAGACTGACGGTGGAAAGCGGAACGGTTGTTGCCGATAGGATTCAGCCGCAGTCTTTTGGTGCGTCGGGCAAGGGACTTTATTATAAAGGCGGCAATTTTACTGCCGCAGCATTCGGCGGCGGTGGCGACGGCAGCTACGGCCCGTACTACGGATTGTACATCAGTGCAGAATTTTACCGATGGAAAACGGATTCCGGCAAGGATTATATGCCGTCCATCTTTGAGACCTGCCCGGATCCCAACGGAACATATCTGAGCCTTGTCCAGATGGACGATCCGTTCCGCTCGAAGCTGCGCGTCAACCCCGATACGAACGAATGGGAAGTATCCTACGACAGCGGGACTACGTGGAAATCTCTCGGTGTGAAAGCCACCGGCGGGGACGGCTTGACGCCATCCATCGGCGAGAACGGGAACTGGTGGCTGGGCGATACGGATACCGGCGTGAAGGCTGCCGGAACGGATGGGCAGGACGGCATGGACGGAAAAGATGGTGCCGACGGTCTGACGCCCGTCATCGGAGAGAACGGGAACTGGTGGATCGGCGAAACGGACACCGGAGTAAAAGCCGCCGGTACTGACGGTGCGGATGGCGGGGACGGCTTGACGCCGGCCATCGGCGAGAATGGAAACTGGTGGATCGGAGATACCGACACCGGGGTAAAAGCCGCCGCGGAAGACGGAAAAGATGGTGCCGACGGAAAAGACGGTGCCGATGGCAAAGACGGTATCGACGGCAAGGACGGCACGGACGGCACCGACGGCAAGGATGGCGCGGATGGCAAAGATGGAGCCGACGGGCAGGACGGCGCGGACGGCCTGACGCCCTCCATCGGCGGCAACGGGAACTGGTGGCTGGGCGGTATGGACACCGGCGTGCGGGCTGCCGGAACGACCGGGGCCACAGGCGCTACCGGTGCCACGGGCGCAACGGGTGCTACCGGCGCTGCCGGACGCAACGGCACGGACGGCAAAGACGGGAAAGATGGAAAGGACGGTAAGGACGGCGTCGGCATCCGGGAAGTCTCCTTGAACGATTCCGGCGAGCTGATCGTCGCACTCACAAACGGAACGGAAACGAATCTCGGAAAAGTAACGGGAGAGGACGGCGCGCCCGGCGTCGGGATTTCTTCTGTAAGCGTAGACGAAAACGGTACTCTCACCGTGACGCTCACGAACGGCGAGAGCGTAGAGGCGG
>DHKA01000046.1:0-10079 GCA_002404605.1 Clostridiales bacterium UBA4706 | reverse complement strand
ACGGTGAAAACCGTTTCCTATATCACCGCCGCAGCAGCGGCGCTGGCATTCCTATGGCTCGCGGTGCTCACGGTGCTTTTTGCCAAATCCCGCCGCACGGCAGTATACAGATAAACCGATAAAATGGAAGAAAGGCAGCTGCCGGTATAGTGCGCAGCTGCCTTTTTGCTGTAAATTCGGAAAAATGAAATCCGCTATTGACAGAAAAGCCGGGAAAACCTATAATCAAATTGTGATTGTAATCGGTTACAATACAGGGGAAAAAATGAAGGCAACCATTAAGGACGTGGCGCGGTATGCCGGGGTATCCGTGGCGACCGTGTCCCGCTATCTGAATAAAAGCCCGCTGATCGCCGAGACGTCTGCTGAGAAGGTGCGCGGCGCGATCGAGGCGCTGGATTATCAGCCCAGCATGATGGCCCGCGGGCTTCTGCACGGAAACAGCAAGACCGTGGCGCTCGCCGTGGATTACAGTGATTCTGAGACCTACGGCAACGACTACTTCCTGCGCATCCAGTACGGGCTCGAGCATGAGCTGAGCAAAAACGGATATTACCTGATGATCTGTCATATCGGCGGTGCGGACGGCGCGCTGACGCTTCGCTCGCTCATCAACGAAAACAGGATCGACGGTCTCGTACTGCTTAGCGCGCTCGCCAGAGAAGAGGTTATGAGCGTTGTGAACGAGAGCCGGATCCCGTGCGTGATCGCCGGACGGAGCGACGATCCCGACGCGGTCTGGGTCGATATCGACAACATCTCCGCCGGAGAACTCGCCGCGCAAAGGCTCCTGGAAACGAAGCCCGCGGCGGTCGGCTTTCTCGCAAACAGCTTCGATAAAACATTCGTTTTCGAGCGCTTTTCCGGTTACCGTCATGCGCTTGCCGCGGCCGGGATCGAAGAAAACCGCGCTTTTGTGAGCGACGGGCTGACGGACGCCGCGAGCATATCCGCCTTTGTCCGGCAGCATTTTTCCGACCTCTGCGATGCATATGTCGTGTCCGACAGTACGATCGGATTCTACTTCCTGCGTGAACTCTCCCGGCGCGGCGTTCGTGTTCCGGAAGAGGTGCAGGTC
Source organism: Clostridiales bacterium UBA4706 (assembly GCA_002404605.1). GTDB lineage: Bacteria > Bacillota > Clostridia > Oscillospirales > Oscillospiraceae > Apopatocola. Next base: position 9,001 of record DHKA01000046.1, on the reverse strand, counting down.
ATTGGTTTTGACGACAGCGTCCTTGCGGCGGCTGCAGACCCCGCGATGACGGTCGTTGAAATAGACGTAACAAATCTGGGAAAATCCGCAGCAAGGCTTCTCATTGCACAGCTTCAGGCAGAAGATCTGTGTCCGGGACAGAATCTTTTGCCCGCAAGGATCATCCATAGAGCATCGACAAAATAACTGGGCTATATGCCGAGTTATTTTGTTGCCCCAAATTGTAACCGTTTACAATTTAAACTCCGCCGATCCGTGCGATCCGATACCTTGCTGCAAAAAACAAAAGGAGAATAACGTATGATGAAACGTCTGCTGACCATTGCGCTCGTTTTTGCCATGGCTTTTTCCTTCGCGGCCTGCGGCAGTGCTCCCGCGAATGAGGAGACGCCTTCCGCCGCGCCTGCGACGGAGGCTCCGGCAAAGACGCCGGCGGAGACGCCGGGCGAAGAGCCTGTAGAGATCACCTTCTGGCATTCCTACAGCGAGGGCGAGGAAAAGATCTTCACCGAAACGGTGCTTACCGCCTTTGCGGAAAAGTATCCCAACATCAAGGTAAACGCGATCCGTATGCCGTATGAGGGCATGGACGAGCAGCTCGTCACCGCGGTCAGCGGCGACGTTGCGCCCGACGTCATGCGCATGGATCTTACCTGGGTATCACAGATGGCGAAGCTCGGCGCTCTTGAGTGTCTGAACGGCTACGAGGGCTTCGGCGAGATCGCGGCGAACGCGCTCGAAGGCTCGCTGAACACCACGCTTTACAACGGCAAAAACTACGGTCTCCCGCTCAACGCGAACACCACGGTTGCCGTTTACAACAACGCCGTGCTCGCGGAATACGGCTTTGACGCACCTCCGGCAACGATGGACGAACTGCTCGCAGCGCACGGCAAAACCGACCCGGCGAACGACAAATATCTCTTCTGCGTTTCCGGCTCCTATAACTGGGCGATGCTGCCCTTTATCTGGACGCTCGGCGGCAGCGTCACCGATGACGCCTATACCGAAGCGTCCGGCTATCTGAACTCCGAGGCGACCGTAAAGGCGCTGGACACGATCGCCGGATGGTATAACGACAAAACCATCGGCCCCGCGATCCTTGGCGAGCAGCCGGACGGTTGGGGCGGCATTGAAGCGGGCAACTACACCATGTTCGTGGAAGGCCCCTGGTTTTTCAGCTCCGCGGATAAGATGGACACCTATACCCCGGCGCTCATCCCCTCGGTGGAGGGACGCAGCGTTTCCATTGTCGGCGGCGAGGACATCGTTATGACCGCCACCAGCTCCAAGAAGGATGCCGCGTGGACGTTCATCCGCTTCATGGTCGAGGATGAGCAGCAGGTGGCGATGGCGGCGGCAGGCATGATCCCTGTGACCGCAACGGCCATGGAAAAGGTCGATACGAGCGCCAACCCCTATGTCGCCGTTTATATGGAGCAGCTCAAAACGGCGGAAGCGCGCATTCCCTGCTCAAGCTGGCCGACGATCGAAACGATTTTGAACACCGCATTTGAAAGCGTGCTGCGCGGCCAGATGACCTCGCAGGAGGCGTTGGATGATGCCGCCGCGCAGATCGACGAGCTGCTTGCCGCCGAATAAGGCCGAATAAGTAAGCAAGAAATATGTCCGCGGTTCGCCGGACGGCGTCCGGCGAACCGCGGCAGATCAGGGGGAGGGTGATCCGATGGACCGCCGAATCGACCAACTCCGCCGGGGAGGGCGGCAATGGGGCAAAGCCCTGCCGTTCATTCTTCCGGGCTTCGTGCTGATGGCGCTTTTTATTCTCTATCCGCTGCTGCGCAACGTATGGATCAGCTTTACCGAGTTCAACGTCATCAAAAACGAGGTCGTGCGCTTTGTCGGTGTGCAGAACTATATGGATGTAATGAAAGACCGGCACTATCTTACGGCGTTTCGCAATACGCTTCTTTATACGCTCGTCACAGTGCCGGGGCAGATGTTCCTCGGTCTCGTGCTTGCAAGTCTCATCAACGCTGTGCGCCGCGGCCAGACGGCGTTTAAGGTCATATGCTATCTGCCGGTGATCACTTTGTGGGTCGTCGTGTCGCTCATATTCAAGTATTTATTCATGTCCGGCAGCGGCGGACTTGTAAACCACTTTCTGATGAAGCTGCACATCATCTCAAAGCCTGTGGCGTGGCTGCAGGGGGAGTGGACGGCCAATCTCGTGCTCTGGCTTTTCGGCATCTGGAAGGGCGTGGGCTGGGTCATGGTCATCTATCTCGCGGCGCTGCAGGGCGTGCCGACGTCCGTTTACGAGGCCGCGGAGATCGACGGCGCCGGGCGCGTCCGCCGCTTTTTCTCCATGACGCTGCCCATGGTGCGCAACACCACGAACTATCTTCTGACCGTACTTACGATCGGCGCGTTCGGCGCTTATATCCACGTTATGATGATCACCGAGGGCGCGCCTCTCGGCAGCACGAACGAGCTGATGAACTATATGTACAACACTGCATTTTCCGCCTACAACATCGGCTCCGCGGCGGCGCAGTCGGTGCTCATGGGCGTGATCGTGCTGGTGCTGACGATGATCCAGCGCCGCGTGTCCAAAGACCAGATCAACTGAAAGGAGCCCCGGAATGAAAAAACTTGCCAAGCTCCCGACGTACATCGGACTCATTGTTTTCTCCGTGGCCGCGCTGATCCCGTTTCAGTACATGCTTGCGACGGCAATGACGCCGCAGAGCTATTCCATGCCGTATCCGCCGATCCTGTTTCCTCAATCGGCCTACTTCGGCAACTTCGTTGAGGCGTGGAACGCCAACCATTTTAGCCGGTATTTTCTCAACAGCCTGCTCGTCGCCGCCGCCGCGACGGTGATCATCATGCTCGTATCCTCCGCCGGGGCGTATGCGTTCGCGCGCATCTCCTTCCCCGGGCGGGAGTTCGTTTTCTATCTTTATCTTTTTACGATGATGGTGCCGACGGTCACGAACCTGATCCCGCAGTTCCTTTTGATGAAGGAGCTGAAGCTGGTAGACAGCTATCTCGGCCTCCTTTTGATTTACATCGGGATCGGCGTGCCGAGCAATACGTTCTTCCTCCGCAATTTCTTTCTCGGCCTCCCGCGTGAGATGGAGGAGGCTGTCATTGTGGACGGCGGAAATCATTGGCAGATCTACTGGAGGATCGTCCTGCCGCTCTCCAAGCCCGCGCTCGGAACGTTCGCCATTCTCGCGTATTCCAACGTGTGGGACGAGTTTCTCATCGCGCTCACGATGATCAAAACGCCCGACAAGCGCACGCTTCCCATCGCACTCAAGCTCTTTCAGGGGCAGAATCTCAATAACTGGGGGCTGATCTTTGCGGCGTCGCTCATTGCGGTGCTTCCGATCCTGCTCATCTACATCGTATTGCAGAAAAAGCTCATCCATGGCGGGGCCATGGACGGCATGGTAAAAGGATAAAGCTATGCGGCTCTTACACTATTCCATGGAGCATCGCGCGGACTACCCGTGGCAGTTCGTTGCCGGGAGCACCTGCACGCTCCGTCTTCGCTGCAACGAACCGGTACGGTCGATAAACGTTGTGTTCGGCGACCCGTTCTGGTTTTTGAATGGGGACAGGCGGCGGCCCAACCTCCACACGTTGCCGGTCAAGGACAAAAAGACACTTCTGGGCGACACGTTCTATTCGGTCACCCTTGAAATGGAGACGCGAAAGCTCCGGTATCATTTCGAGATCGTTCTGGAAAACGGGGAAACGGTGTTTCTCTCTGAAACCGGGGTCACGGAGCCGCTTTCGGAAGAGTTCCTTCGAGCGTTTCAGGTGCCGTATGTGTACCCGGCGGAGCACTACGCCGCGCCCGCCTGGGCGTGCGATACCGTATGGTATCAGATATTTCCCGACCGGTTCAGCCGGGGCGATGAAAGCACGGAGGCGTTTGTCCCGACGCGGGATAACCGCTTCGGCGGGACGCTCCGGGGGATCGAAAAGCATATCCCGTATCTCAAATCGCTCGGCGTGCAGGGCGTTTATTTGAATCCGATTTTTCAAAGCCCGTCCAATCACCGGTACGATACCGCAGACTATGCACGCATCGACCCCATGCTCGGTACGGAAGCGGATTTCGCCTCGCTCATGGACGAGCTGCACGAAAACGGTATGCGCGTCATGCTCGACGGCGTTTACAATCACGCCTCCTGGCAGCATCCGTTCTGGCAGGACGTTTTGAAAAACGGAGAGAAATCCGCGTACTTTGACTGGTTCTGCGGTGTCAGCATGGAGGCGCTGCGCGGCAAAACATCAAAGGAGCTGACGGCGGACGTTATGCGCGGGGAAAAGCCTTTTGAAAGCTTTGCCTTCGCCGCGGATATGCCGAAATGGAACACCGAAAACCCCGCGGTGCAGGATCATCTCATCGGAACCGCCGCGGAATGGACACGGAAATACGGCATTGACGCCTGGCGGCTGGACGTACCGGACGAGGTCAGTTTCCGTTTCCTGGAGTATTTTAAAAAGCGTATCCGCGAGGCAAATCCGGAGGCGTACATCATCGGTGAAATATGGCAGAAGAGTACGGCGTGGCTTCGTGCCGGGGTGTTTGACGGCGCGATGGACTACCCGCTGTATTTTGCGATCCGCGATTTTGCCATGAAGCACACGGACGGCGTGGAGACCTTCGCCGAAAGGATAAAGGATGTCTATCTCTCCGCCCCGGACTGTGTCCGGCCGAGACAGTTCGCGTTCTGCGGCAACCACGATATTCCGCGGCCGCTCACCGTCTGCGGCGGGGATACGGACCGGTTTGCTGCCGCACTCTTTTTGCAGATGCTCCTCGGCGGCGCGGTGAGCATATATTATGGCGACGAGCTCGGTATGTCCGGCGGCGAGGATCCGGCAAACCGCGGCGCGATGGCGTGGAAAGAGCAGAACGACGAGATAAAAGCTCTGTACATTTCCATGATCCGCTTCAAAAAGGAGCATCGGGGAGAAATGAACGTCACAGAAATGCGCGTGCAGGACGGGGTTCTTTGTCTCACGTTCTCCGGCGGGGATTATACGGTGTATATAGCGGAACCCGGCGGGAAAAAACACTTTGCCGTCCCGGACGGCATGCGCCTTCGCTTCGGCGATGCGCAGCTTTCCCGAGGGTATGCGCTCTTTGAAAGGGGGTGAGGGAGATCCTATGCAGTGGTGGAAGGAACGGGTATTTTACCAGATCTACCCGTGCAGCTTTCAGGACTCCAACGGCGACGGCATCGGCGACATCCCCGGCATCCTTTCGCGTCTCGACTATCTGAAGGAGCTGGGGATCGGCGCGGTGTGGCTTTGCCCCGTGTACGATTCCCCGAACGCCGATATGGGCTACGATATCCGCGATTACGGGAAAATCATGGCGGAATTCGGCACCATGGAGGACTTTGACCGGCTGCTCGAAGAGATGCACCGGCGCGACATTAAGCTCATCATGGATCTCGTGGTAAACCATACCTCCGATGAGCACACATGGTTCATCGAATCCCGAAAGGGAAAGGAAAGCCCGTACCGGGATTATTATCTCTGGCGCGACGGGAAAAACGGGCGGGAACCCAACAACTGGGCGAGCTTCTTTACACCGTCTGCGTGGAGCTTCGATGCGGAGAGCGGGCAGTGGTATCTGCACCTGTTCTCCGAAAAACAGCCCGATCTCAACTGGGAAAATCCGGAATTGCGCCGCGAAATTTACGGCATGATCAACCGCTGGCTTGATAAGGGCGTCGATGGGTTCCGCATGGACGTGATCACCTGCCTTGCGAAAGACCCAATGCTTCCGGACGGTACGGGCAGACCTTATGCCTTCAGCCCGGAATACTTCGCCATGCAGCCGCGGCTCCGCGAGCACCTCCGCGAGATGCGAAAGGCCTGCTTTGCAGACCGCGATTGTATGTGTGTCGGCGAGGCGACGTTCGCAACGGCGGAAAACGCCGCCTCCCTCGTCGGCGACGGGCAGGAGCTCGATATGATCTTCCAGTTTGACCTGATGGACGTGGACGGCGGCGAAAGCAAATGGGATCTCCGAGCGTTTGACCTTATGAAATTCAAAGAGATCGTTGCCCGATGGCAGAAGACGCTCGACTGGAACACGCTCTTCTGGGGCAACCACGACCAGCCGCGCGCCGTCTCGCGCTTTGGCTGTACGGAGAATGAAGAACTGCGCGTCCGGAGCAGCAAGTGCCTTGCCGCGGCTATGTATCTGCTCCGCGGCACACCATTTATCTATCAGGGCGAGGAGCTGGGGATGACGAACTTCCCGTTCGGAAGGGAAGAGCAGCTGCGCGATGTGGAAAGTCTCAACCTGCTGCACCAGAGCACGGATAAGGCGTGGGCATGGCGCGGTATTCGGGCGAAGGGACGGGACAATGCCCGCACACCGATGCAGTGGAGCGCAGAGAAAAACGCCGGGTTCAGCTCTGCCGAGCCATGGATCGCCGTCAATCCCAATTACCCGGAGATCAACGCCGAAGCGGAGAGCCGGGATGAAAACTCCGTGCTCCATTTCTATAGAAAACTTATCCGCCTGCGGAATTCCGCCCCGGCGCTCCGCGGCGGCAGCTTCACCATGCTTTATCCGGAACACAAGCAGCTGTTCGCCTACGAGCGCAGCGGGGAGGGGGAGACGTATACGGTCGTCTGCAATCTGAGCCGCGCGGAATGCGCCGCACCCAAACTTTGCGGCGAGACCGTTCTCCAAAACTGCGAGTTTACCGATACGCTGCCGCCTTACGGCGCGGCAGTGATCCGGACGGTGAGCTGACCGGCACCGTCCCCGCTCTCGTTTGTTTCCTCCGCAGAGCGATTTTTCCGGCAGAAAGGCCCTGCATCCGCGGATGCAGGGCCTTTTCCTTTACGTTTACTTTGATTATTGCAGGGAGTTTATGCCATGATGCCGGTGGACTGGAGGAAGAGAATGAGCATCATTACCGGCACAACGAAGCGTACCATGACCGCGTACAGCCGCTTGCGGCGGAACGCCGCGCCGCTGCTCTCGACCTCTTCGATCACGTAGTCCGGGGACTTGACCCAGCCGATGAGCAGTGCGGAGAGAAGCGCGATGAACGGCATCATAACGCTGTTGCTCACATAGTCCATGAGATCGAGCAGCTGCCCGACCGAGCCGTTTGGCAGAGAAATCTCGCAGTAAAACACGCTGTAGCCGAGCGCAATGACTGCCGACGCCGCGAGATAGATCACCGAGAGCACGCCGACGGTTTTCTTTCGTGGCGCGTGGAAGATGTCCATGCAGTTGGCGGTGATGGATTCGAGCACCGAGATGCAGGAGGTGAGCGTTGCAAAGATCGCCGCGACGAAGAACAGTACGCCCACTACCGTTCCGGCCTTGCCCATGGCGGCGAAGACTTTCGGGAGCGAAACGAACATCAGCCCCGGTCCGGCGCTCATGCCCTCCGTGCCGGAGAAAACGTACACCGCGGGGACGATCATCATCCCGGCGATCAACGCGACGGCCGTATCGAAAAACTCGATCTGGCCGACGGCGCGATTGAGATCGACGTCCGGCTTCACATATGAGCCGTAGGTGATCGTTATGCCCATCGAAACGCTCAGCGAGAAGAACAGCTGGCTCATCGCGTCGAGCAGGATCTGCAAAAACCGGCGTACGGTCAGACCCTCGATGTGCGGCGTGAGATAGTAGAGAAAGCCCTCCATGCCGGTGCGCACCGTCCCGGCACCGTCGGTATGGCGCAGCGTCAGCGAGTAGACGGCGCCCGCGACGATGAGCACGAACAACACCGGCATCATCCAGCGCGACACGCGCTCGATGCCCTTTTCGACGCCGTTATAGACGATGAACGCTGTCACGCCCATGAAGAGCAGAGCAAACACCGCCGCCGAGACTGGTGAGGTGATGAAGTCCATAAAGAAGCCATCCTCCGCTGCGGCGGCGGATTGCCCGGTGAGATATACGACGGCGTATTTCGTGATCCAGCCGCCGATCACAGCGTAGTACGTCATAATGATGACCGGCACGAGAAACGTCAGCACGCCGAGAAACTTCCACTTCGGGTGCATCTCCGCATATGCGCCGATGACACTCTTCTTCGTCCGGCGGCCGATGGCAATGTCGGATGTGAGCAGCGTAAAGCCGAACGTCAGCACGAGCACGATATAGATGAGAATGAACAGCCCGCCTCCGTTCTTCGCGGAGAGATACGGGAACCGCCAGAGATTTCCCATGCCCACGGCGCTCCCCGCCGCGGCGAGAACAAAGCCCGCCTGTCCCGAAAAATGACTTCTCTTTTTTCCATGATCGATCTCTCCTCTTTTGGTTGCCATGAGACCATACCATATGATATGGTGTAGTATCAGTAAACCAAATGTTTTTGAGACTATATATAGTATTTTTTAATGGATATGTGACTATGAAAGAGATCAAGGACCGGTACGAGATTTTTTTGAAGGTGTGCGAAACGGGCAGCTTTTCCGCCGCAGCGGAGGTGCTGAGCTATACGCAGTCGGCCATCAGCCAGATGATGGCGGGACTGGAGGAAGAGCTGGACGTGCAGCTCTTCGTGCGCGGGAAGAAGGGTGTTGTCCCGACGGACAACGGCTACCGGCTGCTGCCGTACATCCGAGAGATGGTCAACCAGAAGGGCAAGCTGCGGCAGGCGGCGTTCGAGATCAATCACCGCGTGGAGGGGACGATACGCTCATCATGGCGTTCGTGCGTGCCTCGCTCGGCGTGACGATATCTCAACAGCTTGTAATGGATGCCTTTTCGCACGGTCTCGCCGCCGAGCTGCCGGACGATCGGACTGGCGTTCGCGCGCGCGACAAATTCCGTCGTGGCTCAGACGCTGCTTAGCTATATGCAGCAGAGGCTGGCATAAAGCGGTCAGCTCCTGTCCGCAAAGATGGAATTTCCATAATTTACCACCCTAGAAAAAACCATAGAAAATCTTTCCCGGCCCGCCAGAACGTACAGAGGCGGGCCGGGAAATTTATCAAATTCTTTTTTCAAAGCGTGATCCGCCGG
>DHKA01000061.1:180-21701 GCA_002404605.1 Clostridiales bacterium UBA4706 | reverse complement strand
CTGTCTTACCAGCAGAGAGCCTTTCTCCGCCCGCTGTTATTCTTTACTCCACTTGTTCGCAGAATTGCGTACAAGATAACAAAAGCAGGAGGTGGTGCCTATGATCAAACAGAGAAAGGAGGACCTTAATGGACGAGTATCGAGACTGTAAGGGGCATCTGGTCTGCATGGCAGATGCGGCAACCGGTCAGCAGGTCGATGTATTGCTTTGTCATGCCCCAATCCCGCCCCAAGCGGTCAAGGCTGTTTACCAGCACTACATCCACCTTTCCGGCAAGAACGGCCTCCGTCAGCTCTTGCAGAGCCGGACGATCAAGGGTCAGTTCCGAGCCATACTCGGCGGCAACACCAACGATGGTGTTACCCGGCCTGTTCCGCATAATGGCGGAGCTTGGCGGTCTGCTGCTCCAAGGAAAAGCTACCGCACCACCCGCTAGGGTGGGTAATCGCCAGGCACAGCATCCGGTATATCGCGCAAAATGGCGGTATACCGGGTGCTGCCATGTCCTTACGGGTCGTCTCGTAAGGATTTTTTTGCTTTGCCCTTTTGTTTCTCCAGCGGACGGATTTGGCTTTTCTTGAAAAATTCTGCGGAAATTTTACAAAAGGATTGCTATATTCTGCCGGACTGACTAAAATAGACGGGAACAATGCAAGAGGTGTATTTGCCATGGATCAGGATAAGATAAATATTCTGCGTGTTTTTCGTCTTGAGGGAGCGCCGGTTTCCTGCGAAGACTACGGCGGCGGGCATGTCAACGTCACATTCCTCGTCGTGACCGACACCGGACACCGGTATATTCTGCAAAAGATCAATCACCACGCCTTCCGCAATGTGCAGGCGCTTTCGGAGAACATTGCGGCGGTGACGGATTTTCTGCGCTCCAAGTCCAGTGACCCGCGCAGCGTCATGTCCCTCATCCGGACGAAGGACGGCGCGCCCCATACACAATACGGGGACGAATACTGGCGCGTATACGATTATGTGGACGGGACGATCTGTCTCCAGCAGCCGGAGACGGACGAGGATTTCTATCAGGCCGCCGTCGGGTTCGGAACATTTGCACAGCTTCTCTCTGACTTTCCGGTGGAAAAGCTGCACGAGACCATCCCGAATTTTCACAACACGCCCGACCGCTACCGCCTTTTCCGCGAAGCGATCGAGCGCAACGCGGTGGGCCGCGCCGCGGCCGTGCAGCCGGAGATCGATTTTGCTCTTGCGAGAGAGGCGGAAATGGCGACGATCCAGAACGCCCTCGCCGCGGGAGATATCCCCCTCCGCGTTGCGCACAACGACACCAAGCTCAACAACGTCCTTCTGGACGCAAAGACACGAAAGGCGCTCTGCGTTGTGGATCTGGACACCGTGATGCCCGGCTCAAGTCTCTTTGATTTCGGCGATGCTATCCGCTACGGCGCTTCGACTGCGGCGGAGGACGAGCGCGATCTCTCCAACGTGTCAATGAGCCTGGAGCGTTTCCGCATTTTCACGCGCGGATATGTCCGCACCTGCCCGAATCTGACCGCCAAGGAGCTGGAGCTTCTTCCGCTGGGGGCGAAAACTATAACGGTGGAGTGCGGTATGCGGTTTCTGACCGACCATATCGACGGCGATCTGTACTTTACCGTCCACCGCGAAGGGCAGAATCTTGACCGCGCACGGGCGCAGTTCAAACTTGCAGCGGACATGGAAAAGAAATGGAGCGAAATGCAGCGTATCGTCACTGAGGAAACAAAGGCGTAAATTTCAACATACCGCCGGAGATCAACGTTCACAGGAGGATGACATCATGCTTTTTACCAATGCCAATCTGTTTGTTGACGGGCGCTTTCAGCGCGGCGCGTTCCGCGTGGAAAACGGGCGCTTTGCGGAAATTCTTGCTGATACCGCCGGAGACGGGATCGACCTGCGCTGGCAGTATGTGATCCCCGGCCTGGTGGACATCCACAACCACGGCAATTCCGGCGAGGACTTTTCCGATGGCAACTACGATGGCCTTGTCAAAATGGCAGCGTATCTTGCCGCAAACGGCGTCACGAGCTTTGCCCCCGCGTCCATGACGCTGCCCTACGACGTACTGGAAACCGCCTATAAAACTGCTGCCGCGCTCAAAAAGGCCGCCCCCAAGGGCTGCGCACGGCTCATGGGCATCAACATGGAGGGGCCGTTCTTCTCCGAGAAGAAAAAGGGCGCGCAGAACGCAAGCTATCTCCGGCTGCCGGACTATGCCGCGTTTGAACGCCTGTATAACGCCTCGGAAGGCCTGCTCCGCATCGCGGACATTGCCGCAGAGCTGCCCGGCGCGGTCGAGTTCACGGAGAAGGCCTCGAAGCTCTGCACCGTGTCCATCGCGCATACGGACTGCACCTATGAGGAAGCCAGCGCTGTTTTCAGCGCCGGCGCTTCCCATCTGACGCATCTTTATAACGCCATGCCCGGCATTCACCACCGCAAGCCCGGCCCCATCGGGGCGGGATCCGAGCGCGAAAACGTTGTCGCAGAGCTTATCAGCGACGGATACCACATCCACCCCAGCGCCGTACGGATGGCGTTCAAGCTCTTCCCCGGCCGCATCTGTCTCATTTCCGACGCTCTGCGCTGCTGCGGCATGCCGGACGGACAGTATATGCTCGGCGGGCAGGACGTTTTTCTCAAGGGCGGCGTTGCGAAGCTCGCCGACGGGACGATCGCCGGGTCTGCCACCAACCTTTATGAATGTATGCAGCGCGCCGTATCCTTCGGCATCCCGACGGAACAGGCGATCTTGAGCGCAACCATCATCCCGGCGCGCGAGATCGGGCAGGACGCGGAGATCGGCTCCATCGCCGTCGGAAAGCTCGCAGACTTCGTTGTGTGCGACGCCGCGCTGAACCGGAGCGCCGTGTATCTCGGCGGGCAGACGCTATGAGAAGCTACACGATAGCAAGAACCTTCGGCGCGCCCAACTGGGGCGTGATCGAACCGCTGCGCGCGGACTGCGTGCTGTGGGAGCCGGACTGCGGCATCCGCATGGAGCAGAAGCTCTGCTACGACGATACCGCGCTCTATGTTTTTCAGCGCGCGTGGGAAGCGGACATCCGTGCGGAGTACAACGCCCCGCTCAGCCCCGTCCATGAAGACAGCTGTATGGAGTTTTTCTTCTCACTTACGGACGATGGACGTTATGTAAACTTTGAGATCAACCCCAATGCCTGCATAGAGCTCGGTTTCGGCCCCGACCGGCACAAGCGTGTCCGGCTCTGCCACAAGTCCGAGCAGGAGACGTTCCGGCCAGTTTGTACCCGAACACCGGACGGCTGGACGGCGGAATACCGCATCCCGCTCTCGTTCCTGCGCATTCTCTATCCGGACTTCGCGCTGCGCCCCGGCATATCCTTCCGCGCCAACTGCTACAAATGCGGCGACAAAACGCCGCGGCCGCATTTTCTCGCGTGGAACACCGTGGAGACGCCCACACCAGATTTTCATCGTCCGGAGTTTTTCGGTGAAATGGTATTCGCCTAACGTCTCCCTGTCTTTTATAAACAGCTATACGAAGCGGCACTCTCCCTATCCCCGTGGCGTGCCGCTCTCATTTTTATGTATTTATCCGCAGAGCATTACTTTGGCAGCGAATACGCCGTCCTGATAAGTAAATGTGCTCGCTCCGCCTGTCTTCTCTGCGATGTGCCGAACGGACCGAATACCGATGCCGCCCCCCTTCCGCTTTGACGACTGGAACACGCCATTCTTCTCCCGTACATCACCGTCATACGCGTTTTCCACCTGGACAAGGAGCAGCCGCTCTGCGTGCAGATATGCGGTCACTTTGATCTCCCGACGGTTACTCGCCGTGCGCATACTGGCTTCCAGCGCGTTTTCCAGAAGATTGGAAAGTACCAAGCACATATCGATCTCATCAACCGGGAGTGAGCACGGCAGATCGATCTGCGCACAAAACGGGATATTCTCCCTCTTGGCCAGCGCGCAGTAATAGCCGATCACGCTGTCCGCTGCGCGGTTTTCGCAAAAGCTCATATCGAGTTCCGGGATGCGGGCGGCAGTTTTCGCCAGATACTCCTTCAATTCTTCCATGTCGCCGCTTTCAGTGAGCGCGGATATCCGGTTGAGCTGGTGGCGCATATCGTGCCGCGCCTGCCGCGCTTCTTCAATGGCGGCCTTAAGGTTTTCATAGCGATGCTGCTGCATGGAGAGAAATTGATTTTCCTGCTGCAGCCGGGCATTTCGGTTCAGGCTGGACGCCATCAGCAAAAAGATCGTATTGAACCAGAGCAACAATATCAGCAGCACGGCGCTGAGGACAAAATACCCCTGCAGCACCCGTCCGGTATACAGCGTGCTCCGGTAGCTTTGGACCATGAAGAGATTCAATGCAATGAAAATAAGCGGCAGCACCCAGAACACATACCACGTCTGCGCGAAATTGTCGTCCTCTACCATCGCCCGTACCGCATGCGTCGCCGGGTAATACGCCGCGGCTGCGACGATCCAGCATACCACATTGTAGAACAATTCGGCCCGCAGGCAAAACCAGAGTTCGGTCTGCGCCGAGGGCGTGGTCATTAAAAGCGCCGCGTCGAAAGCACGGGACAGGCTGTTCACACATGCAAACACCGCGCATACGGAAAGCGCGATCGTTCCGGATTTCCAGAGGGAGATCCGGAGCGTTTTTATATAAAGCACAATGGCAGCCGCCGCAACGAGAGCGAGCATAGGCTCCGTCGAAAGGCGAAAATACCAGCATGCCAGCCCGCCGCCGACGCAGAGTACCAGCATCACCGGTGCGAGCCATGCGGTGAGCTTTGCCGGCGGCTGCTTCATATAGGACACCACGGGGAAATATGCCAGCAGCAGCCCCGGCAGCACGATCGAAAGTTCGAGGATCGGTCGAAGCGCCTCTCTCATGCTTTGCGCCCCCTTTGCAGGAGATATTCCATGAACGCCTGCCGAGCGTTTTTCAAAAGCTCCTGACTGACGTAAACACGGCTGCCATCGTCCATGAGAAAGGCGGCGTCTGTAAAATCGGCAGCATGCTCCAGATTGACGAGTACGCCCCTGCCGCAAACGAAAAAACGCGGATCGTCCCGGAGCGGTGCGGCGAACGCTTTGAAGGGCAGGCGCGTAGTGAGCGTCTTTCCCGCGGCGGTATGGACGCTGATCCGGTGCGCGAAGTGCTCGGCATAGACGATGCTCCGGTAGCCAAGACAGATGTTGCTGCCGTCCACCTTCAGCTCCAGATGCTTCTCCGGCTGCGGGATCCTCGCCAAAAGCTCTCCCGTCAGCGCATCGATCTCCTCTTCGGTGTACGGCTTTACAAGATAGTGCATCGCCCGCACCTGAAAACCTTCCAGCGCGTGGTCGGTCGAAGTGGTGGTAAACACCAGAAAACAGTCGGTATCATGCTTCCGCAGCTGCCGAGCCGTATCCATGCCGTTGAGCCCATCCATATAAATATCCAGAAACGCCGCAGTGAAACGCTTTTCCCGTTCTGCTGCAAGAAACGCTTCCCCGCTTTCAAATTCATGAATCTCCGCCTGCACGCTTCGTTTTTGCATCGCCCGCTCCAAGCGGCGGCGCAGCAGTGCGCGCTCTGACGCAAGATCGTCAACGATCGCTATCCTCATGCCCGCTGAACCTCCTTTGCCCACAATGTCTGAGCGCATTATATCACAGCCGCGCAAGTTCGGCGAGCGGTGCGGCAGGCGATTCGTGCCAAAAACGCGGCTTTCGTGCCAAACGTATTGTCACCGCCGCGTCTCCTCGGCTATAGTGCAGGCAAGACGCAGAGAGAGGAGGACTGGAATGTACCATATCGATGTGCTGGCAGCACACGGCTCGCCTATTGCGGAATGGCTTTTCCGCTGCTGCGCGGAACGCGGACTATTCCCCCGAATCCGGCAGTACCATGAGCAGGAAGATTTCTTCGCCGACGTGCGGGAGGGTGATCCGGCAAACGCAGTGATCGCGTTGCGCGGCGTCGCCGGACTCAACGCGGCAGAGCATCTTCGCTCCCTTTATCCTGCATGCCGGATCCTCTGGTGCAGCGATGTGGACTTTTCGCTCCATGCATTTCGTCTGCGTGTGGATCACTTTCTTCTGGAGCCGGTAACGGAGGAAGCGTTCCGGCAGGGCCTTTCCGTCTGGTTTGAAAAAACGCCGCCCGCCGGGATATGACCGGCAAACGGCGAGCATCACAAGGAGGATCATCATGAAAAAGAAAAGCATCATCCGTTTCGTGCTGGGTCTGCTGCTGGCAGGGGCGCTGTGTCTCGGCATGACGGCATGTGGCGCACCTCCGGCAACGACTGAGCCGACCACCCAGCCTTCGGCGACCGAAGTACCCGCAACAGCCGCGTCCGAAGAAGCCGCTGAAGCTCCCGTCTCGGAGAAGACGGCATCCGGCGCGCTGCCTGTGAAAGCGCTGCAGCCCAAGCAGGTGGACGAAAACCCCTATATGGCGAAAAGCGACGCCAACATCCACCACGACGGCTACAACACCGATTCCACGGACGAGATTTTGCCGCTCGGCATCTATCCGGAGATCCACGTATCTTACGAGACAACGAACGCAAACGCCTCCCCCGCCATTTATTTTGACAGCTATGGCCACGCAGTCGTTCCGCTGCTCGGCGGCATTGCCATCCGCGATCTGAATGCAGAAGAAGCAAGGACGCTCGGCTTTTTCTCCCCGACGAAGCACGACGGCGGCGGCTATGTCATTCAGAGCTCCTACACGTTCCTTGATTCCGAAAACCGCATCGTATGCCCGACGAGCAACAATCATGTGCTGATGCTGCGCGCCACGAACGAGGACGGCAGCGTTCTTCCCGAGTTTGAAAAGGTGCTCGATATCGACATTAAAGCTGCGGCGGAAGAAGCGCTCGGCAAAACGCTCGAGCAGAACCTTCTCTCTGTGGTATTCGACTACGAAGGGAATCTCTGGTTCGCCACAGGCGGCTTCCGCATCTACCCCGAGCGCGAGCAGCAGGGCGTGATCGGCTACATTGCCCGCAGCGCTATCGACGCCATTCTGAACGGCGAGAATGTGGACCTTGCCGATGCCGTGTTTGTCCACGACCTGACGCCCGGCGAAGGCGCGGAAAACGGCATTGCCGCCTCGAAAGACGGCGCCGTCATTCTGACTAACCAGAACTGCTATCTGCTGCGCGCGAACGACGGTGTAGACGTCGTGTGGTGCACGCCGTACGAGAGCGTCGGCGCCAAGGTCAGCGGCGAGGGCGACAAGACGACCGGCGGCGGACTCGCCTGGGGCAGCGGCTGCTCCCCCACGCTGACGCCCGATCTCGTCATGTTCACCGATAATCAGGACCCCGTAAATCTTCTGGCGCTGGACATGAAGACCGGCGAAGTTGTAGCAAAGCATCCCGTGCTCGATGACCTGCCGGAGGGATATCAGGTGGCTGTAGAAAACTCGGCCATTGTCTATGATGACGGCGAAGGCACGGTGAGCACGATCGTGTGCAACTGGTTCGGCGCGGGCAACGCCGGTCTTGCCGACCCGAACAGCGACTCTTCCATTCAGAGTTATGCGAACATCTACGACATGAACTGGCTGATGAAGGGCAACGTCATGATCGCGCCCGGCGTGGAGCGAGTTGATACGGTCAAAACGGATTCCGGCTATGAGATGCAGAGCGTCTGGTGCCGGAACGATCTGAGCGATACTTCCATCCTCAAGCTCTCCACCGCGACCGGCTATATCTACGGCTATGTGCAGGACCTCACCACCGGCATGTGGCAGTACATCATCCTGGATTTTGCAACCGGCGAGACTGTTTTCACCATGGATGTCTCCAACAAATATGGCTACAACAACATGGCCATCGGTATGTACGCCGGGAACAGCGGCAACGCGCTCTACTGCCCGACCGGATATCTCGAGCTTCTGCGCCTGCAGGACCGGTTCGTATATCTGCCCGAGATGCCATACCGTGAGGTCGATCTTGATCAGGCGGCACGCAATGTTCTCTCGCAGGAGCGTTTCGTCGCGGACGGCGGCGAAGGCAGCGCTGCAAGCTGGCTGAATACCGTCGCCGTGCGCAACGTCCACCCCAACACCACCGTTGCCTTCCGGATGAACAACCTCTCCGGCATTGCAGACGCGCTGACGCTCTACGCTTACGGCATGGACGGTAAGCTCGTTCCGGTCGCCGCCGACCTCTGGAAAATCACCGATGAGAACGGCCAGAGCGTGACCGAGCTCACCGACGGCACGCTCTACGAGCTTCGTGTCACCGTCGCCGACGGCGGCGAACTTGACCGGAGCGAGACGGAAAGAGAGATTCAGCTCTCCGTCGTGCTGGGAAAATAACATATTCGCATGCAGAAGCGGCGGCTTATCCGAGCCGCCGCAATTTTCTATTCTGTTTTGCAAAATTCGAGAGAAATATAGTAGTCATAGTCGTTTACCGGCGATACATCGCCGTCCGCAAACTCCTGAAGGCTGCCGGCTCGGAGGCCGTCGCCGCTGTATCGCAGGGCGAGAAGCGGCTGCTCTGCATCAAACGTTATGGGCGTTTCGTCCTCCATGGACACCCCGGCTCTCATGAAATACTTTCGATTTTCCGCGCCCTCCAGTATGGGAAAGCTCGTCGAAAGTTTTGACCCGCCGCCGGCAAGAATGAGCTTCACCTGGAAGTTTTCAAAATCCGGGACGATGAGGATCGTCCCCTCCTCCGGCGAGCCGATGTCCTCATAGCCGACAACCGCCCAGCTCTTCTTGCTGACTTGTTTGCCGAAGTGGTACTTCGTCAAATACACACGCAGCGAGAGAAAGTCGTCCGAGGCGGTATACCGGTACATATAGGCTCCGTCCGGACCGGCGAGGAGATTTATCGTCTGCATCTCCGTGCTGTCTTTTTCCACGGGGCGGATCACATTCTCCGACCGATTCGTCCGGATCAGGTATGCCCCGATGACGGAGAGCGCCACAGCGGAGATCACGAGCAGCGCAGCGACCATGCACTTTAGGCGCTTTTGCCGCCGCTTCCCATCTGCCGCCGTCTGGAGGATGTTCTCCTCCGCCCGGCGCGGCAGATCGTTTTCCGCGATATCTTCGCCCGAAAGAAATTCGTTGATGCCGATACCCAGCGCCGCGCACAGCTCCGTATAGAGCGACACGTCCGGCAGACACACGCCGCGCTCCCATTTGGAGACCGATTTATCGCTCACGCCGAGCTTTTCCGCAAGCTGCTTCTGCGTAAGGCCGAGCGCTTTTCGCTTGCCCGCAATGTATTGCCCGATCCTGATGAGATCCATACACTTCCCTCCTTTATTCACTGCCACAGAGTAACAGAATCCCGCGAAAAAGAACACCCCTCAAAAGTAGAATCGTGTCTCTCCTCCCAAAAAGCGCCATGCGTCCGGTTTTTTCTTTGCAAATCGCCAAAGGAAATGCTATATTATTTTTATCTGTGATCCCGGCAAAGAATCAGTATCCGAAAAGGAAGCGAGAGAATGAAAAAAACGATCAAAAAACTGGCTCTGGTACTGCTTATCGCCGCTCTTATGCTGATCGTAGCCGGCTGCAGCGCCACCGACTACAAAACGGCAACCAATCTCATGAACGGCGGCGACGTCGCGGCAGCCGCCGAAGCATTCCGTGCTCTCGGCGATTATAAGGACAGCTCAGCACTTGCCACGGCGTGCGACTACAAGGCAGCCAAAAACACGTATGACGCCGGAGATTATGAACAGGCTCGTGCCCTCTTCGCTGCGCTTGGCGACTATGAGGACAGTGCATCGCTCGTCACCTCCTGTGACTATGCAACGGCAAAGAAAGCATACGACGCTGGGGAATACGATAAGGCCGCGGAGCTCTTCACCGCGCTCGGAGATTATGAAGACAGCGTCTCTCTGGCCGTACAGTCCGGCGACAAGGCCCTCGCGGAAAAGCTGCTTGGGACCTGGGTTTCCAACGAATTGGATATAACCACTCTCATCACACAGTCTCTATATGCCGCCATCGACGACGATGAATCCACGCAGGCACTCCTGGACTGCATGGATCTGGGCGCTCTCACGCTGAAGTATACGCTGGAGTTTACCGACAAAGGCACGTTTATCTTAACCGCAGACGGCGATTCCGCCACCGCAATGATCGACGCATTCTATACGGCGTTCACCGACGGTCTCGTCATTTATCTGGAAAAAGAGATCCAGCAGGAAGCGGACACCAACGGCTATTCCGTCGAAGACCTCTTGCAGACATATGAGTGCACAACGGTGCGCGAGCTTATTGACGCTATGCTGGAGATGCCTCTGGAGGACTTTATGGCCAGCATTCTCTCCAAGGAGTCCATTCAGGATCTGGTCGACAGCAGCACCATCAACGGCGTTTATGCCGTGGAAAACGGTGAGATTGATTTGACCATCGGCAAGGCTGGCAGCACCGCCGCTTATGACGCTACGAATGACACGCTCTCCATTGTCGACGAGGATATCGCCGAGAGCGCGATCGTCTTCTCCCGCGCGTAAGCTGTATATCACCCACATACAAAGCCTCCCGCATTCTTTACGGATGCGGGAGGCTTTTCCTGCGTTTTACATACGATTATTGCAAAGTTGAAAAACGGGTTATCAGAAAAGACCGTTATTCTCCCGTTAAAGCGAGGAAAGAGAGCAGCATCAAAAAAGACGAGCAGCAGAGTGCGCACAAAACGATTTTATGTAAAAAAATCGCCGCAAGCAATATACAGCTTGCGACGACGTGGTGCCGGTGGCGGGGGTCGAACCCGCACGTCCTTGCGGACACGGGATTTTGAGTCCCGGGCGTCTGCCAATTCCACCACACCGGCGTATGGTGGCATTATACCGCGTAAATCTCCCGTTGGCAAGAAAAAATATTCCGCTTCCGGTATTCCCTTTTTGGGGCAGATATGGTATTATAGTTTTGCCTATTTATGCTCACAAAACGGAGACAGACTATGAAACGATTTGTCCGGCCGGGGGCTTTTCTTCTGCTTGCCGCGCTGCTTTTCTGCTTGAGCGGCTGCTATTCCGGCAACATCGATCAATACTTTTCGCTTCCGATGGCGTCGGAGGAATACCGGCAACTCCAATCGCTCATCGATGAGGAGCTCGCTTCCGGCAGCGAATATGCCGCGCCCACCCACGGCAGCTACCGCCAGAGCGTACAGCTCAGCGACGTGGACGGCGACGGGTCTGACGAAGCGCTCGCTTTCTTCCGCGACAGCGGAAAGAACCCGAAGATCAACATCTATGATTCTGAAAACGGTGTATACCGACTTGTGCTCTCCCTCTCCGGCGATGGCTCGTCCATCGGGCGGATCGACTATGCCGATCTCACCGGCGATGGGCAAAAGGAGCTTCTGGTCTCCTGGCAGATCTCTTCGGGCGTGTCCGTTTTGACTGTATACTCTCTCACGGGGTGGAGCGGCGACGCGTTATTGAGCACCGACAGCGCCGAGTTCGTTACCGGGGATATCAACCGCGATGGGTGCGACGAGCTTTTAAATCTGCGCGCGGCAAACAGCACGACCTACCTCATCGATCAATACACCTTCCCGCTCGGGCAGGAGCCGCAGGCGACCTCCGCGGCGCTGAGCGCCGGTATCTCCGCGCTGCAGCGGCTGCGCATGGTGATGCTTGCCGGGGATGCCCCCGCTCTGCTCGCGGAGTCTACACTCACGACCGGCGATCTCGTATCCGATCTCTTTGTCTGTCGGGACGGTTCACTCATCAATCTCACAATGAACCGCTCCACGCAGATATCCGAAACGCGGCGGTCCTACAGTCTCGTGTACGCACAGGACATCGACGGTGACGGCTGCACCGAGATCCCGCATCCGCAGCAGCTCTACAGCCGCGGCGATGAGGTCTTCTGGTCGATCGCCTGGTTTCGGTATGACGCTTCGGGCCGCGCAAGCACTGTTATGACAACATACCACTGCGTTACGGACAACTGGTATCTCGTGCTGCCGTCCGGCTGGGACGTCGGACTCACGGTTCGGCGGGACGACAGTGTTTCCGGCGAGCGTGCGGTCATTCTCTCGCGGCTGCGTTCGGACGGGTCGCTTGAAGACTATGTTGCCGTATACGCCATTACCGGAGAAAACCGGTACGAGCGCTCCAAGCTCGAAAGCCGCTTTCTTTTGCAGGAGGAAGGCACGACGGTGTATGCCGCCGAAATTCTCGACGGGATAACCGATGAGAACACGATCCGCAGCCGATTCCATGTGATTTATACGGACTGGAGCTCCGGCTCCGTCGTTGGAGGGTAAGAAACCGATATGAAGAAAGTTCTGGTTCTGGAAGACGAGGCCAACATCCGCAGCTTTGTCGTCATCAATCTGCGTCGGAGCGGCTATGAGCCGATCGAAGCCGACTGCGGAGAAATGGCGCTGGAGCAGCTCCGCCGCCACCCGGATATCCGCGTAGCGCTGCTGGACGTTATGCTGCCGGATATCGACGGCTTTGAGGTCTGCCGCCGCATTCGCGCGTCCAACACGCGCATCGGCATCATCATGCTCACCGCCCGCAGCCAGGAAATGGACAAGGTCACCGGTCTTATGACCGGCGCGGACGACTATGTCACCAAGCCCTTCTCCCCCGCCGAGTTGACCGCCCGCATCGACGCGCTCTTCCGCCGCACCGGCGGCGAGCAGGACGCCGAGGAGACCGGGGAGATCCGGCAGGGGCCGTTCCGTCTCAACACGCGCAACCGCACGCTGGAAAAAAACGGTGAGCGCGTGCGTCTGACGCAGATCGAATTTTCCATCATCAAATACTTTATGGACAATCCCGGCAAAGCGCTCTCCCGCGAGGATATTCTCAACGAGGTCTGGGGCCGCGACTATTTCGGCGAGCTGAAGATCGTGGACGTGAACATCCGCCGTCTGCGCATCAAGATCGAGGACGACCCCACCATGCCCGCCTACATCACAACCGTCTGGGGCTACGGTTACAAGTGGGGACTTTAAGACTCTTCGGAGGATCTGCATTCCATGAAGAAGCTGCTCGCTGACCTTTTCGCAAAAAAAGAAAAAAGCCGCCACGCCGCAGCTGCCAAGCCAACGGTGCATCTGCCGTGCCTACGTGATATCCATTTCCGTTCCATCCGCGCCCGCGGTATGTTCGTTGGAAGCGGCCTTGTGCTGCTGGCGATCCTTATCGCGCTCGCAGCGTATACTCTCTCACTGCAGGCGTATTACTATTCTGCCACGCGCGCCTCGCTGCAGGCGAAGGCGGAGACCGCATCGGCGTTTCTCTCGTCCTACGTGGACCGCACGTACGCCGAGTTTTATCAGAGCGCATTCAACTATGCCGAAAATTTTGACGACAAGGATTCGCTCGAATTGCAGTTCGTCAACACCGAAGGGCGCGTGGAGATCGCGTCCACCGGCATTTCCGCCGGTTCGATCCCCGGCTCGGACGATATAAGATCCGCGCTCGACTCCGGCAAGATCAGCTTCTGGCAGGGCAAGCGCGCCTCCACGGGAGAAAAAGTTCTCGCCGTATCCGCGCCGCTCGTCTCCGGCAGCGGAAGCGTCGTCGGAGTGATGCGGTATATCACCAGTCTCAAGCTCATCGACCGGGCGGTATACACCTCCGCGCTCGTCGCGGGCGGTATCGGGCTCGTCGTGCTGGCGATCGTCATTTTCTCGAATCTCTACTTCCTGCGCACGATCACCGAGCCGATCGCCTCGCTCACGGGCGTTGCGCGGCGCATCGCCGAGGGGAGCTACGGCGCGCAGGTGGAAAAAACGCACGACGACGAGATCGGCGAGCTGACCGACGCGATCAACGATATGTCGCAAAAGCTCTCGCAGTCCGAGCGTGTACAGACGGAGTTTATCTCTTCCGTTTCCCACGAGCTGCGCACGCCGCTCACCGCCATCACCGGCTGGGCGGAAACGCTCGCCTACGATGAGGCCATACAGGGTGACTCGCGCCGCGGCATAGAGATCATCACCCGTGAGGCGGGACGCCTTACCAAAATGGTCGAGGAGCTGCTCGAATTCACGCGCATTCAGGACGGTCGGTTTACGCTGCATGTTTCCACCGTGGAGCTGCCCGCGCTGGTGGAGGACTGCCTCTATACCTATAACGAGCTTTTCCGCCACGAGGGTCTTGCCGTGACCTATGTTTCGCCGGAGGAAGACCTCCCGGAGATCCCCGGCGACCCCGAGCGGCTTTCGCAGGTGTTTCTCAACATTCTGGACAACGCCTGCAAATACGGCAAGAACGGCAAGAAGATCGACGTGAACATCACGCACGACGACGCGACCGTCTCCGTATGTATCCGCGACTACGGCCCCGGCATCCCGCCCGCGGAGCTGCCGCAGGTGAAGAAGAAATTCTTTAAGGGCTCTTCCAAGGAGCGTGGAAGCGGCATTGGCCTCGCCGTGTGCGACGAGATCGTCACGCGGCACAACGGTACGCTTGACATTGCCAACGCCACCGGCGGCGGCGTGCGCGTCACGGTAACGCTGCCGCGCAAGGCATCATAAATAAGGAGTATTCATTTCTATGGCACAGGAACCCAAAGCCCCCGCGCCCTTCCGCACGAGCATCGGCGGCCAGGCGCTCATTGAGGGCATTCTCATGCGCGGCGTTGACAGGCAGGCTATCGTCTGCCGCAAGAGCGACGGTACGCTCGTCTCCCGCGTCGATCCGCTCAAGCTCAGCAAGGACAAGCACCCGTGGATGGGGTATCCGTTTATCCGCGGCGTGGTGAACTTTCTTGACTCGATGGTAAACGGCGTGAAAGCGATCACCTGGTCCGCCGAACAACAGCCGGAGGACAAGCAGAGCGAGCCGGATAAGTTCGATCTCTGGATCCAGAAGCACTTTTCCGATGAAACCGCGGAAAAGATCATCCTCTATGCCGCGGTCGTGCTCGGCATTGCGCTTTCCGTCGGTCTCTTCGCCCTGCTGCCAACGTTTCTCGCGGGTCTCTTGAACCGGCTCGTTCCGCTTGGCGTATGGCGCGGCCTCGCCGAGGGGATTTTCCGGCTCGCGATCTTCCTCGGGTATCTGAAGCTCTGTTCAAAGATCCCGGATATGAAGCGCGTGTGGATGTATCACGGTGCGGAGCACAAGACCATTTTCTGCTACGAGGCGGGGCTTCCGCTCACGGTGGAGAACGCGCGCACGCAGTCGCGCTTCCATCCGCGGTGCGGAACGAGTTTTCTCTTCATCGTGATCTTTATCAGCATTCTCGTTTTCTCCTTTGTGCGCACCGAGGGCACGCTCGCGCGCATGGGGCTGCATCTGCTGCTTCTGCCGGTCGTCGTTTCGATCAGCTATGAGATCATCAAGTGGGCGGGCCGGAGCGACAGTGCCCTTGCCCGCATTGCCTCCGCGCCGGGCAAGGCCGTACAGCATCTGACGACCGCTGAGCCGGACGATTCCATGCTCGAAGTCGCCATCGAGTCGCTCAAACTCGTTCTCCCGGAAGAAAAGGGCTCGGACGCCTGGTAAAAAAGAGGGGTTAGGATTGGCAAAGACCTATAATGAGCTGTATCTCGCCATGCGCCGCGCGCTCAAGGAGGCCGGCGTGGATGAATACGCGCTCGAGGCCCGGCGTCTGCTTGCACAGGGCGCCGGATATACTGACGCGCAGCTCATTGCCCGGATGTATATGTACGCCGGGGACGAGGCGGAAAAGGCCGCGGAGGAGCTTTTGCAGCGGCGTCTTTCCGGCGAACCGCTGGCGTATATCGCCGGGAAATGGGAGTTTTACGGGCTGGAAATGCTCGTGACGCCCGCCGTTCTCATCCCTCGCATAGACACCGAGCCGCTCGTTTTCACCGCACTCGACATTTTGAAAGATGTTTCCGAGCCGCGCATTCTCGATCTCTGCTGTGGAAGCGGCTGCATCGGGTGCGCGCTCGGCGTCAATCTCCCGAAAGCGCGCGTCATCTTTGCCGATATAAGCTCCGAAGCTCTTTCCGTTACGCGCAAGAACATCTCCCTGCACCGGCTCAATTCCCGCGCCGTTGCGCTCGAGGCGGACGCTCTCGCGCCGCCCCCGCTCCGGATGCAGAATTTTGATCTCATCGCCTGCAACCCGCCGTACATCACCGAGGCAGAGTGCAAAACGCTGGACAAGTCCGTCCGCGACTGGGAGCCAATGCTTGCCCTCGACGGCGGCGAAGACGGTCTCGTATTTTACCGCAGCGTCCTGCAAAACTGGAAGTCCGTTTTAAAGGACGGCGGATGGATTATATTTGAAGTCGGAGAGGGGCAGGCGGCGGATGTGCGCGCACTGCTTCTCGAAGCCGGATTTCACAATCTCGGCTGCACGCTCGACACGCTCGGCACCGAGCGCGTCATTTACGCACAGAAAAAGAAACCGATTCCTACCGATTCTGAAGAAATGTGAGGGATGCATCATGGCAGAAAAGAAAAAGGCCGCTGCTCCGGCCGCCGCTGTAGCGACCGACAAGAAAAAAGCGCTGGAAACCGCTCTCGCGCAGATCGAAAAGAACTACGGCAAGGGCGCGATCATGCGTCTCGGCGATGACATTGCCGTGAACGTGGAAGCGATCCCCACCGGGTCCCTTTCGCTCGATCTCGCGCTCGGCATCGGCGGCGTGCCGCGCGGCCGTATCATTGAGATCTACGGCCCTGAATCCTGCGGCAAGACGACGCTCGCGCTGCACATCGTCGCCAGCGCCCAGAAGGGCGGCGGCGAGGCCGCGTATATCGACGTGGAGCACGCGCTTGAACCCGCATATGCCCGCGCGCTCGGCGTGGATATCGATAATCTTCTCATCTCCCAGCCGGACACCGGCGAGCAGGCGCTCGACATTACCGAAGCACTCGTGCGCTCCGGCGCGGTGGACGTGGTCGTGGTGGACTCCGTGGCCGCTCTCCTCCCCCGCAGCGAGCTCGAAGGCGAGATGGGCGAGAGCAGCGTCGGCGTGGTGGCACGGCTGATGTCGCAGGCGCTGCGCAAGCTCGCGGGTGCCATCTCCAAGACGAACACCGTCGTCATCTTCATCAACCAGCTGCGCGAAAAGATCGGCGTTATGTACGGCAATCCCGAAACGACGCCGGGCGGCCGCGCGCTCAAATACTTCTCGAGCGTCCGCATCGACATGCGCCGCATCGAAACGCTCAAATCCGGCACGGAAATGGTGGGCAACCGTACCCGTGCCAAGGTCATCAAGAACAAGGTCGCGCCCCCGTTCAAGGAGGCCGAATTTGACATCATCTACGGCGAGGGCATCTCCAAGGTCAGCGAGATCATCGATCTCGGCGTGAAGCTTGAGCTCATCGACAAGGCGGGCGCGTGGTTCACCGTGAACGGCGAACGCATTCAGGGTAAGGATAAAGTCAAGGAATACCTTGAATCCAACCCCGAAGTTGCCGACAGGATCGAAGCCGACATCCGCGCCAACGCCCACAAGCTGCTCACGCCGCAGGCGCGCAAAGCCGCCATCGCCGCAGGCCGCGCCATCGATATCTCCGCCGACGACTTCGAGGGCTGATGAACGACGAAGCCAAACAGCGGGCACTGAAGATTTTGGAACGCCGCGACGTATCGCGCAGAATGCTGCTCGATAAGCTCGCGGAAAAGGGCATATCGGATACCGATGCCGAAGAGGTCGCCGATTGGCTGTGCGGTCTCGGCGTTGTGAACGACGAGCGCTTTGCCGGTCTCGTTGTGCGGCACTATGCCGCCAAGGGCTACGGTAAACGCCGCATCTGCGATGAGCTTTACCGCCGCGGCATTGACCGCGAGCTGTGGGACACAGCGCTCGACGAGCTGCCGGAAACGGACGATACCGTTGACCGGCTGCTCGGCGCAAAGCTGCGCGGCGACATATCCCCCGAAGGTCTCCAGCGCGCACAGGGCTATCTTCTCCGCCGCGGCTACTCCTGGGACGAGGTCCGCGCGGCAACGGAACGCTATCTATCCGGAAAGGACACACCATGAACAATTCCTCCACGGTGGCCATGATCTCTCTCGGCTGCCCGAAAAACCTCGTAAACAGCGAGGAAATGCTGGCTCTGCTGCAGGACGCCGGGTATGCTTTTACCGACGATCTTGCCAAAGCGGACGCCGTGATCATCAACACCTGCGCCTTTATCGAATCGGCCAAGACCGAAGCCATCGAAAAGATCCTTGAGACTGCCGCCTACCGCGAGGAAAACCCGGAGCTCAAGATCATCGTCTCCGGCTGTCTTGCCCAGCGCTACGCCGACGACATCCGCGCCGAGCTCCCGGAGGTGGACGGCATCATGGGTACCGGCAGCTACAGCGAGGTAGTATCCGTAGTAGAAGCCGTGCTTGCCGGGGATAAGCCGACGCGCCGCGGCGCGATCAGCGCGCCGCTCTACGATACGCCCCGCGCTATATCCACTGGGCCGGACTGGGCATATCTCCGTATCGCCGAGGGCTGCGACAACCGCTGCGCCTACTGCATCATCCCGGCGCTGCGCGGCAAGTTCCGCAGCCGTACAAAGGAGAGCATTCTCAAGGAAGCCCGCCTTCTTGCCGCCTCCGGCGTGAAGGAGGTCATCATCGTGGCGCAGGATATCACGCGCTACGGCATCGACCTTTACGGCAAGGTCTGCCTGACGGAGCTGTTGAAGGAATTATGTAAACTCGATTTCCGCTGGGTACGTCTGCATTATCTCTATCCGGAGCTGATCGACGACAAGCTCATCGACGAGATCGCATCCGAGGATAAGATCGTCAAGTATCTCGATATCCCGATCCAGCACATCAACGATACGATCCTCCGCCGCATGAACCGCCGCGGCACGGGCGAGGAGATCCGCGCGCTCTTCCAGAAGCTGCGCGAGCGGATTCCGGGTCTGGTGCTGCGCACGTCGCTCATCACGGGTCTCCCCGGCGAGAGTGAGGCGGAGTTTGAAGAGCTGTGCGATTTTCTCCGCGAGGCAAAGATCGAGCGCGCCGGCGTATTCCCCTACTCCCCCGAGGAGGGAACGCCCGCCGCCGCTATGCCCGACCGATGTTCGACCGAGGAGGCGCAGCGCCGCGCCGAGCTCTGCATGGAGATCCAGGCGGAGATCATGGACGGCTTTGCCGAGACATTCATCGGCCGGGAACTCGATGTGCTCGTTATGGGAAGCGAACCGGACGGCACGCCGTGGGGGCGCAGCGAGTACGATTCCCCGGATATTGACAGCCGCGTCATCTTTTCCGGCGACGCCAAGCCCGGCGACATGGTGCGCGTGCGCATCACCGGCACGGACGACGGCGAGCTCGTCGGCGAACAGATTTGAGAGTTTAC
The DNA here is from genome assembly GCA_002404605.1 of Clostridiales bacterium UBA4706. Taxonomy (GTDB): domain Bacteria; phylum Bacillota; class Clostridia; order Oscillospirales; family Oscillospiraceae; genus Apopatocola. The sequence goes on along the minus strand of DHKA01000061.1, from coordinate 2,447 downwards.
CCGTTGGGGAGGGAAAATAAATGAAAATATTCAACGATATGGACATGCAGCTGGAGGAGTTCCAGCCCATCGAGCCGGGAAAGGTGAAGATGTATGCCTGCGGGCCGACGGTCTATAACTACATCCATGTAGGCAACGCCCGCCCGATCGTGATCTTCGACGTGCTGCGCCGGTATCTCGAGTACCGCGGGTATGAGGTCACGTTCGTGCAGAACTTTACCGATGTGGACGACAAGATCATCAAGCGCGCCAACGAAGAGGGCGTCACCTCCGACCAGATCGCCGAAAAGTATATCGCGGAGTACTGGAAGGACGTAACGGCGCTCGGCGTCCGTCCGGCGACGGTACATCCCAAGGCGACCGAAAACATCGGTCAGATCATCAAGATCGTCAAGACACTGATCGAAAAGGGCTATGCCTACGAGGTCAACGGCGACGTGTACTACCGCACGCTCAAGTTTGCCGGATACGGCAAGCTCTCCCACCAGCCGATCGAGGATCTTCAGTCCGGCGCACGCATTGACGTGAACGACGTGAAGGAAAATCCGCTCGACTTTGCGCTCTGGAAGGCTGCGAAGCCCGGCGAGCCGAGCTGGAATTCGCCCTGGGGGGCAGGCCGTCCCGGTTGGCACATCGAATGCTCGGCCATGTCCAACCGCTATCTCGGCAAAACGATCGACATTCACTGCGGCGGCAGCGACCTTACGTTCCCGCACCACGAAAACGAGATCGCCCAGTCTGAGGCCGCGAACGGCTGCAAGTTCGTCAATTACTGGATGCACAACGGCTTCATCAATGTCGATAACCGCAAGATGTCCAAGTCGCTCGGCAACTTTTTCACCGTGCGTGAGGCCGCCGAGGTCTATGGCTACGACTGCATCCGCATGTTCATTCTTATGAGCCATTACCGCAGCCCGCTGAACTACTCCGGTGAGATCCTCATGCAGGCGAAGGCTGCGCTCGAGCGTCTTTCCACGGCGAAGGACAATCTGGACTTCTTCTACCAGAACGGTGCGGACGGCGAGATGACTCCGGCCGAGGCCGAAACGCTCGCCTCGCTCGGCGTTTACCGCCAGAAGTTCTGCGACGCGATGGACGATGATTTCAACACCGCCGATGCCATTTCCGCGATCTTTGAGCTGGTGCGCGAGATCAACTCCGCCGTTTCGCCGAACGCTCACCCGACAAAAGCGCTCGCCGAGGGCTGCCGTGCGCTGTATCTGGAGCTTTCGGACGTGCTCGGCATTCCGTTCGCCGAGAAGAAGGACGCTCTCACGCCCGAACAGGAAGCGCTCTTCAACGCCCGCAAGGACGCCCGCAAAGCGAAAAACTGGGCGGAGTCCGACCGCATCCGCGACGAGCTCAAAGCGCAGGGCATTCTCGTAGAGGACACCCCGCAGGGCATGAAGTGGAAGCGAGTCTAAAAATCTCAGAACTTCTATAAACGTATATATGGGCTTCAGGCGCTTGTCTGGAGCCCATTAACATTTTCTTAATTTACACGGTCTTGACAGATCGTGTTTTTTTCTTTATCCCGGTTTATGCCGCCCTGTAGTATGCTGTATATATGCAGGAAACTATGGGAGGCTTTGTCATGGATCTCGAAAACGTTACCCGGCTGCTCCACCCCGGCGAGCAGATCCTGTGGGCTTCCATGTCAAAACCCGGCAAACTCATAGACTGCGAAAACCGGATGCGCAATCTGCGCTGGTTTTTCACTGTAGGCGCTGTGTTTACCCTGTTGATGTTTCTCTATATCCGCGCTTGTATTCACGCCGGGCGAAGCATTTTTTCCGTTGTATCCGTTATATTCGTTCTGATGGCGGTGGTCATTTTCCTTGACCCCATCACAACGTTTCGAAAGTTGAAGAAGGTCGAATATGCCATCACGACCGAGCGCGTGATCGTCTGCGCGTCGAAAACATCCAGCTTCTCTCTCCCCCTCTCCAAAGCCGCTCCGGTGCAGTTCATCTCTCGGTCTTTTGGGGCTTTTCATCACCGAGAACGGCAAGGATGTTCCCCACCCGGTTTTCTACCGCGTTCCTGACGCAAAGGAAGCCGTCCGTATTCTGGAAGCCTCCGCAAAATGACCATTATTCTCTTCTCTTTCCTTTCTCTCAATTTTCCCGGCAAAATGGCCGCTGTTCACCTGGAACAGCGGCCATTTTGAGCGTGTCAAAAAAGAATTTTTGCCACGCTCTCAAACGAGACCCACTGCGTTGGGCTCTCGTTTGAAAAGGCTGCGGCTCGCTGCAGCGCACTCGCTT
>DHKA01000061.1:0-136 GCA_002404605.1 Clostridiales bacterium UBA4706 | reverse complement strand
CGTACACGCCGCCGGCAAAAATAGTTTGAACTTCATTTGCGCCTGCGGGCGCAAACTCTGCGAGGCTTTTTGACAATTGGGAAAGGGCCGCTGCTCTCATGGAGCAGCGGCCCTTTCAGCCTGTCAAAGAAGCTCG
>DHKA01000097.1:17806-19185 GCA_002404605.1 Clostridiales bacterium UBA4706 | reverse complement strand
GAGCTTCTTTGACAGGCTGAAAAACCGGTGTGATCTGAAGATCACACCGGTTTTTGCATATGCGGTTAAAACTTAGTCCATATACCGCGTAGATTTGCGGCGGCGGAAGTAGAAGTACAGACCTGCGCCGAGCGCCAGCACCGCAACGACGATGCCCACGACGAGCAGGACGCGGCCGAGACCGCCGGAGGAATTGGTATCCTTCGTATCGTCGTTCTTTTTCACATCGCCGATGGCTTCCTTCACGGTCAGCGTCGCGGCGTTGCTTTCAACGGAACCGGCGGTGTTTTTGATCACACAGCGGTACTTCCAGCCGTTCTGTTCGGCGGTGACCTTCTCGATCGTGTAGCTCGCGTTCACCGCGCCGGAAATATCCGTCCAGCCGCTGCCGTCGTTTTTGTCCACCTGCCACTGGCAGAGCAGCGGCGTGGTGCCGCTCGCCGTCACGGTGAACGTGGCGGAGCCGTCTGCGGCGACCTCCGCGCTTACGGGCTGGGAGGAAACGGTCGGAGGCGTGGTCTTATCTTTTGCTTTGATGGTGAACTTGGCTTTCGCGCTGCCGTCGTTGTAAACGAGCGTCACAGTGTGCGAGCCCGCGGCGAGCGTGTCAAGATATTCCGGATTGAGCGTAACGGTGGAGCCGTCTGCGGAGGCGGTGTACTTTCCGGCGGCGACCGCGGCGCCGTCCACCTTCACGGTGAACGTTCCCTTACCGCTGCCGGAGAACTCGATGCCCTTGTCTCTGCCCTGCGTCCACTCGCTGTTCGCGCCCTTGGTAACGGAGTACGCGCTGCCGGCAACGACGAGCGTCATCTGCCGTGTGGAGAAGCCGGTGGAGTTCGTCGCTTTCACGGCGAAACGGAAGGAGCCTTCCTGCGTGGGCGTACCGGAGAGAATGCCGGTGTTGGCCGCGAGCGTCATGCCGTCGGGTAGTGTGCCGCTGTAGGACCAGGTGATCGGCGTGCCGCCGGTGGCGGTGAGCTGCTGGCGGTATTCCTTGCCCATCGTGGCCGCGGCGAGCGTCGTGGTGGTGATGGCGGGCGCAGCGGGCAGCGTGCCGCCGTTATTTTGGCTCTTCACGATGCCGGACACGCTGACGGTCTGGTTGGCATTGATGTTGCTGATGGTGTAAACGCCGTTGTTGCTCGTGAGCGTTGTGCCGTTGGCTTTCACGGCAAAGCCGTTGCCGCGGGTGTAGCCGCTGCTGGGCGTCACGGTGAAGGAGAAGCTGCCGCCGGCATTCACGGGGCTTTTGGAGCCGCCGGTCGCGGCGATGGTGTAGCCGGTGCCGCCCTGCAGCGTCACGGTATAGGTCGTGGGAGCAGTGGTCGGCGTGGGAGCAGGTGTCGCGGTCGGGGCCGGCGTCGGGGTGGGCGTCG
>DHKA01000097.1:12110-17736 GCA_002404605.1 Clostridiales bacterium UBA4706 | reverse complement strand
GGGAATGTCGGTCGTGAAGAGACTGCTCAGATTGCCGCTCGTGTCGCGCACGACAACATAGACCTTGCGGGCGTTCACGTCGGCGATGTCGGTGAGCTTGATGGTGGTTTTGACGTTGGTGCAGCCACCGTGCGGATTGCTGTCGCTGGCGACCTGTTCAACGGTCGGAACGCCGCCGTTCACAAGACCGATCATGTAGTAATACGTACCCGTTTCGGAGGCGATGAAGGAGAACTCCGCCGTCTTCGCGTCGATGCGGCGGGAGGGGTAACCGGTAATGGTGGGCTTCTGGGTGTCGCGCTTGTAGCTCGTGGCGGACACGTCCGACCACTCGCTCTGCGTGCCTGCGGCGGACGCCTGCACCCGGAAGGTATAAACGCCGTCGTCGTTCAGATGGGAGGAGAGATCCGTGGTCGTGGTAGAGCCGCCGTTGACGACGATCACGTTGCCGTAATCGCTGCCGTCGCGGAGAAGCTGAATGTTGTAGGCTTCCGCGCCGGATACCGCGTTCCACATGGCGGTCGCTGTGTTGTTGACCCAGGTGATCGTGGTGGGCTTGGTAAGATATACGGGAACGGTCACAGTCTTGACGTCGCTCATGTTCCCGGCGGCGTCAACGACCATGAAGTATACGTTCACTGCTTCGGTGCCGAGACCGGAGAGATCGATCTTCGTTTCGCCGGCGGCAACATCCTTCACGTTTGCCGAGGAGAGCAGGGCATCCTGCGCGGGCTTCTCGCCGCCGACGGTGTAGTAGACCTTGCCGGCCTCGTCGGAGGTGAAGGTCACGGAGCCGTTGGAAGCGTCCGTGCGGCTCGCGCTCTCCTTAGAGATGACGGGCGCGGTCTTATCTACGGTAAGCGCAGCGCTCGCTTCCGACCAGGCGCTGGTCACAGCACCGCTGACAGCCTGCACCTGGAAGGTGTAGACGCCGGTTTCCGTGAGCGCAAAGGTATAGCTGTTCGTATTGGAGGTGGCGGCGGGAGTGATCTCCGTGCCGTCCTTGAAGAGCCGGATGGTGTAGGACGCAGCGCCCGGCACTTCCGCCCACGCAGCGGTATTGCCGTTTTCCCAGGTGAGAGTCGTAGGAGCCGCCAGATAGAGCGGCACGGTCACGGACCCCTCAGCGCCCGGATTGCCGAGATTGTCCTTCGCGGCGAAGCGGACCTTCACTTCGGCGCCGTCGGCAAGGCCGGTAAGCGTGAGAACATTGTCCTCGCCCTTTGCGACCGGCATCGTTTTATCGGAGACGAAAATGTCGGCGGTATCATCATTGAGAACATAGTAGAGCGTGCCGTCCTCGCTGGAGACGAGGGCGATCGTGGCAGTGTCCTGCGCAGTGCGCTGGACGCCGTTTTCCTTGACCGAGACAGCGGGACCCGTCGTGTCACGCACGATCTCGCTGCTCATGGCCGACCACGCGCCGACCGTGTTCGCGCCGACGGCACGGACCTTAAAGGCGTAAGTGCCGTCGTCCTTCATCACGCCGGAAAGATCGATCGTGGCTTCGGTGACTTTTTCCACAGGGATGGGATCGCCGTAGACTTCACCCCCGCGGTAGAGCTGCACATAGTACTTGGTCGCAGTATCCACGCCGGACCATGCCGCCACCTTCTTACCGTCCTCTTCCTTCCAGAAGGGAGCTTCCGGCGCGGCGAGCACCGCAGGGACGGAAGCCTCCGCCACGGGGTCTCCCGTCTCGTTGCCGAAGCTGTCTTTGGCGGCGATATACACGGTGTGCTCTTTTGCGTCGAGCTCTTTGAGCGAGAGCGTGTTCTCACCGCGGACGAGCTCGGCCTTGTTGGTGTCATTCTTCAAAATGTCCGTCACGTCGTCCAGCTGGTAGTAGTATGTACCGGTCTTTGTGGAGTTGAAGGTGACGGTAGCCTCGGTCTCCGAGGTGCGCACGGCGGAAGTGACCGTCAGCACAGGAGCTTTGCCGTTATCAACGACAAGCTCTTTCATATCCGCGGCGAGAGCGGTGTCCTTCGCAACGGCTGCGCCGCCGGTGTAGGCATTGGAGCCATCCTCCAGAATATCCGCGAGCGTAAGAGTGCTGCCGTCAGCAAGACCGATGGCGCAGACGCTGCCCTTGACCGTCCCGGCGGCGATCTTCAATGCCGTATCGGGAGCGCCTGCCAGATTGATGCCGACATTCGAATCGATCGAACCGGTCGTGTCCACGGAGATACTCCCTTTGGAAGCGCCGACAACGGCCTTCACGCCGAACGCGCCGCCGGTGACGCTGACATCGCCGGAAATATTCAGCGCGGCGCCCTTGACGAGAACGCCCGCGGCACTGCTGCCCTGCGCTTTGACGGTGCCAGTGCCCTTGAGCGTCAGACTGCCGCCCTCCACAAGGAAAACGGGTGAGTCATCGCCTTCGGCGGATGCGAGCGTGACGGTCTGTCCGGTCAGCTCAAGCGTCACATCCTTGTCGATCACGAGAGAAGTGGAAAGGGTGATCTCCTTCGGTGTGTTGTTCTTATCCAGAACATAGGAGCCTGCCGCTTCGGTGATCTTCGAGATATCGGTGATCGCAGTAGCGGCATCGTCCGCCATCGCCGGCATGGGCAGCAGCGATACTGCCATCAGCACGGCGAGCAGAAGGGCCATCAGTTTCTTTGTCATAACAAAGTTACCTCCTTGAAAACGGCGCGGCGCATGGCCATGCCGTTTGCTTTCTGACTATATGACGCGCGGCGGGGTCAAAAGGTTTCCTCCGCACGCGGATTTTTTGTTATTTTTCGTTGCCAGTTTTTACCGGATGCCCTCCGCGAGCGCATCGGCGAGCGCTTCAATCTCGGCGAGCTGCCCTTCGGCGAGAGAGGAGCGGATCGCAACGCTCTGCCCGAGCACCGTCATGTTCTTGAGCGGGGCGAGGATCGCCGCCATCTGCCGCGCGCTCACGGGCGCCCACGTGCCGTTTTCCATAAAAGCGACGGTGCGCTTCTGCAGATTGTGCGCGGCAATATCCCGCAGCAGCTCGTCCATCGTGACGAAAATGCCGCCGTTATACGTCGCCGAGGCGAACACCAGATGGCTCCACCGGAAGCACTCGGCGATGATGTCCGAGGCCGGGGTGACGGACACATCGTACATCGCGGTGCGCACGCCGCGCTCACGCAGCTTTGAGGCGAGGATCTCCGCGGCGTTTTCCGTGTTGCCGTAAATGGAAGCGTAGGCGATCATCACGCCCTTGTCCTCCGGCGTATAAGTGCTCCAGAGGTTGTACTTTTCCAGAATATACCCAAGGTTTTCCCGCCAGACGAAGCCGTGCAGCGGGCAGAGCATCCGAATGTCCAGACCCGCGATCTTCTTGAAGAGGTTCTGCACCTGCACGCCGTATTTGCCGACGATGTTCGTATAGTACCGGCGCGCTTCCTTGAGATAGTCGCGGTCAAAATCCACCTCGTCGGCATAGATCGCGCCGTTGAGCGCGCCGAAAACGCCGAAGGCATCCGCGGTGAAGAGCGTGTGCGCGGTCTTGTCGTAGGTCATCATGACCTCCGGCCAGTGGATCATCGGGGCAAGATAGAACGTGAGCTCATGCGCGCCGGTGGGGAGCGCGTCGCCCTCTCGGACGAGCTGCATGTTCTTCACGGCGTCAGAGCCGAAAAACTGCGCGATCATCACGGCGGTCTTGTCGTTGCATACGACCGTTGTTTCCGGATGGCGCAGCAGCAGCTCCGAGAGCGTGGCGGAATGGTCCGGCTCCATATGATGCACGATCACATAGTCGAGCGCTCGTCCGCCGAGCTCGTGCTCCAGATTTTCAAAGAAGGTGCGGCTCACGGCCTTATCGACCGTGTCGAAGAGGACGGTCTTCTCGTCTTTGAGAAGATAGGAGTTATAGGAAACGCCCGCCGGAACGGAATACACGCCCTCAAACATGGCGAGACGGCGGTCATTCGCGCCGACCCAGACAAGATCCGACGCAATTTTTTTCGTGCAGTACATATACTACCTCCATGTTGGGTTACATAATTACATACAGATACAGTTTACCCGGTAACGCGCAGAAACGCAAGTACCATTCCGCCGAAAAAGACAATACTACGGATGTGTTCATTGACAAAATCTTTACGGTATGGTATCACATAGTAGAATGACAAAAACATAAATTTTTTTATGTATCTGCGAAAGGATCGCATTCATGCAGACTTTTCTGAAAACCGTTCTTCCGTATGTGTTCTGCGCTCTCGCGGGCTATCTGGCCGGAGCGGTGAATTTTGCGTGGCTGCTGGCGAAGAAGCGCGGCTTTGATATCCGCACGAAGGGCTCCGGCAACGCCGGGACGACAAACGCCGGGCGGACGATGGGTTCGGGCGTTGCGGCGGTCGTATTCGTGTGCGACGCGCTCAAGTCGGCGCTCATGGTGTGGCTGGCGGGATTTCTGTTCCACAATTTCCCCTCCATCCAGACCGTGACGATGGCGGCGTGCGTGGCGGGGCATCTCTATCCGTTCTATCTCGAGTTCCAGGGCGGCAAGGGCATAGCCGTGCTGCTCGGCAGCGCGCTCGCGCTCGACTGGCGGCTGTTCCTCATTCTCGTGGCGGGCGTCGTTATTATCACGTTTGTCACGGACTATATGTTCATCGGCACACTCTCGGCGAGCGTGGGGTATCTCGTCTGGTGCATCCTCACGGGACGGAGCGGCTGGGATATTGCGATCATGGCCGCCACGGTCGCGCTCATCTTCTGGAAGCACCGGAAGAACTTCGTCCGCCTCGTCAAGGGCAAGGAGCTCGGCATCCGCGCAAGCATTTTCAAGAAAAAATACCGCGTCGATAAGAAAGACGCCTGAAAAAAACGACCGCCGCGTTTCCGGTGTTTTGGAAACGCGGCGGTCATTTTTTTATTCTTCTTCCAGCCGCGGTCGGCACACGACCGTGGCAAACGCAAGCGCGAGCACGCACACCTGCACAAAGTACACGTACCGGAAGCTCTGGTGGTAAACGTACAGCACGGAGATGATGAGATTGCCGAGGAACGGCACGGCGGCGCAGCGAAAGCGCTGCATGCCGTTTTTCCGCCAGAAGAGCAGCAGCACCCAGAATGCGATCAGATACGCGCCCGTGCGCCAGAGCAGTATGTCCAGCACGCTGTTGCGCGCCGTTCCGGTCAGCCGGAGATAGGCTTTGGAGAAAAAATTCTGCCGATAGGGGAGAATTGTGCCATCTTCATCACGATAGTCTTCTTCATCAACATACTGCGACATCCAGTCCCAGTCGTACACAAGACAGAAGGTCTTCGCGTTGAAGCTGTCCTCCGGCTGCGCCACATCCCAGAGAATGTCGCACCCGTCGATGCGGTCCTTGAGTATTACATCCGGATATTTGCACAGAGCCTCGCCGTAGACCCGGAGGATCTCCGGCGTCGTCACCAACGTCGGCGTATAGGGAGCGCTCCCCTCCGGACGCTGATAGTAATAAAAATCGTGGCCGTAATAGCGGGCGTAATAATCGCGCCAGTCCTCGAGCGGGAGTGCTTTTTCCAAAATCGCGTCTGCTTCCGCCGAGAGCGGCAGATCCTTGTTCACGCACGAGCCGACGGCGCAGAAAAGCGTCGTGAACGGCGAGAGCGATACCGGCGTCACATCGAGCGCAGCCATGACCGGCCCCTT
>DHKA01000097.1:602-12056 GCA_002404605.1 Clostridiales bacterium UBA4706 | reverse complement strand
CCGCCGCAAGCACCGCTGCCGTAAGCGCGCGGAGCTTCACCTGCGCATAGCGCCGCACGGTGAGAACAATGCAGAGAAGGGCCATCGCCGCCGCGGGCGCGGCGCCGTTGTGCCGCAGAAGGGACACAAGAAAAATGTCCAGCGCGAGACAAACGTAAAACGGCCATTTGCGGCTGCGCGGCGTGTCGAGCGCGAGCTGCAAAAGGAGGTAGGTGCCCCACAAGAGCGCGAGCGTGAACGGGAAATCCTTCAAAACGTTTGTCCACGAGAGCGCCTGATTCGGCATCAGCTCAAAGAAGCACCCGAGGATCACAAGCAGCGGCAGCGGCACGCCGCGGTCGTACCCCATCATAAGAAACGCGCACAGCACGAGCGAGAAGAGCAGGAGCTGCGCCGCCGTGAGCGCGGCGGGATGAGGGATGATGGTCAGAACGGCGCGCATGAGCAGCGTATCCAGCACCGGGTGATCGTCGCTCAGCGGAAGCTCACCCATCGCCTGACGGTATTGATAAACGGAATCGAGCGCAAATCCGCCCGGCCACTCGGCCCAGAGCACAAAGATCTGGCACAGCACAAGCGCGGCGAGAAGAACGCACAGCGCCTTCTTCCGGCTTCCCGGCTTCGGCAGCGTGCGGGGGCGGGAGGAGAGCCATTCCAGCGCGAACAGCAGCAGCCGGATAACGGGGATGAACCAGAGAATACCGCTTAAAACGTAAAAGAGTCCCGGCAGCGAAAAGTGCATTCTCGTGTTGCCGTCCAGAAAGAACCGCTGCGCGAAGCTCGCAAGCGAGGCATAAACGGCGATTATCCCAATGGCGGCGCGGTAGCCTTTTGTGCGGTACTTTTCCATACAGCCGCTCTTCCGGTTGAAGCACCAGACAGAAGCGACCGTCAGCAGCAGGAGAAATCCCTGCGTCGGATGCGTCGGCTGGATCCTGTCGCTTGTGAAAAAGAGAAACACAAAGTTTCCCATAAGGAGAAAGGCAAGCGCTTTCTGCCGCTCCGTCCAGCCGCGCTTTTCCATGGGGCGGGCAAGAAACAGCAGCGCGAGCTGCGCCAGATAGAACACGACGCACCACGCGCCGAGCGTATAGAGCAGCTTTTCCCAGAGCGCGTACATGTGCGAGCCTTCCAGCGGGAAGCGCACATGCGGCAGGAACGTGTTCCAGCCCGCGCCGACGAGCAGCGCGGCGAGCAGCGCCGCGGCGATCCGGCTTTGGAGCGGGAACGGCTTTCCCTCGGCATATTTGCCCTTCAAAAAGCACGCCAACGCGCCCATGACGACGAAATAACAGAAGATAAAGATCCGCTGCATCGAGGTCTCGAGCGTCTGGAGATCAATGAGAAATGTCAGATAAACGGCGGCGAGAAGTATGGCGGGCGCGGCCGGAAGAAGGCGCCGCCGCGCGGAGAGAGATTTGCTGCTTTGGATCATGGCGTTTCGCCTTCCTCCTGACCGGACGGAGAGCATCCGAGGAGGATGCTTTCCGTTCTTGCTTTGATGGTATCGTTATCGTATACGTAGCTTTTCAGATTTTCCTTGTACTGCGCGATCTCGTCCGCGTGCAGGAAAATATGCGCCAGTCCGTCGTGGATCCCCTTTTCGCTGCTCGGAACGAGCCAGCCGTTTTTGCCCGGCGTGATCTGCGAGTCGATCCCGCCCACGTTGGTGGCGATGACCGGCACGCCGAGGATCAGCGCTTCAAAGATGGTATTGGGAAGCCCTTCATAATGGGAAAAGAGGGCGAAAACATCGGCTTCGCGGACGAACGGGTAGGGATTGTCCAGCGCGCCGAGCAGCCGGACGCGGCCAGCGATGCGGCTGTAGGTGAAGCTGGCGCTGATCTCGCGGAAATCCGTTCCGCTTCCGATGATCGTCCATGTGAAACGGTAGCCTTCGTCGTACAGCGTTTCCAGAACGCGCAGAAGCCGGTCGTAGCCCTTGCCGCTGTCTACACGCCCGACGGTGACAAAATGCACTTCTGCGCCGATGGGAGGATTTTTGGCGGCTTTTTTTCGGATATCCTCTGCCAGAAGGATGTTGCGGTTGACGGTCGTTTTCCCGCGCAGAGATGGATATATCGCGTTGAAGCGGTCGCAGATCGCATCGGAAAGCAGGACGATCTGATCAAAACGCGCGTAAAGAGCGGCGTCGTTCGCGGTGATCTCCCGCGTCCAGTCGGAAAGACAGTACCACGCGGCATAGTCCGTGTGGATATACTGGATCTTCCGTCCAATATCCGCATCGGCGATCTGCGCGCGGAACGAGGACCCCTCCGACATGACACAGGCAACGTCATACCCCGAGAACAGCGGCACGAGCTGCGGATGGACGTATTTGTTGAAGGTGTTCGGATCCTTGCAAACTTTGGCCGCCCATGTCATCTGCCCCTTGAGCAGCTTCTGCCGGAGGGAAAGACGCCGGTCCGTCAGACAGTCGGCGAGACGGCGCTGATAGAGAACATCGGCTTCGCACTGCTGCCAGCTGAGAAAACGTACGTCCGGCAGAGCACAGCGCGTGCTGATATTCGGTACGACCGCGGAAAAAACGGTGATGTCCCACCCCTCCGCCAGCAGAAGAGCAATCTGACTGCGCGTCGCGATGTGCGCACCGCCGCAGTAGTTGATATTGTCGATGACATAGAGCATCCGCCGCCCCGGAGCCGGGGTAGCCGGTATGAGATCGAGCAGGGCATGAAAACTTTGGAGCACGCCCTCGTTTGCTTTGGCGGCGTAGCCGCGCAGATTTTCGCGCATTCGCCGGAGGACGTCCGGGTCGGCGAGAAGCGGCCCGAGTTTTTCGGTGATGTCGGTTTCATCAAAATCGGTAAGCACGCCGTTGACGCCGTCCTCGATCTGCTCCAGAGCGCCGGAAGTCTTCGTTGCGATGACCGGCACGCCGAGCGTAAGAGCTTCCGTGATGACCATGGACCATGATTCATAGTCCGAAAGCACGGCGACAAGATCGGCCTGCGCGATATAAGGATACGGATTATCCCGCGGGCCGAGAAGAAGGAAGCGATCCTGCAGTCCATATTCCGCGGCCTGCTGCCGCAGCGCGTTGGTGTACGCGCTGTCGGCGGTGGAGCCGATGTTGACCCAGGTGAAGTCCAGCCCGCGATCATGGAGCTGCTTCATGGCAAGAAGCTGCCGCCGGTGGTTCTTTTCCCGGCGGATGTTGGCGCATGTCAGCACGACCGGCCGCGGGAGAGAGGCGAATAACTCCGCCGTCTCCGCGCTTTTGGCCAGGATCCCCTCGGAGTCGCTGATATTGTGGATGCATACAGCCTTTTTCCGCAGGAAGGGGAACGCTTCCGCGGCGGATTCCAGCGAACGCTGCGAAACGAAAATATACCGCTCAAAGGCGTTGTCCGAGGCAAAAAAGGCGTCCGGCGCGAAAACGTTCGCCGCGGCGATGTCCGTATGGATCCATACCGCTTTGTGTTCCGCTGTGATCTTCTCCGCGACAAATTCCGGCAGCCACCATTCGCCGACGTGGAACGCCCAGTCGTACCGGCGGCTGCGGGCAAAGCGGAGCGCGGAGGCCGGATACCGGCTCCGGTCGCTCTCCGTGCAGAAAAATCTGCGTTGGAGCCGTCCGCCGAGGGAGGAACGCTGCTCCTCCCGATAGGCGTCAAAGACGCGGATGTGCTCCGGCAGCTCTGGGATCAGGCTCACCGCGCCCTCGGCAGGGCATTGATTCATAACGAGAAGGTCAATGTCATAATCGTCTTTATTCAGCCTTCGCAGTAGATTGAGAAGAGAAACCTCTGCGCCGCCCTTGTAAAACTGGCTGATCGCGAACAGAAGCCGTTTCTTTTCCATGGATTGTCTCCCTTGCGTTGTAAGAAATATGGATGGGTTCAGCGAGCCGAAACGGATAAAATGGCGCGGACGAATCCGGAGGTGTCGCCGGAGGGGAAGACGTCCCCGTACCGCCCGTCCTCCAGCATCTCCCGCACGCCGCCGACGTCGTTGGCGATGACCGGCACGCCGAGCGCCTTGGCCTCGTCGATCGTGACGGGCGTGCCCTCGTACTCGGAAAAGAGCACGAGCGCGCGGCATTTTGCGAGCAGGGGACACGGGTTTTCCATATAGCCGGTCAGCGTAACGCACCCGGAAAGACCGAGCGCATCGCGCTGCCGCCGGATATCCTCGAACAGCGGCCCGCTGCCGGCAAAGTACCAATGGAACGCAAAGCCGCGCTTTTTCAGCTCCGCGGCGATACCGAGCAGCCGGTCATAGCGCTTTTCACGCTCAAATCGCCCGACGGTGATGAGATTGCAGACAGTCTCATCTACCGGCACCGTGAGCGGCGCTTTGGCGCGCTCGCGTATCTCGCCGCGGAACACCGGGTTCGGCACGGCGAGCGTCTTGTCCGCAAACTGCGGATATACGGCGAGAAACTTCTCGCGCAGCGTCTTGTTGAGACAGACGATCGTATCGAACCGGCGGTAGAGCGCGGCGTCGTTTTTCGTAACGGCGCGTGTCCACTCGTTCAGCTCCCGCCAGGCGGCATAGTCGGTATGGATCCACTGGATCTTTCCCGGATGGCGGCGGCGGGAGACAAATTCCCGCATTTTGGATGCCTCGCTCACGACGAAGATCGTATCGAAGGTCTCAAACGCCGCGGCCATGTTCCGCCGCAGCAGCGCTTTCGGCAGCACGGACTCGAGCCCAATGTGCGCAAGCACCGCGTAGGCGAGCCGGAGAAGCTTCCCGGCGCGGGATACGTCCCCGTCACGCAGCACCTGCCGCGTCGGGCGCGAGAGCAGCCGCAGCCCCCCGCCGTCGGGGATATTGAGCAGCCGGAATTCCCGCCGCAGCGCGGCGTCCCGGCACGGCTCGGCGGAATAGAGCCATACCTCCGCCACACCGGACACGGCGCGCGCCTGTGCGAGCGCCGCGGCGCGGGCGCCGCTCGCGTAGTTTATATCGTCGAACACGTAAAGAACCTTTTTCGCGTCGTTTTCCAATAGCGCTTCCAGCGTGCCCGGGGATGTTTTGGCGGCAGGATGCTTTGCGCCGCCGCGCATCGTCTCCGCCGCGCCGCCGGTGAGAAAGGCGCGGATGGCCGCGGCGATCTCCCCGGCGGAAAAGCCGCAGAGGACGCCGTTTTTGCCGTCTTCGATCTGCTCGAGCGCGCCGGAAGTGCGCGTTGCGATCACCGGCACGCCGAGCGCCTTCGCCTCCGTGATGACCATCGACCACGATTCATGGTCGGAGAGGACGCACACGGCGTCGGCGCGGCGCATCACGCCGTAAGGGTTATCGAGCGGGCCGGTCAGCGTGAAATAGTCCTCAAGCCCGGCGCTCTGCACCGCCTGCCGGAGCTTTTCCACGAGCGGGACATTCGCGAGCGAGCCGATGTTTACCCAGCGGAACCGCAGCCCCTCGGAAAAAAGCTGCCGCATCGCCTGGACCTCGCGCAGATGGTTTTTCTCCTCGCGGATGTTTGCGATGGTCACGAGCAGCGGCAGACCGTCCTCCGGCAGAGAGACAGGCAGCGGCTCCTCGCTCATGGCGAGAATTTTCTCGCTGTCCACACGGTTCGGAACGACGAGTGAGCGAGAGGCGAGCTGCGGATATTTTTTTACCGCCCCCTCCATCGAGTGACGGGAGGCGAAGAGAAAGCCGTCGAACTGCGCTTCATAGCGCAGGATGTCCGGATGGAGAAAGGCGGCCTTGTCCATATCTGCGTGGATCCAGACATATTTGCGCCGCGCCGCGGCATAGCGCGCGCAGAGCGCGCTCGAAAACCACTCGCCGTAGGAAATGGCGGCGTCGTAGTACTGGTTTTGCAGATAGCGGATGGCGCCGCGGCGGAACGGCTGCGCGCCGGTGAGCTTCCGCTCGAGCTTGAAGACCGCCTTTTTCACGAATGCGGTCTTTTTTTCGTTTTCGGCCACGTTGATGACGCGTACCCAGTCCGGTATCTCAGGGATGAGGGAGAGACTGCCCGGCAGGTCGATCATATCGAAAATGAGAAGATCAACGTCGAAGCGCGTGCTGTCCATCGTGCGCAGAAGATTCACGAGCGCCGTTTCCGCGCCGCCCTTGAAAAACTGGTTGATGATAAAAAGGACGCGCTTTTTTTTCGGTACGGCGGTGCTCATGCGCGCATATACTCCCCGCACACGGCGTCCGCGTCGCCGAGCATGCGCATGCGGCCGTGTTCGAGCCAGAGCGCCTTTTTGCAGATCTTCTGCACCTGCTCGATCGAGTGGGAGACGAAAACGACCGTCGCGCCGGAGGCGATCATCTCCTGCATGCGCGCGAAGCTCTTTTCCTGGAATTTATAGTCGCCGACGGCGAGGATCTCGTCGATGATGAGAATGTCCGGCGCGTTCATCGTCGCAATGGCGAAGCCGAGACGCGCTACCATGCCGGAGGAATAGTTTTTCACGGCGGTGTCCACGAAGTCCTGCAATTCGGCAAACTCGATGATCTCGTCGAACCGCTCGGACATATACGCGCGGCTGTAGCCGAGGATCGCGCCGTTGAGATAGATGTTCTCGCGCGCGGAAAGGTTGGCGTCAAAGCCCGCGCCGAGCTCGATGAGGGGAGCGATGCTGCCGCAGGTCTCCACGGTGCCCTTGGTGGGCTTCAGAATGCCGGAGACGATCTTCAAAAGCGTGCTCTTGCCCGAACCGTTCAGCCCGACGATGCCGAGAGAATCGCCCTTCTCCAGCGTGAACGATATGTCCCGCAGCGCCCAGAACTCCTGAAAATGGAGCTCCCGGCGCACGGCCTTGATGAAATATTCCTTGATGCTGTCGATCTTCTCCGAGCTGAGATTGAACATCATCGAAACATCGTTGACTTTGATAACGCTGCCCATGGCGCACCTCCGCTCAGACATACAGGACGAACTTGTCCTGCTTTTTATAAAATACGAAAAGCCCCAGCGCGAGCATCAAAAGGCCCAGACACAGGCAGAGAAGGTTTTCCTTTAGGCTCGGGAACACGCCGTAGAGCACGAGCGAGCGCATGTAGGCGACAAGATGGTACATCGGGTTGAGCCGCATGAGCTTCATCACGGCGTCCGGCAGGATCTCCACGGGGTAGAAGATGGGCGTGAAGTACGTCCACGCGAGAATGAACACGCTGTAGAAATGCGCGATATCGCGGAAAAACACCGTGACTGCCGAGAGCAGGATGCCGAGCCCGACGGAGAAGAGGAACGTATAGAAAATGGGGATCGGCAGCAGCAAAAGTGTTGCATGGAACGGCGCGCCGGTGATAAGCATCACGATGAACATCGCAATGAGCGAAAACCCGAGATTCACGAGTCCCGAGAGCACATTCGAGAGCGGGAAAAGGTATTTCGGGATATAAACCTTTTTGATGAGGGAGGCGTTGGATATGATCGAGTTGAGCGCGGTCGTCGTCGATTCCGAATTGAACGCAAAGATGAGCGAACCCGAAAGATAGTAGATCGGGAAATTCGGGATATTCTGCTTGAAGAGCGTGGAAAAGACGATCGTGATGACGACCATCATCAGCAGCGGGTTGAGCACCGTCCACACGAGCCCCAGCGCGGAATGACGGTAGCGCACCTTGATATCGCGCACCACAAGCTCGCGCAGCAGCGGCGTGAACCGGCGGAAGCCCTCCATTTTTTCTTTTACGTAGCCTTTGTTGAATGCCATGATCCGGTATTCCTCACTTTTTTGTATCGCGGCTCTGCAATTTCCATTGCAGCCGCTTTACCGGGCGCATCAAGGCGCGCGGAACGCACGCCATGATGAGCGGTTTGACAAGATAGATGTAATCCGAAGCCGGAGAGCCCATCGCGCGCAGCCCGCGCGCGCGGACGCGGACCTCATATAAGCGGGTCCTGGCATTGTGACGGAGATAGGCCTCCTGCGGTTCGTAGACCGAGTAGAGGATCTCCTGCAAATTTTCTCCGATCATGCCCCTCGCCGCGAGCCGCATGACGAGATCGTAGTCCTCCGTGCGGCGCGTTTCGGGCGAGGTGCAGTAGCCGTTCACGCTCTCGAGCACCGAGCGGCGGAAGATCATCGTCGGGTGGAAGAAGGGATTCTTCTGCGCGATGATGTGCTTTGTGATCTTCTGCGGATACTGCCGCGTGCTCCAAACGCCGGTATCGTCGAAAACGCGCACGCCGCACGCAACGTAGGGCGCGCCGGACGAGAGCAGAAAGTCCATCGTCCGCTCGATCCGGTCGGGATCGGAAACATCGTCGGCGTCCTGCCGGGCGATATATTCGCCCCGCGCACGCGAAAGACACGCATTGAGCGAAGCGCCGAGACCGAGATTGGCCTCGTTTTGAAAAATCGTAACGCGTGCGTCCTGCGCGGCGATGCGCTGCATGATGCGCCATGTATCGTCTGCGGAGGCATCGTCGCAGAGAATAAGCTCCAGATCGCGGTATGTCTGCGTCAGAACAGACGCCGCCGCCTTTTCAAGCGTGGGAGCGCCGTTATATACACTCATGAGTATGGAAACGAGTCCGGCATCGCAGTCTGGCATTTTTTCCCTCCCCGGGATAGTATAGACGTATCAGAGGCATAAAAATCCTTTATAAAGGTAACACTTTTGCGCGATGATAGCAAGCGGTATGTTTTTCCGTTGCGGAAAAACCGCCGGAAAGAGGCATTTTCCCGGTTGACAAGCGGATATTTCGTGATAAAATGTATAAGATTTTTGGGCTATGACGAAGCAAGCCGCGCAGACACGGTCTACAGAGAGAGGGGGAGGCTGAAAGCCCCTCGTCCGGCACCGCGGCAGCCACTTTTGAGCCTTCGCGCGAAGAGCGCGGCGGTCCGTCTCCGTTATCGGGCGCACGAGATACGGCATAAAATGCCGCAATCAGGGTGGTACCGCGTGGAATGTTTTTCCCCGCCCCTGTTTTTCGGGGGCGGGGTGTATTTGTTTTTGGAGGTTAGTATGAAAAATTTCGGACTCAATGAGCTGCGGGAGATGTATCTCTCCTTCTTTGAGACAAAAGGTCATCTGCGTCTGCCCAGCTTCTCGCTGATCCCCCGCAACGACCCTTCGCTTCTGCTCATCAACGCCGGCATGAGCCCCATGAAAACGTGGTTCACCGGAGAGGAAGAGCCGCCGCGCCGCCGCGTGACGACCTGCCAGAAGTGCATCCGCACGCCCGATATCGAGAATATCGGCAAGACGGCGCGCCACGGCACCTACTTTGAAATGCTCGGCAACTTCTCCTTCGGCGATTACTTCAAGCGCGAAGCCATCCACTGGGCGTGGGAATTTCTGACCTCTCCCGACTGGGTCGGCATCGATCCCGACCGGCTGTATCCGAGCGTCTATCTCGACGATGACGAGGCCTGGAACATCTGGCACGACGAGATCGGCATCGCTCCGGAGCGCATTTTCCGCTTCGGCAAAGAGGATAACTTCTGGGAGCACGGCAGCGGTCCGTGCGGCCCCTGCTCCGAGATCTACTATGACCGCGGTGAGAAATACGGCTGCGGCAAGCCCGGCTGCACCGTGGGGTGCGACTGCGACCGGTATATCGAGATCTGGAACATCGTGTTCTCCCAGTTCAACAACGACGGCCAGGGCAACTACACCGAGCTCGCCCAGAAGAACATCGACACCGGCATGGGTCTGGAGCGTCTCGCGGTCGTCTGCCAGGACGTGAACTCCCTCTTCGACGTCGATACCGTGATGAACATCACCCACAAGGTGAGCGAGATCACCGGCGCGCATTACGGCGAGACGAACGCGAAGGACGTGTCTCTCCGCATCATCACCGACCACATCCGCTCTTCGACCTTTATGATCTGCGACGGCGTTCTCCCCTCCAACGAGGGCCGCGGCTACGTGCTGCGCCGTCTGCTCCGCCGCGCCGCCCGCCACGGACGTCTGCTCGGCGAGAAGGAGCCGTTCCTTTATAAGGTCTGCGATACCGTCATCCACGAGAACCGCGGCGCTTACCCCGAGCTTGCCGAGCGGCAGGAGTATATCACCGGCGTCATCCGCTCCGAGGAGGAAAACTTCTCCCGCACGATCGACGGCGGCATGGCTATCTTCGCCGGTATGCTTGCCTCCCATAAGGAAAAGGGCGAGACCGTGTTCTCCGGCTCCGACGCCTTCAAACTCTACGATACCTACGGCTTCCCGCTCGATCTCACGAAAGAGATGGCGGCGGATGAGGGCATGACGGTCGATGAGCCCGCGTTCCAGACTCTGATGAAGGAGCAGCGCGAGCGCGCCCGCGCCGCCCGCAGCTCCGATGAGACCGCCTGGGCGGGGCTCGATCTCGGCCTGGACAATCTCCCCACCAAGTTCACCGGCTATGAGCGCCTGCACGACGACTGCACCATCCTCGCCATCGTTGCCGAGGACGAGCTGCGCGAGCGCGTCGGCTCCGGCGTTAGCGCGAGCATCGTTCTCGATAAAACGCCGTTCTACGCCGAAATGGGCGGTCAGTGCGCCGACCACGGCCTGCTCATTCTCAAGGACGCCGTTTTTGAGGTGCACGATGTGCAGAAGAACAAGGCCGGCAAGGTGCTGCACCACGGCGTGATGGTCTCCGGCAATCTCGCTGTCGGCGACAAGGTGAACGCCTGCGTCGATACTGGTCGCCGCAAGGCGATCATGCGCGCCCACAGCGCCACCCACCTGCTGCACAAGGCGCTGCGCACCGTTCTCGGCGACCATGTCCACCAGGCCGGTTCGCTCGTTGAGCCCGACCGTCTCCGCTTTGACTTTACCCACTTCTCCGCCATGAAGCCCGAGGAGATCGCCTCCGTCGAGCGCATGGTGAACGAAGCCGTGCTCGAGGGCTTCCCCATCACGGTGAAGGAAATACCCATCGCGGAGGCCCGCAGTCTCGGCGCGATGGCGCTCTTCGGCGAAAAGTACGGCGATGTTGTCCGCGTCGTCGATATGGGCGAGGGCTACTCCGTGGAATTCTGCGGCGGCACGCATCTCGACAATACCGCGAAGGTCGGCTCGCTGCGCATCGTGAGCGAGTTCTCCGTTGCGAGCGGTGTGCGCCGTATCGAGGCCATCACCGGCCAGGAAACGCTCAAATTCATCGAGAACAACACCCGCCTTCTCATGACGCTCTCCGAACGGCTCAAGGCCAAGCCCGAGGAGCTGCTTGCCCGCGCCGAGGCGCGCACGAACGAGATCCGCGAGCTGCGCTCCGAGCTCGAGAAGTTCCGCGGCCGTGAAATGCTCTCCAACGCCGAGAGCTTCCTCGCCAGCTCCAAAAAGGTCGGCTCGCTGCACGTGTTCACCGGCGTTGTGCCGGTCGATACGCCGGATAACCTCCGCAGGATCGGCGACTTCCTGCGCGACAAGGACGAGAGCATCGTTGCGGTGCTCGCCGCCGTGCGCGACGGGAAGATCACCTTCCACAGCGTGTGCGGCAAGGCGGCGGTCGCCGCCGGCGTCCGCGCGGGCGATATCATCCGCTCCGTCACCGCCATCTGCGGCGGCAAGGGCGGC
>DHKA01000097.1:354-538 GCA_002404605.1 Clostridiales bacterium UBA4706 | reverse complement strand
GATTCCGCCATGGGCGGCGGCACCGACATGCTCAAGCTCGACGACGCTCTCGCCACCGTGGACGATTTCGTCGCCGGAAAGCTGAACTGAATTTCAAAAGCCGCCGCATTGCGGCGGCTTTTGCCCATTATGAAAGGAGCATTATTATGAACGACTGCCTTTTCTGCAAGATCATCGCCGGGGA
>DHKA01000097.1:0-284 GCA_002404605.1 Clostridiales bacterium UBA4706 | reverse complement strand
GACATCAACCCCCAGGCGCCGACGCACATTCTCGTCGTGCCGAAAGAGCACATCGGCTCCGTGGCGGAGCTGACGGAGAAAAACTCTGCGGCCGCCGCGCGCTGCCTCGTCGCCGCGGCGAAGATCGCCGAAAGCGAAAAGCTGACCGACGGCTACCGCATCGTCTCCAATATTGGCCCCAACGCCGGACAGACCGTGAAGCATCTCCACTTTCACATCCTCGGCGGCAAGCGTCTGGACGACACGATGGCGTGATTTTTTAAATGCCTCCCTCTGACGAGGGA
>DHKA01000049.1:26993-27298 GCA_002404605.1 Clostridiales bacterium UBA4706 | reverse complement strand
GGTGAGATCGAAGAGGGCCAGGTCTGGGAAGCGATGATGTTCGCCTCGCACTACAAGCTGGACAACCTGCTCGTGTTCGTTGACAACAACAACCTCCAGATCGACGGCGCCGTGAGCGACGTTATGAGCCCCTATCCGATCGATGAGAAGTTCGCCGCGTTCGGTCTCTTTGTGCAGACCGTGGACGGTCACGACTTTGACGCGATCGACGAGGCCGTGAAGCGCGCCGAGACGGAAAAGGGACGTCCCTCCGCGATCGTTCTCAAGACCGTTAAGGGAAAGGGTGTGTCATTTATGGAAAATCA
>DHKA01000049.1:0-26967 GCA_002404605.1 Clostridiales bacterium UBA4706 | reverse complement strand
GGCTGGCACGGCAAAGCCCCCAACGAGGAACAGTACCGCACCGCGATGGAAGAACTCACCGCGGCGCTGCGCGAAGAGGAGGCGGAATGATGGCGGACGTTGTAAAAATTGCTACCCGCGATAGCTACGGCAACGCGGTAACGGCGCTCGCCGCCGAGCATGACGATATCCTTGTTCTGGACGCCGACCTCGCCGGTGCCACCAAAACGGCGATCTTCAAGAAGGCCTATCCCGATCGCCACATCAACTGCGGCATTGCCGAGGCGAATCTCATCGGCGTGAGCGCGGGCCTTTCCACGATGGGCTTCGTGCCGTTCTGTTCGTCGTTTGCGATGTTTGCCGCGGGCCGCGCCTTTGAGCAGGTGCGCAACACCGTCGGCTACCCGCACTTGAATGTCAAGATCTGCGCCACCCACGGCGGCATCTCCGTCGGCGAGGACGGTGCGTCCCACCAGTGCTGCGAGGACTTCGCGCTCATGCGCACGATCCCCGGCATGGTCGTGCTCTCCCCATCGGACGATGTGGAAGCGCGCGCCGCCGTCAAAGCGGCTTATGAGCACAAGGGCCCGGTGTACATCCGCTTTGGCCGCGCCGCGGTGCCCGTGATCCACGAAGAGGAGAACTATTCCTTCGAGATCGGCAAGGCGGAGGTGCTCCGTACCGGCACGGATGTCGCCATCGCCGCGACCGGTCTCATGGTCGCAGAAGCGCTCAAGGCGGCGGAAACGCTTGCTGCGGAAGGCATCAGTGCGCGCGTCATCAACGTCTGCTCCATCAAGCCGCTCGACGAGGATACCATCCTTGCCGCTGCGCGCGAGTGCGGGAAGATCGTCACCTGCGAAGAGCACAGCATCATCGGCGGTCTCGGCGAGGCCGTGTGCTCTCTCGTGAGCGGGAAACACCCTGTCCCGGTGCACCGCGTCGGCGTGAACGACGAATTCGGTCACTCCGGTCCTGCGGCGGCGCTGCTCGAAGAGATGGGCCTGTGCGCATCGCACATCGTCGAGATCGTCCGCGAGACCGTCAAGGACTGACATAATAAAAGGGGGATACACCATGCGCTGCAGAACGATCATCAAATTCCGCAACAGCGACGATCCGAACGATCTCGGCTTCGGCCGGGGCATCGTTCAGCTTCTCGAAGGCGTGGAGGAGCTTGGCTCCATCAACCGCGCCACCGCCTCCATGGGCATGGCGTACTCCAAGGCGTGGAAGATCATCAATTCCATCGAAAAGGAATTTGATGTCCGTCTCATCGACCGGGAGGGAGCGCACGGCTCGCACCTGACGGATGAGGCACATGCGCTGATCCGGCAGTATCACGAGGCGCTTGACGCCGCCGACGCCGCGGCTCAGGCGGTCTTCCGCAAATACTATCCCTGAAAAATCTTTTCTTACTCCGGTACGAATGAAACCGTACCGGGGTAATTTTTTTGATTTCGTTGACAGAGACGTGTGCGGCGTGGTATTATTCTCTGGTGAAAATACAGAAAAGGGAGGGACGCTGCTACGGCGGATAAAACATCGGTCTATGCCCGGCGGTTCCGGGTACTTGCGGCGGCGTTTCTGCTGCTGTTTTTCGCCTCGTTCCTGCTGGGGCGGTTCGCCGTCGCGCCGGGAACGCTTTTCCGTATACTGTGGGATGCCGTTCGGGAAGGACTCTGCAAACTCTTCGGCGCGGAAGCGCCGGCGGGACTGTATTCCGGCCAGGAAAAGACGGTCGTGCTGAACATCCGGCTGCCGCGCGTGGCGCTCTCGGCGCTAGTCGGCGCGGGCCTCTCCGTCGCGGGTACGGCGTATCAGGGCATGTTCCGAAACCCGATGGTATCGCCGGACATTCTCGGCGCGTCCAATGGCGCAGGCTTCGGCGCGGCGCTCGGCATCCTTTTGTCGTTCAACTATTTCGGCGTGACGGTGAGTGCGTTCGTCTTCGGCGTTGGCGCCGTGGCGCTTGCGTGGTGCATCAGCCGGGCGAGCCGCATGAACGGCACGCTTGCCATGGTGCTCGCCGGTATTGTTGTCGGCTCGCTCTTTTCGGCGGGCACATCATTTATAAAGCTCGTCGCAGACACCGAGCAGCAGCTCCCCGCCATCACGTACTGGCTGATGGGCTCTCTCTCTTCGGCCAAAACGCGCGATCTTCAGTTTGCCCTCATCCCGGCGCTCATCGGCATGGTGCCGCTTTTTTTGCTGCGCTGGCGTATCAATCTGCTGACGCTCGGTGAGGAGGAAGCGCGCAGTCTCGGCGTGCATACGACGCGGCTCCGGCTTGTCATCGTTGTGTGCGCTACGCTCATCACGTCCGCCTGCGTTTCCGTGAGCGGCATGATCGGCTGGGTCGGCCTTGTCATCCCGCACTTTGCGCGGATGCTTTTCGGGCATGACTATAAGCGCCTCATCCCGGCGTCCATACTGCTCGGCGGGGCGTTCCTTATGGTCGTGGATAACATCGCCCGTCTCGCCACGGCGGGGGAGATCCCGCTTGGCATTCTGACATCCGTTGTTGGCGCGCCGGTGTTCGTCTGGCTCATATTGCGGGGAGGTGCGGACCGTGAGCATTGAGATCAGCCACCTCGGATTTTCCTACGGCAGCACGGACGTGCTGCACGATATCACCTTTACCGCCGCCGACGGCGACATTGCCGCCGTGCTCGGGCCGAACGGCGTCGGCAAGAGCACGCTTTTCCGCTGCGTGCTTGGTTTTCTTGCGCCGTCGGAGGGCGGCATCCTCGTAAACGGCAAGGATATGCGCACGCTTGACCGCCGTGCTGCGGCGAGGGAGATCGCGTATATCCCGCAGTCGTGCGTTCCGTCGTTTAACTATACGCTGCTTGAAGTTGTTATGATGGGACTCACCAACCAGATCGGCATTTTTGACGCTCCCCGTCCGGAGCATAAGGCCGCGGCGCTCGAAGCCATGGAATGTCTCGGCATTGCGCATCTGGCCCACCGGGAATCCGGCCGCGTGAGCGGCGGCGAGCGGCAGCTCGCGCTGCTTTCGCGCGCTATGGTGCAGAACGCCCGCGTTCTCGTTATGGACGAGCCGACGGCCAATCTTGACTGCGGCAACAGCGCGCTCGTAATGGAGCGCGTGAGCGCTCTGGCCGGGGAGGGGTTCACTGTGCTCTTTTCCACGCACGACCCCAATCAGGCGTTCCGGTACGCTACGCAGGTGCTCGCCCTCCAAGGCGGCGGCGTGCTCGCTGCGGGACGGCCGGAGGAAGCGCTCACAAGCGAAACGCTCACAAAGCTCTACGGCGTCGGCATGGCCGTCTGCCCCGTGACGGCTGCCGGGAAGAGATTTTCCGTCGCCGTCGTGACCGGCGGGAAAACGCAATAAGGTTGAAATTATCCGGAAAGTAGGCTAAAATACTTTCCGGATAATTTTATGGATAAGGAGCTTTTTTATGGAAGCCTTGAAATTTCGTGAAATGCCCTACGAGCGGCCCGACGGTGAGGCGCTGAAGACCTCCATCCGCACTCTGACGGAAAAGCTGCGCGCCGCGGATAACTATAAAGCGGCTAAGGCTGTGTTCCTTGAAAAGGAAACGCTCTTCAAGCACATCCAGACGCTTGCAACGCTTGCCCAGGTGCGACACACCATCGATACGCGCGACAAGTTTTATGACGAGGAGAACGGCTTCTGGAACCAACTCTCTCCGGAACTGGAGGAATATTCGCAGGAGTGGACGGGCGCGATGCTCGCCTCGCCGTACCGCGCGGACTTTGAAAAGGAATACGGCACGCTGATGTTCCTCAACGCCGAGATCGCTCTCAAGACGTTCTCACCGGAAATCATCCCGGAGCTGCAGAAGGAAAACGATCTTACGACCGAATACGATAAGCTCATCGCCTCGGCACAGATCCCGTTCGAGGGCGGCGTATATACGCTCTCGCAGCTCTCACCGTTCAAGACCGGCGCAGACGACGCGCAGCGCCTTGCTGCATGGAAGGCCGAGGGCGGATGGTATAAGGAGCACCAGAGCGAGCTTGACCGCATTTACGATAAGCTCGTCCGCCTGCGCGACACGATGGGCAAAAAACTCGGCTACGAGGGCTATACGGAGCTTGGCTACTACCGCATGGGCCGCAACTGCTACGGCAAGGCGGACGTGGAGAAGTTCCGCGCCGCCGTGCATAAATATCTTGTGCCGGTCGCCGAGAGCATTTATCAGGAGCAGGCCAGGCGCCTCGGCAAAACGTATCCGCTGAGCTTTGCGGACGCGGCGCTCTCCTTCCGCAGCGGCAACCCGCGTCCCTGCGGCGACGCCGAGCACATCCTCGCCCACGGCCAGAAATTCTATGACGAGCTCTCTCCGGAGACGAGCGCGTTCTTCCGCATGATGCGTGAGCGCGAGCTGCTCGACGTGCTCTCCACCGAGGGAAAGGCCGCCGGCGGTTATTGCTGCACGATTCCCGATTATGACGTCCCGTTCATCTTTGCCAATTTCAACGGCACGCAGCACGACGTGGAGGTCGTGACACACGAGGCCGGCCACGCATTCGAGGCATATCTCAATGCATGGCGCGTTCCGATGGACGAGCCGAGCATGGAAGCGTGCGAGGTCCACTCCATGTCCATGGAGTTCATGGCGTGGCCGTGGGCGGAGGGCTTCTTCGGCGCGGATACCCGCAAGTACCTTTACAGCCATCTCGCCGGAGCGCTCACGTTCATCCCTTACGGAACGATGGTCGATCACTTCCAGCATGTCGTTTACGAAAAGCCGGACATGACCCCGGCGGAGCGCCACGGCGTCTGGAAGGAACTGCTCGGCGTATACATGCCGTGGATGAAGCTCGACGGCGACATCCCTGTCTACAGTGAGGGCGAGGGCTGGCAGCGGCAGCTCCACATTTACCAGAGCCCGTTCTACTATATCGACTACTGCCTCGCGCAGACCGTCGCGCTGGAGATCTGGGCGCTGCTGCAGAAGGACCGCAAGGAAGCCTGGGAGCGCTACATGGCGTACACCCGTCAGGGCGGCAGCGAGGTGTTCACTACGCTTCTCAAAAACGCCGGACTGGACAGCCCGTTTGACGAGAATTGTCTGCGCACCGTGTGCGAAACGGCGAAGAACTGGCTGGACAGCTATGATCTCACCGGCATCGAATAATCCTCACTCTGAACGAAAAGCCGGTCGTGTGCGTCTTAAAGATAAACGTCGGCCGGCTTTTTTAAGGATGACTGTATGAAACTATTCCGATCCAAATTTTGGATACTGCTTCTTGTTCTCGCGCTCACGGCGTCGATCGGCGCGTGCGGCTACCGTCCCGAACCGGAAAAAACGGAGAGTGGGCAGACGGTGTTCCGCCTCGGCTTTTCCGAAACGCCATCTTCGCTCGATCCGTACACCGCCGAAACGGATGCCGCAGCCGCGGCGATCTCGCTTTTGTACGATACGCTCTTTTATGCCGACATCGAGACCGGGCGGTACATCAACAGCGTCTGTCAGGAATATACGGTGCAGCCCGCCGCCGCGGACGGGGCCATGCTCTGGACGCTGACGCTTCGGAGCGACGTGCAGTTTCACGACGGTACGGCGCTCACGGCGCGGGATGTGGAGTTTTCGCTCCAGTCCATGAAGGACTTTTCTCTGCTCTATGGGTATCCGGGCTGCGAGCTGATCGACACGACCGGTATTTCGGTCACGGACGATACGCACCTCTCGTTCCTCGCCTGGGGCGATGTGGCGGCGGTGGAGGAATGCCTCTCCCATGTGCCGCTCGTGCCGAAGAGCGTGTGGAACGCGCTGCCCGGCATGGAGTATACGACCTCCGGTATTCCGAAGGACGCATCGCAGGCGAAAAAGAGCCTTTCCGCGCTTGCTCCGACAGCAGAGACGATGACCGGCTCGGGGCTGTATATCTGGGATAAATACGAAAACGGCGTTCTTACGCTGCGGCGCAGCGAGGATTACTGGAACGGCACCGCCCGCGCCGAGATCGTGGAGCTGCATTTCGGCTGTGACGATCTGGCTGCGGCGCTGGAGAACAATGCGATCGACGCGGCGTGGAATCTCTCCCAGGCCGCTGCGGAGGAACTCTCCGAGGGGCGCAGCACGGCTTACGGCACGTCCGGCGAACTGCTGCTCGTGGAGTTCAACCAGCGCACGGACAAAGCTTCCAGGGGGAGTGCCCTGCTTCTCGATAAGACCGTCCGCGAGGCGATCACGCTCTGCGCCGACCGGGAAACGCTCTCACTCACCGGCTTCGGCGGTGCGATGCCCGCTTACGGATTTTCCATCCCCTACGGAACAGATGGCTCCGCTGCCGCGGTATGCAGCGCGGAGAGCGCCGCGTCGCTTCTTGAAAGCGCCGGATATACGGATGCAAACGGCGACGGCGTGCGCGAATCGCCGAAGGGGGAGAGCCTTTCCTTCCGCATTCTGTGCAGCGATTCCTCAACCGCGTGGGTGCGCACGGCCAATCTTCTGAAGGATATGTGCGCCCCGGCGGGTATCGCGCTGGAGGTCACCGTCCTCTCGCCAGACAAGGCGCTCGCTGCGGCGGAGGAGGGAGACTTCGATCTCTTTCTGACCGCCTCGCAGAGCTACTATGACGCGTACCTCGCCCTTGCGTCCTTTTACTGGAACAATGGGAACGGCGCGTTCTGGAACGGAACGTCGTCGCCGGGGTGGAACATTTCCGGCTACGCAAACAGCGAGTTTGACGCGCTGTATGAAGAGCTGACGTTTGCCTCCTCCGCCGGGCGCGGCGCGCTCGAGCGGGAGCTGGAGGATATGGTACTTGCCGGCTGCGCGGCGCTCCCGATCGCGTTCGCGGCAAAAAATCAGGCGTGCAGCGGCGCGTGGCTCGGTCTCCGCGCCGACCACGGCGAGGGACTTTTCTTCACCCCTGCCATCCTCCGTCAGCAGCTGCAGGGCATGACGACCGGATAACAGAATTTGGAAAAGCGCGGCAGGGGTGCCGCGCTTTTCTGACGCATATTGACATTTTATATACGTGAGCATATTATTTCTGTGATAGAAATGGGCGGGGCGGTATGGCAGATGCGTATCTATGATTTTAACGGTTACTCCGGGGCGAGAAACGAACGAAAAGAGGCGGTGCAGAAAAAGCTCTCGTCTCCCCTGCTCAGCGCGGTCATAACACTGGCGGTGATGGTAGCGCTCGTTGAGGCGGTTTGGGGGCAGAATCTGACCGCGCTATGGGAGAGCAAAAATGCCAGCGACCCCACCGGCACGGAGGCGTCCGCTGCAATGCTGCACGAGCCGCTTCCGGAAAACAACCTCGGGTTCGCCAGCCTGCTGGATATTTCCTATACGAGCGCGGCGTATCTGGACGCAGAGAAAACGGCCCGTGCGCAGCTGAGCGACTTTATGCAAGCGGCTTACGAGGATATGCAGCGGGAGGAGAAAAATTTCTACGACGGCTACAGTGAAAGCATACAGGAAATCTTGGACAGCATTGAAGCAGTGGAACAGCTCCATGTGCTTACGCTCTCGCCATTGACGGACTTTGAGGATTACTGCGATACGTATTACCGGTATGCTGCCGATTATCTTGCGTCCGTTCAGAGAAACAGCCGCTTTACCTGGGAAGAATATAATGCGCTTGCAGGTTGGCTCCAGGAGACGAAAGACCCATACGAGAAGATCAAGGAAATATTTGATGAAAATTCCATACCGTATTCCGTCCGAATGGATGATGACGGATCGGAATACATAGTTTATACGGTCAGCTCTATCGGAACATTTTGAGCGGTTATCGGAAAAAGCAGCAAGCAAATTTGCTTGCTGCTTTTATAGAATATATACTGATCCGCCGGGGTGGTGCTAATCATCCTCCAGCAGTTTGGATGCCGGAATATTCAGACATTCAGCGATTTTGAAAAGAGTTTCCAAAGAAATGCCGCGTACCGTTCCCGTGCCCTCGACCTGCGCAAGGAAATTTACGCTCTTCCCGATCTTTTCCGCAAAGGTCTCTTGCGTATATCCGGCTTTTTTCCGATAATAAGCGATCTTTAAACCCAACGTCGTGTACTTCTCGGGATATTCGGTATTCATAGCGTCACCCCGTAACTATGCTACCAACGTTTCCGGTAAATTATAATTGTTCTAAAGAAAATAATTATTTACTTAAAGTAAATGAGATGCTACAATTACTCCGGAGATTCGAGTATAGCAAAGAGAACGGAGGATCGCGGAAATGTACGATGGGGAACGGCGTTCGGGAACAGGGAAAAGCGGCGCGCGGAGAAGCGGATTTTGGATCGTCGCAACGGTCGTGATCGTCGCGGCGGGAGCGCTCGGCATTTTTTCCCGGATATCCGGCGGCGTATCGCCGCTTCAGCTGCTGCGGGAGAAGCTGCCTTTTGATATCGCTGTAGCGCAGAACGTTTCGCAAAACAGCTCCGAGTACATTCAGGCGGAGGACACGGTATCGACGCAGCTGGGATATGTCATGTCTTTGGCGCATGACGAACTAAGTGAGACAGGGGAGAATTGCTACGATTCCTGCGCGGAAGAGATCCGGAAACTTCTTGACTGCATTTCCGCCTTGAACGATATTCATATCACGTCCGGCTCTCCGCTGACGGAGTATGAGGAGTATTGCAGCACCTATTATTCCTATGTTGCCGGCTTTTTTGTGGAAATACAGAAAAACGGAACATTCACATGGAATGAATACAGGACATTATTCGACTGGTCAAATGAGACAGTAAGTCCGTATGAAAAGCTGAAAGAGGTTTTTGACGCGAACGGGGTGACTTATACGATCAAGTATCGCAGCAACGGCATGGAATATATGGAATATGAGATAAGCGACCTTGGAGTGCATTGAACAAGCCCACGAAACATAACAACAGATAGAAAAGCAGCAGACATGCGCGTCTGCTGCTTTTACGTTTCTATAAGGGATTTTAGGGCTTGACAACAACGTCGGCCTTTTCGAGCGTTTCCACGATGGAGTACATGTTCGTGATGCCGCCGACAAGGAGCTGCTCCTTGAGATGGTAGTAGTCGAGGCACGTACCGCAGGTGAGAATATCCACGCCCTGCGCTTCGAGCGTTTTGAGATCTTCGATGGACGGACCTTCGGTGCTCGTAACAAAAGCGCCGCTGTTGTAGAAGAGGATCGTTTTCGGCAGCGCGTCCTGCTGCGTCAGGGCGAAGATGAAGGCCTTGAGCAGCGTCTTGCCGAGAGCTTCCTCGCCTTCGCCCATATGGTTTTTGGAAATGGCGACGACGATGTTCTTTTCTCCCTGCTTGAGAGGCGCGCATACGACGGCTTCGTCGGCCACGTCCTTCTTGGCGCCGGTGGCGTCGATCGTGACGGCGAACTGCGCCTCGCCCTGTTTTTCGGCGCGGACGGAAAGGCCGTACTGTCCGGCGAGACGGATGAGATTCTGCACGGCGGCATCGTTATCCACGAGTACCTGCACGGTCTCCGGCGCGGTGAGCGCGTCGATCGCTTTTTTTGCCTTTACGACCGGCATCGGGCAGGCTTCGCCGAGAGCATTCACGGTAATCATATAAAAGACCTCCTGATCGGTTTTCTACGAAGAGAATACCACATTTTTCGCGGCAGATATATTAGAAATATAGATAAAATCGGCAGAACAATAGATTCTGCCGATTTTTACGAATTATTTCCCGAAAACGGAAAGATAATCCTCCGCCGGGGCGAGACGGCCGACGGCGGAAAAGCCCATCATCTCGGGCGCGAGCTTTTCGCGCGCGAGAGCGAGCACGCTCTCCGTGGTCACGGCGTCGTAACGCTCGATGATCTCGTCGGCGGTAAGGCATTTGCCGAGCAGCAGAAGCCCCGATCCGAGCCGGTTCATGCGGCTGGAGCTCGATTCGAGCGAGAGGATGATGCTTGACTTGATGAGCTCGCGCGCGGTGCGCAGCTCCTTGTCCGTAATGCCGTCCTGCCGGAATTTCTCGATCTCCTCGCGGATGAGCGCAAGCGCCTTTTCCTCGGAATCGCGCCCCACGGCGGTGGAGATGGCGAGCATGCCGGTCTCCTTATAGGCGGCAGTGAAGCTGCCGATACTGTAGCAGAGACCGTGCTTTTCGCGGACGGTCTGGAAAAGGCGGGAGGACATGCCGCCGCCGAGCGCCATGGAGAGCACCTGCCACGAGAAGCGGTTCTCGTCGCCGTCCGGCAGACCGGGGAAGGAGAGACAAAAGTGGTTCTGCTCCGTCGCCTTGCGCTTTACGACCACGGCGGGCGTATAAGCGCTTTTGCGGCACGCCGCGGGACGCGACGGCGCGAGCGCGGAAAACCGGCTGCACAGCCGCTGGAGGTTATCCTCCGTGAAGCTGCCGCACACGGAAACGACGATCCGCTCGGGGCTGTACTCACGCTCCTTGAACGCGCGCAGCGAAGCGCCCGTCATGCCGTTGAGCGACGCGGGACGGCCCAGCACCGGCTTTCCGAGCGCACCGGGGAAGATCCTGCCCATGAGCTGCTCCACAACGATATCCTCCGGCGTGTCGCGATACATGTCGATCTCCTCGAGCACGACGCCGCGCTCGTTGACGACATCCGATTCCGAGAAGAGAGAATCGAAGAACATTTCGCAGAGAATATCGGACGCCTCGTCCAGATGGCTGTCCAGCACGCGGGCGTAGAAGCAGGTGGAGTCGCGGGAGGTGAAGGCGTTTACCTGCCCGCCGATGGCGTCCATACGCCCGGCAAGCTCCGCGGCGTTGCTGTGGGCCGTGCCCTTGAAGAGCATATGCTCGATGAAATGGGCGCTGCCCTCCTCGCCGCGCTTTTCATAGCGCGAGCCGACGCCGACCCAGATGCCGACGGCGGCAGAGCGGACGCCGGACATTTTCTCGTGGGCAATACGCACGCCGTTCGGTAACGTAATAATTTCGTACATGGGATCCTCCGGATAAAAACGGCGGGAGCGAAGCCCCCGCCGCACATATTGTCGAATGAGTCTCGCGGAGTATGCGCTGCCAGCGGCTTACGCCTCTCCTCTTTCTTTGAGAGCGTCCTTGCGGCTGAGGTCGATACCCTTGGGGCCGACGTTCATGACCTTGACCCAGGTCATGTCGCCGATGTTGAGCACGTCCTCGACCTTCTCGGTGCGCTTGAACTCAAGATCCTTGATCTTCACAAGGCCGTCCTTGCCCGGGGCCAGCTCGACCCACGCGCCGAAGTCGGAGCGGATGTTGGAGACGCGACCGTAGTAGAGAGCGCCGATCTCCGGCTCAAAGACGATGTTCTCAATGGTCTTGCGCGCGGCGCGGCAGGCCTCGATATCCTCGGAGGCGATGTAGATGTTGCCGTCGTCGGTGATGTCGATCTTGGTGTTGGTGTCGGCGGTGATCTTCTGGATGACCTTGCCGCCGGAACCGATGACCTCGCGGATCTTGTCGGGGTTGATCTTCATCTGGATCATCTTGGGCGCGGTCTTGGCAAGCTCGCGGCGCGGCTCGGGCATGGCCTTGAGCATGACCTCGTCAAGGATCTGGAAACGGGCTTCCTTCGTGATGGCGAAGGCTTCCTTAATGATCTCGTGCTTGAGACCGTCGTTCTTCAGATCCATCTGGATGGCGGTGATGCCTTCCTTCGTACCGGCGACCTTGAAGTCCATCTCGCCGTGGAAGTCCTCGACGCCCTGAATGTCGATGAACGTGGTGAAGTTATCGCCGTCCTGGATAAGGCCGCAGCTGATGCCGGCAACGGGGGCCTTCAGAGGCACGCCGGCGTCCATGAGCGCGAGCGTCGTGCCGCAGATGGAGCCCTGCGAGGTGGAGCCGTTGGAGGAGAGCACTTCGCTCACCACGCGGATGGCGTAGGGGAAGTCCTCCACAGACGGGATGACGGACTGGAGAGCCTTCTCCACGAGAGCACCGTGGCCGTATTCGCGGCGGCCGGTGCTGCGGGCGGCGCGCGCCTCGCCAGTGGAGTAGGAGGGCATGTTGTAGTGGTGCATGAAGCGCTTCTCGGTCTCGTCCCAGATGGTGTCGAGCTTCTGGGCGGCGGAGAGCGTGTTCAGCGTGGCGATGGAGAGCACCTGCGTCTGTCCGCGGGTGAAGAGAGCGGAGCCGTGCACAACGGGCAGCACGCCGACTTCCGCGTCGAGCGGGCGGATCTCGTTCATGGCACGGCCGTCCACACGCTTACCGGCGAGCAGCCATTTCTTGACGACCTTCTTCTGCAGCTTGTAGAGGATCTCATCCATGTACTGCATGATCTCGGGGTGGTCAGCCTCGTACTTTTCCTGCATCGCGGTGACCCACTCGTTCACGCGGGCTTCGCGGACGTTCTTGTCATCGGTGTCCATGCAGAATTCCATACCGGCAAACTCGTTCTCGACGAGCTTTTCAAAAAGCTCTTCGTCGAACGCGGCGTGCTCGTAGGAGAACTTGGGCTTGCCGATCTCGGCGACCATGCGGTCGATGAGATCGAGCATCGGCTGCACCATCTCGTGCGCCTGCACGATGCCCTCGTACATGACGTCGTCGGGGACCTGATCGGCCTCGGACTCGATCATAACGATCTTCTTGTGCGTGGCGGCGATGGTCGTCGTCATGCGGTTCGTTTCCTTTTCGGCGGCGGTGGGGTTGAAGAGGAACTTCTCGCCATCCCAGCCGAGGACGATGCCGGCAATGGGGCCGTTGAACGGGATATCGGAAATGGAAACGGCGGTGGAAGCGCCGATCATTGCGGCGACCTCGGGGGAGCAGTCGCGGTCCACGGCGAGCACTTCGCAGGCGATGACAACGTCGTTGCGCAGATCGGACGGGAAGAGCGGGCGCATCGGGCGGTCAATGAGACGGCTCGCGAGTACGGCGTTGAGAGACGGGCGGCCCTCGCGGCGGTTGAAGCTGCCGGGGATGCGGCCGACAGCGTAGAGCTTCTCATTGAAGTCCACGGCGAGAGGGAAGTAGTCGATGCCGTCCTTCGGGCGGGCAGACGCGGTGGCGGTCACGAGAACGCGGGTGTCACCGTAGCCGACGAGAACGGAAGCGTTGCAGAGCTCGGCCATCTTGCCGATCTCCATGAAGAACGGTCGGCCGCAGTAGTCCATTTCGTAACGCCTGAAATTCGGAAATTCCTTGTGAGAGATGATCATTCTTTCGTTACTCCTTTTATATATTCACACATTATATATTCACACACATTGGTACACAAATTAAAAAGCCCCAAAAGCCTCGCAGAGTTTGCTCCCGCAGGAGCAAATAAAGCGGGATCTTTTTTGCCGGCGACATATGCGTCGGCAAAAAAACTTCTCGGCTCGCAAACGTGCGCTCGAAGAGCGTGCGCTGCGGCGAGCCGCTATCCCCTCAAACAAACCCCTCAACGGAGTGGGGTTTGTTTGAATTGAAAAATACGGAGGGACAGTATTCACTTGTCCCTCCGTAAAAAACCTTCATAACCCTCGGCAGGTCACCGCAAATTACTTGCGGATACCCAGTTTTGCGATAATGGCGCGGTAGCGCTCGATGTCCTTGCGGGACAGGTACTCCAGCAGACGGCGGCGCTTGCCGACCATCTTGTACATACCCAGACGGCTGTGGTCGTCGTTGGGATGCTTCTTGAGGTGCTCCGTCAGCTGACGGATACGCTCGGTGAGGATGGCGATCTGGACTTCCGGAGAACCGGTGTCGCCCTCGTGGGTCTTGTTGGCGTCGATAACGACGGTCTTCTGGTCTTTCGTGATCATAGTTACTTCGATCCTTTCATATTTTTCGCTTCCCGCGCGGCTAAGTATCGGCTGAAAGGCGGCCGGAAACTGAGCGCGGCGGTCAAACGCTTGATTATCCTACCACATTCCCCGCCGCTTGTAAAGCATAAAATCATGGAAAAGTATCGGTTCGCGGAAAAAAGAGCGTAACGGCGAGCCCACCGGCACCTGCGGATTCCTCCGCACCCGCGCACATGCCCGCATCGAGCAAACGGCGCACCTCCGCGAGCAGCGCGCCGAGCTCCGCCGTCTGCGGCGGACGGAGCAGTGTTTCCACATAACCTTCCGTCTCCGCAACACTCATGCGCCGCTGCAAAACAACGCGCAGCGCCGCCTGACGCTGTGCGGTGTCTCCGAGACGGAGCAGTGCTCTCGCGTGGCGCTCCGAAAGCCCGGCCTCCTGCATGGCGCGGCGCTCTCCGTCCGTAAGGCGCAGCAGACGCAGGCGGTTTGCCACCGACGACTGCGATCTTCCGAGCCGTACCGCGCATTCCGACTGCGTTATACCGCAAAGGCGTATATACTCCTGGAGAAGAGACGCGTCATCCCAGACGGTGAGTGTGCGCGAGCGGAGCAGTCGGAGAGCTTCCTCCTGCGTGAGTTTCCTGTTCAAGCGCGCCGCCCCTCTCATGTCCGTATGCTTTCAGTATAGGCGTACCGGCGTGCGGATGCAGGCGAAAGTTGACATAACGCATAATAGTTTACATAACACAAATTGACAGAAAAAGCGGATTATGCTATTTTAATAAGAACGAAAGGAGCATTGGTATGAAGAAATCCATTCGGGCCGCGGCTGCGGCTCTGCTGATACCGATCCTGCTCACGCTCACCGGCTGCTCGCTGACGGTAGACAGCGTTATGAGCGTGATAGCGCCGACCGAAACGCCTGTCCCCGGCTCGGACCTTGTATTTTCCGATCAGCCGGAGGCAACGCCGGAGCCGAAACAGATCACCTATGAAAAAATGGACGGCGTGTTCAGCCCGTTCTTCGCTGAGACGGACGGCGACAAGGCCGTCGCCGGGATGACACAGCTCTCGCTGCGCGCCGTGGAGGGCAACCGAGCCCCCGCCGAGATCACCCGCACGACCGTCTCGGACGGAACGGCATCCGTTACGATCCGTCTCCAGAAAGGTCTCCGCTGCGCCGACGGCGTGGATCTGACGGCGGACGACCTTCTCTTTACGTATTATGTCCTCATGGACGAGAGCTATGACGGCCCCTACACGGTCAACCAGCTCCCCATTGACGGGATCGCGCTCTACTGGAACGGCATGGATTCGGATATGTACGGCAAGTACATGATGATCTATGACGAGATCTACAACGGCGGAAAATATGAGTCCGATCTGGAGAAGGCCGTCGAGGACGCCAGACGCGCCGCCATCGAAAAGGGCGTGAGCGAGGAAAATGTCGAGAACGATGCCGATGTCGTCAAGGCACAGCAGGCGCTCGATGAATACGACACTGTCCGCGCCGACGAGATCCGCGACGCGATCGACAACGCCTGGCGCAACGACGCGCAGGCGCTCGTGGATTATACGATCGAAAACTACAGCGGCACGATCGCGCTGCGCACGCCGTATACACGCGAGGAAGTGCTCGGCAATACCGGGCTGCAGGTGGCCTATACGATGCTTGACCGCGGCTTCGGCAAGTTCACCGACGACGGCGGCTTCACCTCGACCAGCGGGAAGACCTGGGATCTCACCGCGTCGTTCCCGACGGCGGAGGATCTCTATAACGAGATGTTCGAGGCCTACGACGGCGACGTGGCGCAGTACTGGAGCATCGAGGGCATCGGCCGGACGGATATGCTCGCCGCGGTGCAGAATCGTCTCGTTCGTGAATGGGCACCGCTGGACGACGACTGGCGCGGCGGCGTGCAGAGCGTGTCCGGCGTGGAAAAGGTCGATGATCTGACGATCCGCATTTCGCTCACCCGCTGCGACGATACCATTCTTAAAACGCTCACCGAGATCCCCGTCGTTCCGCTGCACGTTTACGGCGACGTAAGCCTCTTCGATCCGGACAACGGCTCCTTCGGCTTCACAAAGGGCGATCTTTCCTCCGTGCGTGCGAACAACGGCAAGGCGGTCGGCGCGGGCGAATACGCCTACCGCGAGACCGACCTGCGCACCGTATATCTCGACGCGAACGAAAACTACTGGCTCGGCGTATCCGATGTGCCGGAAGTCATCCTCTCCAAGGCAGAGTAAAATACGATACAACGAAAAGCGTTCCGGAAAGCCTCCGGAACGCTTTTTGTATAAAAAGGCCCGCGGAGCATACACTCCGCGGGAAAGGGTTGTGGGATAAAAGATATGAGCTGCTCCGGTCGTGGCAGGATGGATTTGCCACGTACCAATTGATAAGCTGTAAGGAGAGCATACCGCGGCGCGGCAAAAATGTAAAGAGCGAAGCGCGCCGCAAAAAAACTACTTTTGTCGAACGCATAAATTTTTCTTTTCCGGAAAGGATAGAAGAGCGCAGTCATGCTGCGCAAAACCTGCAAAGGAGCCGGAAACCATGATCATTGACAGAATCGCTCTCATCCTTGCCGTCATCGGCGGACTGAACTGGGGCCTTGTCGGACTCTTCCGCTTTGACCTTGTCGCGTACCTGTTTGGCGGACAGACCGCGACTGTCAGCCGGATCGTATATACGCTGGTTGGCATTGCGGCGGTCTGGTGCATTTCGCTGCTGTTCCGCGAGCGGGACGCGGCGGACGAAGCCTGACGGCTTTCCAATGAGACCCCGCCCGGACAGTCAGGAAAAGCCGTCTCTCTTCGGAGGGACGGCTTTTCCGTTAAGATAAATTGACATTGATTTTTTCCCATGGTATAATTTTCTGGAATAAAATGCGGGAAGGGATAGCATGACGGACAACGAAAAAGATATGGGTCTGCCCGAAGAAAGACCGCAGCCCGCTTCTGCGCAGAACGATACCGCGCCGGAAACGGCAGCGGATGCGGATATCCCGGCGGCGGAAGAGACCACCGCACCGGAGGAAGCGATGAAAGAGGAAAAGGCGACGGAGACAGCGGAAACGCCGAAAGAGGAAACGCCGGAACCGGAGAAGTCTGCCAGTGAGGATAAGCCGGCTGCGGAAACGCCGGAGAAAGCGCCTGCTGCGGAGAAGAAGGCGGAGAGTCCCAAGGCGGACGGTCTCGGCGGCGTCGGCCTTGCCATTTCGCTTTGCGACGCGGTGCTCTACAGCGTCGGTCGGGACCATTTCCACGGCGGCATCCGTCCGGACAATATCTCCGTCCGCGGCGACAAGGCCTATCTCGGCGGGACGCTCCAGCACACGGTCGGCGAGTTTACGCCGCAGGAACTGGAATATATGGCGCCGGAGCTGTTCTGGGACGGCATCCGCACCCCGACGGCGGACGTGTATTCCATCGGACTGATCCTCTATTCTCTGTATAACTACGGTCGCCTCCCGTTCTGGCCGGTATCCGGCGCGATCACGCCGAACGCCCGGGCCAGTGCACTGCAAAAGCGCATGAGCAACGAGGAGATCCAGCCGCCCGCGAGCGCGGACGCCGAACTGGCCGGCATCATTCTGCGCGCTCTGGCGTTCCGTATCGAAGAGCGCTGGCACGATGTGCAGGAACTGAAGGACGCGCTCGGCGGATGCGACGCCGCCGGATCGGCGGTGGACATTTCCCTTGCCATGTCGGGCCTTCTGATGCGCTCGGCAGACGCTCCGGCGATCGATCGGCGCGACGGGCAGGGAAGAGGCCGTACATATTACGACGACGGGGAGATCCCCGCCGGACGGCGTCCGCAGCGGCGGAAGAGCTTCCGCTGGCTCTGGGCGCTGCTTGCCGCGATCGTCGTTGTCGGTGCGGTCGTTGCGGCATATGCCAGCGGCACGGCGAGCGGTGATCCCGAGCCGCCGGCGCAGATAACGCCAACGCCCGAACCGACGCAGATACCCACCCCGACGCCGACCGCCACGCCGGATCCGACGCCTTCGCCCACACCGAAGGGACCGCGCTACGTCGTCTATGCCGAAAACGTGAGCTGGACACAGGCGCAGCAGCGCTGCGAGGAGCTCGGCGGCACGCTGGCGGTGCCCATGACGGAGGACGAGTATAACGAGATCGTCCGCGTGTGCACGAGTGCCAAATGCAACTATGTCTGGCTTGGTGCGGAGCGTCAAGCGG
Organism: Clostridiales bacterium UBA4706; assembly: GCA_002404605.1. Taxonomy (GTDB): domain Bacteria; phylum Bacillota; class Clostridia; order Oscillospirales; family Oscillospiraceae; genus Apopatocola. The sequence continues at coordinate 9,119 of DHKA01000049.1, read as the reverse complement.
ACGGCAATTGGCGTGATACCGAGGGCGAGCTCATCACCTTCTTCCGCTGGGATGAGGGCGAACCGTCCGGTATCGACATCGGCGACAATGCCCCGGAGAACTATCTTATGATGTGGCGGCGTGAGGACGGCTGGTACTATAACGACAGCCGCGAGAATCCGCTGCTCGACTTCTATGCCTTCTATGGCGACAACGTCGGCTTCGTGTGCCAGATGTGGTAAAACACTTCAAACGAACCCCACTTCGTTGAGAGGTTCGTTTGAGAGATTTACGGCTCGCCGCAGCGCACTCGCTATCGCTCGCACGTTTGCGAGCCGAGAAGTATTTTTGCCGACGTACACGCCGCCGGCAAAAATGTTTTGAACTTACTTTGCACCTGCGGGCGCAAACTCTGCGAGGCTGAAAACTGCCGGAGGGAATTTCCCTCCGGCAGCTTTTTGTTAGTTAAGCAATGCGCGGTCACTATCCAGCGTGCTGCCGGAGATCTGCGCGAATTTTTCGAGCAGTTCTTCCACGGTCAGCTTCGCTTTCTCCTCGCCGCGGCAGTCGAAGATGATCTCTCCCTTGTCCATCATAATGAGCCGGTTCCCGTGGCGGATGGCGTCCTTCATGTTGTGGGTGATCATCATGGTCGTGAGACCGTTTTCCTGCACGATGCGGTCGGAGAGCTCAAGCACCTTTGCCGCCGTCGCAGGGTCGAGCGCGGCGGTGTGCTCGTCAAGCAGCAGCAGCCGCGGCTTTTGGAGCGACGCCATCAGCAGCGTTACCGCCTGCCGCTGTCCGCCAGAGAGCAGACCGACCTTCGTTGTCAGCCGGTCCTCCAGACCGAGATTCAGCTCGCGGAGCTTGTCGCGGTACATATCGCGCTCCTCGCGGTTGATGTGCCAGCGAAGCCCGAGCTTTTTGCCGCGCCGGTAGGCGAGAGCGAGGTTTTCTTCAAGCTGCATATCCGGGGCGGTGCCCATCATCGGGTCCTGGAAGACACGCCCGATGAACGGCGCGCGCTTATAGTCCGGGAGACCGGTGATGTCGTTCCCGTCAATGACGATCGAGCCGCCGTCCACGGGCCATACGCCCGCCACGGCGTTCAGAAGCGTAGACTTGCCCGCGCCGTTGCCGCCGATCACGGTGACGAAATCGCCCTCTTCAAGATGCAGATCAACGCCCGCGAGCGCCCGGCGCTCGTTGATCGTGCCGGGGTGGAACGTCTTATATACGTGGTTTACATCGAGCATCATTGTCCAATCGCCTCCTTCTGTCCGCGCTTTTTTGCCCGGCTGAACGAGCTTTTGGACTGCTTTTGCAGATATGGCACCGCGAGGAACAGCGCCACGATCAGCGCCGTGAAGAGTTTGAGATCGTTCGGGTCGAGACGCAGCCAGAGAATGAGCGTCATGACCATGTAGTAAAGCACGCCGCCGAGCACGATGAAGAGCAGCTTCACGGAAAAGTTGCAGCCTTTTTTGAAGATCGCCTCGCAGAATACCTCGCCGATGACGATGGAGGCAAGGCCGATGACGATCGCGCCGCGGCCCATGTTGACATCCGCCGTGCCCTGGAACTGCGTCATCAGCCCGCCGGAGAGCGCCACAACGCCATTCGAGAGCGCAAGTCCGATGACCTTCATCCGGTCAATGTTGATGCCCTGCGCGCGGCTCATGGCGGGGTTGGAGCCGGTCGCGCGCAGCGCAGAGCCCTGCTCGGTGCCGAAGTACCAGTAGAGCAGCGCAATGAGCACCGCTGCGAGCAGAAAGCCGACACCGATCGCCTGCGGCACATAGCGCGAAGAGACGAGGAAACCCTTGCCGCCGGTTTCCCAGAACATGCCGTAGGTCTTGAGGCTTGCCGTCTGGTTCGCCTTCATGCCCATGATGCGCAGATTTACGGAATAGAGCGCGAACTGCGTGAGGATACCGGCGAGAATGGCGGGGATACCGAGTTTTGTATGCAGCAGCCCCGTGCAGAGCCCGGCCAGTACGCCGACGAGCAGCGCTGCGAGCAGCGCCGCCCACGCGGGCCACCCGGCAATGATCAGCATAACGGTAACGGCGCCGCCGGTCGCAAAGCTGCCGTCCACGCTCAGATCGGCCACGTCCAGCAGCCGGAAGGTAATGTATACGCCCAATGCCATCAAACCCCAAAGAATGCCCTGCGCGATGGCGGAGGGCATTCTTGCGGGCAGACTGGCAAAATTCAAGGAAGCGAAGTAAGCACCCATGGTTTTGTCCGTCCTTTATGTTTCGCGGCGATCTGCCGCTCTATTTCTTAATATCATCGAAGATCAGCCGATCGCGACGTAATCCTCCGGAACCGTGATGCCGAGCGCCTTGCAGATCGTGGGATTGTACTTCTTCACGGGATCGGGGTAGTACTCGATGGGCATTTCGGAGATATTCGATTCACCCGTCAGGATCTTTGCGGCCATCTTGCCGGTCGTGACGCCGAGATCGTAGTAGCTGATCGAGAGAGTGGCGACGCCGCAGCCGGAGCAGATGCCCTCTTCACCGGCGATGATGGGCACACCGGCGGGCTCAGCCACGTTGTTGATGGCCTCGGTGCAGCTCGCGGCGGTGTTGTCGGTCGGAATGTAGAGCACGTCGTTTTCATCGCATGCGGTCGCGGTCACGGCGGCAACATCGTTGGAGTCGGCAAAGGTGTACACCGAAACGGCGACGCCGGACTTTTCAAGCTCGGCTTTCACTACGTCGGACTGATATACGGAGTTCGGCTCGGCGGAGCAGTAGAGAATGCCGACCTTCTTCGCGTCCGGAAAGAGCTCCAGGATCATCGCGGCCTGCTGATCGAGCGGGGCGAGATCGGACGTACCGGAGACGTTGCCGCCCACGGTGCCGTTAAAGTCTTTGATATCCAGCGCGACGCCGTATTCGGTGACCGCGGTGCCGAGGATGGGGATGGAGTCCGTTGCAGCGACGGCGGCCTGCAGCGCCGGGGTGGCGTTCGCAAGAATGAGATCCACGCCGTCGGAAACAAAGCCGTTGACGATCGTGGCGCAGGTCGGAATGTCGTTGGCGGCGTTCTGCTCCACAAATTGGACCTTATCGCCGAGAGCTTCGGTCAGCGCATCCTTGAAGCCCTGCGTGGCGGCGTCGAGCGCGACATGCTGCACGAGCTGGCAGATGCCGACGGTATAAACTTCACCTTCCACCGCGGTGGGCGCGGCAGCGGGTTCTTCGGCGGGCGTGGCAGCCGGTGCGCTTCCGCAGGCGGCGAGGGAGAGTACCATCGCCAGCGCGAGAAGAAGGACAAGTGCTTTTTTCATGGTGTTTGACTCCTTTTATATAAGGCCGATCGCCTTTCTCTTATGCTTCGCATTATAGCACTTTAAATGGACAAAGCAACTGACGTTTTTCACAAAAAAACAATGCCGGGACGAATCCGTTCCGGCATTGTTTATCAAAGCGAGGGGATTAAATATCAAGAATACCCATGATGACGATGCCTGCCACGACGAGCGCGATGCAGGCGTAGTGCTTTTTGGAGAGCTTTTCTTTGAGGAAGATGCGCCCCCAGATGACGCTCGCCACGCAGTAGGACGAGATGATCGGCGCGGCGAAGGCAACATGCTCGGTGTCGGCCAGCGCGTAGATATAGAAGAACTGGCCGATCGTCTCGCACACGGCGCCGAGATACTTCGGCCCCTCCTGCTTGGGGATGAGACGCTGCTTCTTGATGCCGAGGACATAGACCGCGCACGCGATGCCCATCATGAGGAAGGTGAGTTCATAGGCAACGTTGCAGGCGTCTGCCAGCTCTTCGCCGAGCTTTTCGAGCACGCGGCTGTCGGCAAAGGTGCCGAGCGCGTCGAGCAGGCAGTAGATCACCGGCAGCGCGATGGCGAGCCAGCTTTTGGCGTAATGCCGGTTGGACTCGTCCTGCCGGGCGCGGCGCAGCTCCTCATCCTCGTTGGACTCCGTGATGCCGAGCGCGATCACGCCGATGCATACGAGCGCCACGGCCACGAGTGCGAGGGGCGGCAGATCGTCGCCGACGCCGACGGTGATGAGCGTGAGCACGGCCACAAGAGCGCCGGAGCTGTTGCAGATCGGGGAGGAGATGGAAAGCTCTATGTACCGGAGACCAACGTACCCGATGGCCATGGAGAGAATGTAGAGCATCGAGACGGGGAGATACATGAGAATGATCTCCCACGTGATGCCGACCTTCCCGATGAAGACCTCATAGGCGGCGTGCAGACCCATAACGAGGCCGACGGCCATGACCATTTTGAGATGGCTGTATTTGTCGCTGCCGTCCTGACAGCCGATCTTGGAGAAAAGATCGGAGCCGCTCCAACAGAGAAGAGCAATGAGTGCGAACCAGAACCACATGATAAACGCTTATTCCTTTCCCGTTTCTATTTTCGGACAAGTCAGTATACCAACCGACAGCACGCATTGCAAGAGCGATTTTCACAGAATAAAAAGAATCCGGTTGCCCGTCGGACAGCCGGATAAATCGGAAGCAATTCTTTTAAAACAGCGGCGCGAGCGTGCGCAGCACGGCGCGGATCAGCCGCCGCCCGCGGCGCTGCTGCAAACACCGTTCCTCCGTGATGGGAACGCTCTTTTCAAGCTCGGCAAGGTACTCCGCCTTCATGTCGGCAATGGCCGGAGTCTCATACATCCACACGCCGCACTCAAAGTGGAGATACAGGCTGCGGTAATCGAGATTGATCGTCCCGACCACAGCGCTGCGGTCGTCCGCGATGAAGGTTTTTGCGTGCACCATGCCGGGGGTGTACTCATAGATCTTCACGCCGGCGAGAATAAGCGTTTCGTAGTAGGAGCGGGTCATTTCGTGTACGAGAGCGCTGTCGCTGATCGCGGGGGTGACGATGCGAACATCCACGCCGGACTTGGCCGCGGCAGTCAGCGCGGTGATCATCTCGTTATCGATGATGAGATAGGGGGTGTTGATGTACACGTAGTCCTTGGCGCGGTTGATGAGATGCATGTACACCGTTTCGCCGACCGGCTCATTGTCGAGCGGCGTGTCGCCGAACGGCTGCACCCAGCCGGGGGCGGCGATGCTCTCGCAGAGCGCCGCGTCCGGCGCGTACCGGGTGAAATCCTCCGTCACGCCGCGGGTGTAGTCCCACATGGAGAGAAACATTGCGGTGAGAGCGTACACACCCCCGCCGCGCAGCATGACGCCAGCATCGAGCCAGTGGCCGCAGCGCTGCACCACGTTGATATAAGCGTCGGAGAAGTTGATCCCGCCCGTAAAGCCGACATTCCCGTCAATCACGCAGATTTTGCGGTGGTCGCGGTTGTTGAACCGCGGCGAGAGAATGGGGATAAACCGGTTGAATACGCAGCAGCGGATGCCCTCGGCTTCGAGTGTGTCCTCATAGCCTTCCGGCAGCTTGTACATGCAACCGAAATCGTCGTACATCACGCGCACGTCCACGCCGTTCTCTGCCTTGCGGCGCAGCACCTCATGGATGGCGTCCCACATCTGGCCGGGCGCAATGATGTAGTACTCCATGAAAATGAATTTTTCCGCTTTTTCCAGCTCTGCCAGAAGCGCTTCCAGATATGCCTCGCCGACCGGAAGATACGTTGTTTCCGTGTGCGTGAATACCGGCGTATCGGCGATGCGGTGCAGATAGTCGGAAACGCGCTTCGCGTCTGTGTGCTCAGATAGCGCCGGCTCCGCCGCCGGAACGCTGCGCATCGCCTTTTCGTACTGCTCGGCCACGGACGACATCCGCGCCTTTTCCTTCGGCGAGAGCTGGTTTTTCCCAAATACGAGATAGAGCAGTACGCCGAACACCGGCAGACCGAGGATCGGGATGATCCATGCGATCTTATATGCGGGGTTTCCGTCCCGGCTGACGATACAGACCACAACGACGGCGGAGAGCACAAGGCAGATGCCGTAAAAGAGAGCGAAGTGCTCGTTGAACCGGGTAATGGCAAGGTAGATGGCGGCAAACTGCAGCGCAATGAATGCGCCGGTGAACACCGCGCGGGAAAATACGACTTTGAAAAAGTTCTTCATGGGCTTCTCCGCGGAAGGATAAATTTCTTTACTCTATCATACAGGAGCAGCGCGGAAAATTCAACAACAGATGCGTCCGTTTGTCTTATGCGAAAAGACCGGACAGCAGCAGAAACGCCATGCGGTCGCAGAGCTTTTCTATATCGCTCACGATATGCGAGGAGAGAAGTATTGCGTGCTCGCCGTCTGAGATAAAGCGGGAGAACTCTCCGATCAGCTCGTCGCGGGCGAGCGGGTCAAGCCCGCCGGTCGCCTCGTCGAGCAGCAGGAGCTTTGCTTTGTGCGAGAGCGCCACGGCAAGCACGAGCTTCATTTTCATTCCGCGGGAATATTCCTTGAATGGCTTCGTTTCCGGCAGATCAAAGCGCCGGATATGCTCATAAAATGTGCCGCTGTCCCAGTTTTTATAGAGGAAGCGTTCCACTTTATCCACCTGCCGGGCGTTCAGCCCGTCCGGGAAGCAGCTCTCGTCAAATACAACGCCGATGGCCTCGCGGACGGAGACGTTGTCGCCGTCTGTGTTCTATCCGAGAATGCGGATCTCTCCGCTATTGCGCCGAAGCTGCCCGAGAATGAGTGAGATCGTCGTGGACTTGCCCGCGCCGTTTTCGCTGATGAGACCGAGCGCCGAGCCCATCGGCACGGTCAGCGACAGATTTTGCAGCGAAAAGCTGCCGAAGGATTTGGATAGATCCTTGATTTCCAATGCGTTCATGGTATCTCCTTTCAGTATTTACGGTTGTAGTACCAGAAACAGCCGGTATAGACGTGCGACTGCACGCACGTGAGCGCGCAGAGCACCTGTCCGATCAGCGTTTGTTTAAAGATCAAAATAGCGGCGAGAGCTGTGGCGAACTGCACATAAATGCAGATGTAAAGCGCCATAGAACGCGCCTTGTTTGCCACATACGACGTGCGCTCGTCCTTCAGCGAGGCGTCGTAGTCTGCCGCTTTGTCCGGGTCGTGGGTGAGCCGGTACACGCGCAGCAGCCGCGCCGCGCCGACAACGGCAATGGCACTGCCGAACAAGGAAAGCCAGTTCAATTTTTCGCCGGCGTCCGTCAGCAGTCCGATGAGAAACAGCACCGCGCCGAGAACGAGATATAAAATACCGAGCTTCTTTTGCTCCTTGAGCTTCATGTGTTATCCTCCTCAAATAAGAAAATGTCCTCAATGTGCACCCCAAACGTCTGCGCGATCCTGTGCGCCAGTAATATCGAGGGGTTGTACTTTCCGCTCTCCAGCGAAATGATCGTCTGGCGCGAAACGCCGAGCAGCGCCGCAAGCTGCTGCTGCGTCATGCCCTGCGCTTTCCGCTTCTCTTCAATACGGTTCTTCATCGGGTCACCTCAACGCAAAAAGTAAAGCCTGCTTTACATTGAGCAGTATAGCACGGCGAAACAAAATGTCAAGTATATTTTACATTTTTGCGGGAGTCCGTTTTATAGGACACACCATGCAATAGGATGATACCAGAAAGAAACAATAAAATGAGATAGAAAAGGAAGGATGAAAAACATGACATTCAAGATCGGCTTTACGGCTTCGGAGGAAGAGCCGGAGGCGGCCCCGGTACCGGCACCGGCTTTCGCTGCTCCGGAGGAGAGACTGCCGCGGCGGTCGGTAGTCCGGGTGCATTTTCCGCAAAGAAACATGACGCTTGCCTATTATAACGACCGGTTTGATCTCCGATACGGCGATATCGTATATGTAGACGGAAAACTTGAAGGAAAGCTCGGGCGCGTCGAAGAGGTAAATTACAACTTCCGCATTGATCTGGCGGATTATAAGCGTGTGATCGCCGTGGTGGATACCACGGTTTCCGGGCGGTTTTACCTTGCCGGGTCGCATTTTCTGACCTTCGACCGCACTGCGCTTCCGCGCGAAAAGGTGGTAAGCTGGTTCAAAGCGCCGCCAAAGCCCGATGCAGAGTACGTGTCCGGATCGGATGAAAGCGGTTTTTCGTTGGACAACCTGAATGGAATGCGGATCGATGCGGCAACCGCCGGGCGCGGGTGTTCGTATTACGCGGAGAATCGGGTGCGTTATCTCTGTCTGGACGGTACGAAGGGCTACGCGCTCGTCGAGGGAACGAAGCCGTACGACGTGGAGTTCGAGTTTTCCGATGGCATGATCCGTTCACTGACCTGCTCCTGCTATTGCGCAGGCGCGTGCAAGCACGAATACGCCGCTATGCGGCAAATGCAGGAACTGTTCGACGGTATCAAGAAAAACCATGGAGAAGAATACATCCAAAACCGGTACTTTGCCGCCGTTACGAGGGAGATTCTTTTTTCCTGCGCCCTTCACGGGAGAAACACCGGCACGCTCACTCTGGACCCCCCTGTAACGGATGCGTCGGACGTCGATGAGGAATTCGACGGCGAAGCTATTTCAGGCATCGAAGAAACCTACAGAGGCACGAAAACATTTAGGGCAAGAAACATCAGGGATGTCTTCCGTAACAAGACCGTCAATTATACTGATCCACACGATGGTGGAATTGGTATCTCGCAAAATGATCCATCTGTGAAAAACGATTGGAAAATTGATCTCTCTGCGGAGGACTGGTTCGTATATACCGATAACTACGGCACATCAGAGGAGAAAGCCTTTGTTGCTTACTTCCGAGGATATGTTGCTGACTTGAGAAAGATTTATGATCGCATTTTTCTTGTCAGAAATGAGCGTGAATTCCACATTTATTCGTTTGAGGACGGCGAGCGTTTTGAACCTGACTATGTTCTCTTCCTGCAAAAGAATAAAATGGACGGATTTGAGCAGCTCCAGATTTTTATTGAGCCGAAGGGTACACAACTCCTCGAAAAGGATGCATGGAAAGAAAAATTCCTGCTCCAGTTAAAGGCAGAGGCTGTACCAACTACTATTTTCGTAGATGACAATGACTATAAAATTTGGGGACTCCACTTCTTTAATCAGGAAAACCGCATGAAGGAGTTTGATTCGGAGTTTGCAGCATTAATTGGAAAGTGACGGGATAAGGAGGGAAGCACCATGCCAAGAAGTAAAACATTAAAACTTTTTTTGATGGATGGAGAGCCGAGCGGCAGGATTAAATGCTCCCTTGCCAATTG
>DHKA01000012.1:19567-19785 GCA_002404605.1 Clostridiales bacterium UBA4706 | reverse complement strand
ACACGCTCCTTTACTCCCACCTCGCCAAAAGCGAGAGGAGACGCTGCAATACTACGGCGGTTGACGCTGCAAGCCACAAGTGCCTGTGTATAATCGGCTCTTTGTTCATTGCCCATTTCCCTGATAACCTTTTCATCACATGCAAGCTCAATATCCCGGCACAGCAGTATATAGCTGAGCCACATCAGCGGATTGAACCAATGAATTGTCAGCAGCAG
>DHKA01000012.1:19330-19480 GCA_002404605.1 Clostridiales bacterium UBA4706 | reverse complement strand
CTGCTCATGGGCAATCACATGATTCATTTCGCGGCTATCCATATGATACGGAAGATAGATTTTGGGTTTGATGATTCCCAGCACAAACGGAGAGCAAACATTCTCGCTTTGATAGATGTTGCCCCGCAGGATTACCGCTTCGCAGACCTT
>DHKA01000012.1:0-19176 GCA_002404605.1 Clostridiales bacterium UBA4706 | reverse complement strand
GAACGAGCCGCTGATTACTGGATTGATGACATGATTGAGAGCAGGAACACCCGTCTGGACGGAAGGTGTCTGCTCCATCATAATGGTTGGGCTGATCGTTTCTGCGCTCGGTATCAGGCTCAATACACTTTCAATCGAAAACGGGAAAACCATCCGCGCAGCAACAATGACCCAGAGCAGAACATTTACCCATTTGGGAGCTTTTTTCAAGCAAAACCGCAATGCCAAAACCGCAATCACGACCCAGCTTGCGGATATGCTCATATTGACGATTTTCAGAAAGAGTTCACTCATGTTGCTTCCCCCTTCCGGATCCGGTCGATCATCTGCTGCACTTCGTCAAGTTCGTCATTGGATAAATCCTGCCGTTTGGTAAAGGCGGCGATAAACGCGGGAAGAGACCCTTCAAACTTCTTTTCCACCAGCTCGTCGATCTCACACGCCTGCGCTTCCTCCTTGGACACGAGCGCGGTGACGATGCCGTTTTCGTTTTTCAGAACGCCGCGCTCCCCAAGACGTTTGATGACCGTATAGGTCGTGGTCCGCTTCCATCCCAACTGTTCCTGACACAGCCTTGCAAGCTGCGCGGCGGCGACCGGTCCATGCTCCCACAAAATCAGGCAGAAACGGTATTCACCCTCGTGGATCTTCGGTATTTCCATAGCCAAGTCCTCCTTGTCTACGCCGGTAGACTATGCATATAGTCTACACGGTTAGACAACGGATGTCAACAGGGTAAGCCGGAAAAATATAAGAGTGCGTGAGGGCTTGGTTATACTTATTAAGGATTGCATTTTCGGCGGTTTATTGGTAAAATACTTTGATAAACTATACAAACGGAAAGGACGGAAGCATGAGCGAACGGAACCTCATCAGCGTGGTCGTCCCGGCATGGCGCGCCGAAAAAACGCTTGCCGCCACGCTCGATTCCATCCTCGCGCAGACATGGCGGGAGATCGAGGTGCTCGTCGTGGACGACGCCTCGCCGGACGGCACGCTCGCTCTGGCGCAGAGCTACGCCGCGAGAGATCCCCGTGTCCGCGTGATCGCGCAGGAGGAAAACGGCGGCGTGTCCAAAGCGCGCAACCGCGGCGTGCGTGAGGCGCGGGGCGAATGGATCGCCTTTCTTGACAGCGATGATCTCTGGATGCCGGAAAAGCTCGCGCGCCAGATGGCGCTCGCGGCGCAGCACCCGGAAGCGGGCCTCTTTTTCACGGGTTCGGCGTTCATTTCCGAGGATGACCGCAAATACGGCTATACGCTCTCCGTGCCGGAGCGCGTGAACTACCGCCGCCTGCTTGGGCAGAACGTCATTTCATGCTCGTCGGTGCTCGTCCGCTGGGAGCTGATGGAGCGTTACCCCATGGGGAACGACGCCATCCATGAGGATTTTGCCGTCTGGCTGAAGATCCTCCGCGAGGAGCCGTGGGCCTACGGCGTAAACGAGCCGCTTCTCGTTTACCGCGTGTCGCGCTCGTCCAAATCCGGCAACAAGCTCAAGGCCGCGCGCATGACGTTCGGAACGTACCGTTATGTCCGCGTCCCGCTGCCGCTCGCGGTATGGAGCGGCGTGCTGTATACCGTCCGCGGCATCCGGAAATTCCGCGCCATCGGCGCGTCGCTCACGGACGAGACCTTTGCGCTTCCCGCGCCGGAAGCCGGATCGGAGACGGAATGAAACGAGTCTGCCATCTCACCAGCGTACACAGCAGCGACGATACGCGGGTGTTTCATAAGGAATGCGTGTCGCTTGCCCGCGCCGGGTATGACGTGACGCTCGTCGCCCCCGGCGAAAGCCGGGAAGAACTCGGCGTACACATCGTCGGCGTGGGGGAAAAGCCCGTCGGTACGCTCAACCGGCTCACGTCGCCCTTTGCAAAGCGCGCCTACGAAACGGCGCTCGCGCTCGACTGCGAGCTCTACCATCTGCACGACCCGGAGCTGCTGCCGTTTGCGCTCAAGCTCAAGCGGCACGGGAAAACCGTGATTTTCGACAGCCACGAATTTTATACCCTGCTCATCCAGGAGAAGGGGTATATCCCCGGCTTTCTCAAGAAACCGGCCTCGCGCATTTACGGCGCACTGGAAGCGGGCGTTTTCAAAAAGCTCGACGCGGTCATCATCCCGTGCACCTCGTTCGGGAAAAACCCGTTTGAAAAGTGCGCCAGGCGCACCGTGATCGTGGATAACCTTCCGGACGCCGGGCGCTTCCCGCCGCCGGAAAAGCTCTATCCGGACGCGGAGAACACCGTTGGCTATGTCGGCGGCGTGACCGCCGAGCGCGGCATCACAAATCTCATCCGCGCATGCGCCATCGCCGGGGCGCGGCTGCATCTGGCCGGTCCCGTCTGGCCGGCGTATCTCGAAGAGCTGAAGAGCATGCCGGAGTTCGCGTGCGTGGACTACGCCGGCACCGTTCCGTATGCCGAGGTGCCGGAGTACTGCCGCCATTTTTCCGTCGGCTGCGCAACGCTTTTGAACATCCACCAGTATATCAGCATCGATAATCTCCCCACCAAGGTCTATGAATACATGGGCGCGGGGCTCCCGGTCATCGTTTCCAACACGGTGCCGGCGCTCGCGCTCGAGAAGGACTTCGGCTGCTGCGTCTGCGTCGATCCGGATAAGCCCGAGGAGATCGCCGCAGCCATCCGCTCGCTGCTGGACGATCCCGAACGCCGGGCGGCTATGGGCGAGCGCGGCTACAGCGCGCTGCAAAGCCGCTTCAACTGGCACACCGAGGAGAAAAAGCTGCTGGCGCTGTATGAGGAGCTGCTTCCCGGATAAGGGGAGGGGCGGGCGAAGAGAAAGGAACGCCATGAAAAAGATCCTGCTGGTTTTCGGCACGCGGCCGGAGGCCGTGAAAATGTGCCCGCTCGTGCAGGAACTGCGCGCCCGGCGCGAAATAAAAACCGTGGTCTGTGTCACGGGGCAGCACCGCGAGATGCTCGACCAGATCCTTGCAACGTTTTCCGTTGTGCCGGACTACGATCTCTCCGTTATGAAGGATTCGCAGACGCTCTTTGACGTAACGGCCGGCGTTCTCGGAGGACTCAAAGGCGTGCTGGAAGCGGAAAAGCCGGACATCGTCCTCGTGCAGGGCGACACGACGACCGCCTTTGCCGCCGCGCTCGCGGCCTATTATCTGCGCATCCCGGTGGGGCATGTGGAGGCCGGGCTGCGTACGCGGGATATCTACAGCCCCTATCCCGAGGAATTCAACCGGCAGGCGGTGTCCATCGTCAGCCGCTGCAACTTCGCCCCCACGGAACAGGCAAGGGAAAATCTTCTTGCCGAGGGGCGTGATCCCGGCACGATCCACGTGACCGGCAACACGGTCATCGACGCGCTGAAAACGACCGTCCGCGCCGATTATGCCCATCCGGAGCTCGCATGGGCGGCGGGGAAGCGGCTCATCCTCATCACGGCGCACCGCCGGGAAAATCTCGGCGAGCCGATGCGCCATATGTTCCGCGCCATCCGCCGCGTGCTCGACGAGCACGACGACGTCCGCGCGATCTACCCCATCCACCGCAACCCCGCCGTGCGCGAAACGGCGGCGGAGATATTCGGCGGCGACGAGCGCATCCATATCATCGAGCCGCTGGACGTGCTGGATTTCCACAACTTTCTCGCGCGCAGCTATCTTGTGCTCACCGACAGCGGCGGCATCCAGGAGGAGGCGCCGAGCCTCGGCAAGCCGGTGCTCGTCATGCGCGATACGACCGAGCGGCCCGAGGGCGTCGCGGCCGGAACGCTCCGGCTGGTCGGCACGCGGGAGGAAACGATCTACGAGAGCTTCACGGAGCTTTTGGATAACGCGGCGGCTTACGAAAAAATGAGCCGTACCGCGAACCCCTACGGCGACGGCCATGCCTGCCGCCGCATTGCGGACATTCTGTGCCGTACCGAGTAAAAAGAAAAACGGAGGGATAAACCATGAAGACCTGTACACGCTGCATTATGAACGACAGCGCCGACCCGACCATCACCTTTGACGAGAACGGGTACTGCAATTACTGCACGGACGCGCTCAAAAAAATCAATACGACCGCGTATTTCCCGAACGAAGAGGGGGAAAAGCGCCTGCATGCGCTGCTGGAGCAGGTGAAAAAAAGCGGCGAAGGCAAACCGTACGACTGCATCATGGGCATCTCCGGCGGGCTGGACTCGGCGTATCTCGCCTATCTCGGGTATACGTGGGGGCTTCGCATTCTGGCGGTGCACGTGGATGACGGGTACGACACGGACGTCTCCAAGGAGAATGTGCGGAAGCTCGTGGAAAAGACCGGCATCAAAATGATCACCGTTACGCCGGACGCGGAGCAGTACAACGCGCTGCTGCTCGCGTACATGCGCGCGGGCGTGCCGAACCTTGCCGTTCCGCAGGACAACATCCTGCTCAAATGCCTCTTTGACGCGGTGAAGGAATATAAAATTCCGTACTTCCTCAGCGGCGACAACTTCGCGCTGGAGTGCGTACTGCAGCGCGGCAACACCTATCAGTCGATGGACGTTGTCAACATCCGCGACATACATAAAAGATTCGGCACGCAGCCGATCAATAAGCTGAAATTCATTTCGGCCTATGAGAAGTATTACTCGACCCGCGTGGCCGGGATGCATCTCGAAAAGCCTCTCAACTATATCGACTACAACCGCGAGCGCGCCTTCCGGGAGCTGAAAGAGTTCTGCGGCTTTGAGTATTACGGGAGAAAGCATCTCGAAAACAAGTTCACCGCGTTTCTCCAGCTGCGCTGGCTGCCGGAGAAGTTCGGCGTGGACAAGCGCCTTTCGCATCTCTCCAGCATGATCGTCTCCGGCCAGATGACGCGCGAGGAAGCGCTTGCCGAGGCCGCGAGACCCATCTGCGAGGGCGTCCCGATGGACGAGTATGTCGCCGAGATCAAAGCAAACATGCACCTTTCGGACGCAGAGTTTGAAGAGATCATGCGCGCGCCCACCCACCAGCATACCGAGTACAAAACGGACCGGCTGGACGCCGCGCTCCGTTCCGTTCTGCACTGAAAGGGAGCGGCTATGCACATTCTCGTCGTCGCCTCCGACTATCCGAACCCTTCGGACCCGCTGGAGGGCGTGTTTGAAAGAGATCAGGCGCGCGCTTTACAGAGTGCGGGCCACACGGTCACCTATGCCGCCGTCGATCTGCGCTCGGCGCGCCACCGCCGGCCGCTCGGTCTGCGTCATTTTGTAGAGGACGGGCTGAACGTATACATTTACAGCCTTCCCGTCAGCCCGCTGCGCGCGGCGTATGAGCCGGTGGGCGGGGCGTGCTTCCGCGCCGTACTGCGCCGCGTGTGCGCCGAGCGCGGCGCACCGGACATCGTCCACGCGCACTTTCTCGGCGCGGCGGCGATCGCCGCGCCGGTCTGCCGGGACGAAAATCTCCCTCTGGTCATCACGGAGCACACCTCGGCGCTCAACGCCCCCGATCCGGGCGCGGCACTGGTGAAAACGATGCGGAAAACGTATCCGCTCGCCGACGCGCTGCTCGCGGTAAGCTCGCTGCTCGCGGAGAGCATTCTCCGCTGCACCGGCGAGCGGGCGGCGGTCGTTCCCAACATCATCGATACGCAGAGCTTCGGCGCGGTGAAAGAGAGCAATGCGCCCGGAAAACCGTTCCGCTTTGCGGCGAGCGGCTTTCTTCTCCAGCGGAAGGGGTACGATCTTCTGCTCCGCGCCGCCGGGGAGCTTTGCCGCCGGGGGTATGACTTGACGCTCACGGTGTTCGGCGACGGGCCGGAGCGGGAAACCTTGGAAAAGCTCGCGGAGACCGAGGGCATCCGCGGCCGCGTGGATTTCCGCGGCCAGTGTACCCGAAAGGAACTCGGCGAAGCGTATGCGCAGATGGACGCCTTCGTGCTGGCGTCCCGGCGGGAAACCTTCGGCGTTGTGTACATCGAAGCGATGGCGGTGGGGCTTCCCGTGATCGCCACGCGCTGCGGCGGCCCGGAGGATTTTGTTACGGAGGAAAACGGCATTCTGATCCCCGTGGACGATGAGAGCGCTCTCACCGCTGCCATGGAGCGCATGATGCTCCGCCGTGAAGACTACGACAGCGCGGCGATCTCCGCGGATATCCGCCGGAAATTCGCCCCCGAGACCATCGCCGCGCGGCTCACTGGGATCTATACGGCGGTTTTGAAAAACCGCGGACATTAAACATTATTTTTTACCCAGAAAAGGAGCGTGTACCATGCCGGGCTTTTTTGTCAGCAGCGACCGGTGCGAAACGGATCTCTATAATCTCTTCCCGAAGCGCTGCGTTTCGGAGACGCTGCCTCTCCCGGACGGGACGGCGCGCCGGAATACGCTCCGCTCTTTTCTGGCGGATAAGGCGTTTTTCGCCGACGCCGAGGGCGCCGTTATAAGCGAGGGCGTCCTTCTGAATAAAGCGGAGCTTTTTCGTGAGTACGGCTGCGGCACGGTGCACGGTCTGCTGCGCCGGATGTATGCCGAGCTCGGCGAGAGCTTTGTATTGAAACTGTGCGGCTCCTTTTCCTGCGCCATGTACATCCGCGCGGAGGAGCTTTGGCTCGTTTACACCAACCCGATCGGCGATGCGACGGTTTACTACGCGCTCTCCGGCGGGAAATTCTACGCCGGCTCGCAGGTAAACTATGTTCTGGACGCCTGCCGGGAAAAGGGCGTTTCCCTCTCGCCGGATGTACAGGCGGCCTATGAAATCCTGACGTTCGGCTACATGGAGTCCGACCGCACGTATGCGCGGGAGGTACGCCGTCTTCGCGGCGGCACGTATCTGCGTGTGAGCCGGGGAAGGGCGGAGGTCCGGGAGTATCACCGCTTTGAAAAGCACCCCGAGCGTTTCGCCGGAAAAACGGACGCGGAGATATTGCAGGCGATGGACGAAGCCTTCCGCCGCGCCGTGGAGCGGGAATATGCCAAGGACGAGGAATACAAAGCGCAGCATTTCGCTGAGATCAGCGGCGGCATGGACGCGCGCATGAGCATGTGGACGGCGCACACGATGAAGCCGCGCCACATCCAGCTTCTGACCTACGGCATGTCCGGCTATCTTGACGAGCGCTATTCCCGGCAGATCGCCGAGCACTGGCAGGACGAGCTTTTCATAAAGCCGCTCAACGACGGCAGTTTCTTCTTTGATATCGACACCAACACCTTCATGCTCGGCGGTCTCAGCTCCTATGAGGCGATCACCGGCGGGCGGCGCGCACTTGAAGCGCTGGACTTTTCGCGCTTCGGTCTTGACCACACCGGGCAGATCGGCGACGCCGTCATCGGCTGCTTCTGCAAAAGCGCGGAGGAAATGCGCCGCAATCTGCCGCGCAAGCGCGTTTCCGAGCGGCTTTCCGACCGTCTGGAGGAAAACGGCTACCACGACAGCTTCTCCGACCACGAGCTGTATCTGCCGTATACGAGAGCGTTTCAGGGCGCGTGCAGCACGCACCAGCTGCGGCGCAATTTTGCCGAGCCGGTATCGCCCTTTATGGATACGGAGTTTTTGCAGCTCTGTCTCGATATCCCGATGGAAATGCGGACGAACCGCAAGCTCTATAACCGCTGGGTCACCGAATACTACAGCGCGGCGGCAGAGATCCCGTGGGAGGGGACCGGCGGGAAGATCACCGACAACCGCGTGCAGAAGTTCTGGCATCGGCTGAAAAAGCGCGGGCCGGACAAGCTGCTGGAGCTTCTCGGCATGCGGGAAAAGGCGCGCTTCAGCATGAATCCGCTGGACTATCTGTCCCGGCGCGGCACAAAGCAGCGCGAGTATATGGACGCTTACGAAAAGAGCGCCTACGATGATCTGCCTGCCGGTATTCCGGAGACGCTCCTAAGCGATCTGCGCGGACTGTATGCGGCCGGAAACGCCGAAGAGCGGTGCCTTGTGCTGACGGTCTTATCGGCCCTCGGACAGTATTTCCGCCCGGCAGGGAAGGAGTAATGACGCCGTGAGAATTTTATATGTCGCCTATATCGACTTCAAAGCCACGCAGTTCGGCTCCTCCATGCGCCCGCAGCGGATGTACCGGGCCTTTCTGGACGAAGGGCACGAGGTGAAGCTCCTTGCCGTCAGCCAGAACCGCGATGCATGGGAGCTCCGCCGCGCTGCCGTGGAAGAGGTCTCCCGCTGGCTCGATGAGACGCCGCCGGATCTTTGCTATTTTGAATCGCCGGTCTATCCGATCCTCATGGACTGCGACTACCGGCTCATCCGCAAGATCCACCGGCTGGGCATCCCGATGGGGTACTATTACCGCGACTGTCATCGCCGATTTCCGGAGCTTTTTCCCCCGCGCGGCGGCTTGGCCGGTACGCTCAAAGAGAAGTATCTTGACTGGAAGCAGAAGCGCACGGACGAGATACTGCGCCTTATGGATATCGTGTATTTCCCGACGCGCTGCTTTTTCGACATTTTTGATTATGACGATATGCGCGCTCTGCCGCCGGGCGGCGTGAACAAGCTCGGCCTTTCCGCGCCGGAGAAGAACACGTGCATTTATGTCGGCGGCATCGTGCAGACCTACGGCGGAACGCTCCTGCTCGATGCCTTTGAGCGGCTCAACCGCAGCGGGGAGACCTACCGGCTCATTCTCGTCTGCCGGGAGAGCGAGTGGTCGGGCGTAGAGCATCCGTGCAAAAACGCGCCCTGGCTTGAAGTGCACCATGCTTCCGCGGACGAGCTGGAGCCGCTGTACAGAAGAGCGGGGCTCGCCATGGCGGTGTACGACGGCCTGGCCTACGCCAATCTGACCGCGTCCATCAAGATCTTTGAATATCTCGGGTACGGCCTGCCGCTCGTCGTGAGCGGCGCGGCGGAGATGGAGCGGATGGTGGAGCGCGCGGGCTGCGGCATGCGCGCCGCGCGCACCCCCGAGGCGATCGCCGAGGCGGTGCGGCAGGTGCTGCGCGAGCGCGAGCATTTCGCCGCTGACGCGCGGAAACTCTTTTTGAACGGAAACTCATGGAGCGACCGCGCAAAGCAGGTCGTGCGCGAACTTACGGAAAAGCGAGATACATAAGTTCGGCTCGCAAACGTGCGAGTTGTGCGCCATCGGCGCACAGCGAGTGCGCTGCGGCGAGCCGCAGCCTTTTCAAACGAGAGCCCGACGCAGTGGGTCTCGTTTGAGAGTGCAGACCGGAGGAACGTCTATGCATATATTGATCCTGCCGTCCTGGTACCGCACGCCGGACAATCCGGTGAACGGCTCCTTCTTCCGAGAGCAGGCGGAGGCGCTGGCCGCGCTCGGGCACCGCGTTACGGTGTTTGCCTGTTATGCCGACGGGAAAAACGGCACGGAGACCGAAAAGACGGTGAGCGGCAATCTCACGGAATATCTCATCCACGCGAAGCCGGTGCGGTTTCATCTGACCTATTTCGTATTTCTGCGCGAGATGCGGCGCATCCTGCGCACGGACTGCGCCGACTGCCCGCCGGAGATCATTCACGCCCATTCCTTTTATACCCTTCGCTACGGAAAGGCCCTGCGCGCCATGCTGCGCGTCCCGCTCGTCTGCACGGAGCACGCGACATGGTTCGAGCGGCACATGCTCTCGGAAAAGGAGCTGCGGCAGATCCGCCGCGACTTTGATTCCTGCGACGCCGTGCTCGCCGTAAGCCCCGGGCTGCGCGAGCACATCCGGCCCTACTGCACGAATAAGGACATTCAGGTCGTTCCCAACATGGTCAGCGACCGCTTCTTTGAAGGCGGTCTGCGCCGCAATCCCGGTGAAACGTTCGGCTTTATCTCCGTGGGCGGCATGCTCTATAAAAAGGGCTTTGACATCCTGCTGGAAGCGTTCGACGCCGTGCATAAAAAATACCCGAACACACGCCTCACCGTGTGCGGCGGCGAGGATAAGGAGCAGGATTACCCGGAGCTGGTGAAGCGGTACGATCTGGGCGGCGCCTTTCGCTTCACCGGGCGCATCTCCCGCGAGGAGTGCGCGCAGTATATGCGCGAGAACCAGATCTTTGTCCTGCCGAGCCGCGCGGAGACGTTCGGCGTCGTGTACATTGAGGCGATGGCGTGCGGCCTTCCCATCATTCAAACGAAGATCGGCGCGTGGACGATGCTCACAACGCCCGAAACGGGGCTGGCCGTCGATACGGAAAACGTCCCGCAGCTCGCCGATGCGATGATCTCCGTGATGGAGCATTACGATTCCTACGATCCGCAGACGATCCGGAACTACTGCCGGGAAAACTTCTCCGGCGAGGGCGTCGCGCGGCAGCTCACAGACATATATGAGAGCCTGACGGCGCGAAGAAAGGGTTAACATTGGCGTCCAGTCGAATCAAAAACTCCATAACGAACATTCTGACCGGGGCTTTTGGGCAGATCCTCAACATCGTGCTCAACTTTGCGCTGCGCACGGTGTTCCTCTATTTTCTCGGCAAGGAATATGCCGGTATCAACGGCGTGCTCTCGGGCGTGCTGCAGGTGCTGAATCTTGCCAATCTCGGCATTGACGGCGCGATCGTCTATGCAATGTACAAGCCCATGGCGGAGAAAAACACCGAGCAGGCCAAGGCGCTCGTTGCGTTTTACCGCCGGGCGTACCGGATCATCGGCTTTGTTATCGTCGCCGTCGGTCTCGCGCTGATCCCCGTGCTGCCGTACCTTCTCAAGAACTCCACGGAGCTTGTCGATATCCGCATCGTATACTGCCTGTATCTTGCGGAAACGGTCTCGACGTACTGGTTTTTTGCCTATCTCGGCACGGTGCTGCAGTCCGATCAGCGAAAGTATGTCGTCACGCGCATCACGTATTTCACGCAGACGGCCTCCACGATCGTCAAGGCGGCCGTGCTCTTCGCGCTGCGCAATACCCCGGCCCTCTGTTTTTACGTATTTACCGGGATCGGCGCGGCCTTTACGGTGGTGCAGAATCTCCTGACCCGCGTCCGCTGCCGCAAGCTCTATCCCTGGCTGCGGGAAAATGACGCCCGCGCCCTTACCCCGGAGGAACGCGGCGGCATTTTCCGCAACGTTGCCGGGATGTTCACCAACAACGTCTGCCGCGTGCTGAATGACGGTATCGATACCACGGTCATTTCCGCCATGGTGGGCGTTGCGTACAGCGGCGTATTTACAAACTATGTGGCGCTCCGGCAGTATGTCGTCAGCGTCATCCGCACGGTGCTCGACCCGCTGACGGCGAGCGTCGGCAATCTCTGCGCCGTGGAGTCCGTGGAGAAGAAGGAGAGCTTTTTTAACCACCTGCAATTCACCTGCTTCTGGATCTACGGCTTTTCCGCCATCAGCCTCTGGATGTTGAGCGATCATTTCATCGCCGGCGTGTGGCTGCACAGCACCGACTGGCTCCTTCCGGCGGGCAGCGTTCTTTTCTATGCGTTCAATCTCGCCGTAGAGGGCATGGCCAAGGCGGTCATCATCTACCGTGACGCGAACGGCCTGTACTGGCAGACAAAATACCGCTACATTTTCTCGTCGGTATTCAACGCCGTGCTGTCGATCGTTCTGGTCGGACCGGCGGGGCTCGGTGTGACCGGCGCGCTTGTCGGCACAACGGCGAGCCTCTTTATCATGCTCTCGTTTGACCCGGTCCTCGTTTTCCGCGAGGTGTTCCACAAAAAAGCGTGGGGGTATTACCGGCAGTACTTCGGCTATCTCGCGCTCACCGCGGCGACCGGCGCGCTGGTGTACGCGCTTGCCCTGCCATTCTCCGAATACACGGTGACAAACTTTCTTTTACGGCTGCTTTTGTGCCTTGCCGTGCCGAACGGACTCTGGTTTTTGCTGTTCCGGAAGAACGAAAACTTCGTCTATCTTCGTGATACGGCGCTCGGTCTCCTCCGCGGTCTGAAGAAAAAAGCGGGGAAATAGTCTTTTTGTTGAAATGCTGCGGCAACTGTGCTATCATTTCTAAGTTGGAAATAACAGTAGTTTCAATTTCGTAACGGAATCGAGGAAATACCTATGGGACTCAAGGAAAAGCTGCTCGCGAGAGAGGCCACGCTCGGCGTTATCGGTCTCGGCTATGTCGGCCTGCCGCTCGCAGTGGAGAAGGCAAAAGCGGGCTTCAAGGTCTACGGCTTCGATGTGCAGGAGAAAAAAGTAGACATGGTCAACGCCGGCAAAAACTATATCGGCGATGTGGTGAGCGAGGATCTCGAAGCGCTCGTCAAGGCCGGGCAGCTCGTCGCCACGTCCAGCTTTGCCGACGCCGCAAAGTGCGACTGCGTGTGCATCTGCGTGCCGACGCCGCTCGACGCCCACCAGCAGCCGGACATCAGCTACGTCCGCGCTTCCACGGAGAGCATTGTACCCTATGTCCATAAGGACATGCTCGTCGTGCTCGAATCCACGACCTATCCCGGCACGACGGAAGAACTCTGCAAGCCCATTCTCGAAACGTCCGGGCTCAAATGCGGCGAGGACTTCTATCTTGCTTTCTCGCCCGAGCGTGTCGATCCGGGCAATCTGGTCTATAAGACGAAGAACACCCCCAAGGTCGTCGGCGGGTGCACAAGCGAGTGCACCGAGGTCGCCGCGGCCATGTACGAGGCCGTTCTCGAAGCGCCGGTCTATAAGGTATCCTCTCCCGCCATCGCCGAGATGGAGAAGATCCTCGAGAACACCTACCGCAACGTGAACATCGGCCTCATCAACGAGCTTGCCATTCTCTGCGACCGCATGGGCATCAACATCTGGGAAGTGATCGACGCGGCCAAGAGCAAGCCCTACGGCTTCCAGGCGTTCTACCCCGGCCCCGGTCTCGGCGGCCACTGCATACCGCTCGATCCGTACTATCTGAGCTGGAAGGCGCGCGAGTACGGCTTCCACACTTCGATGATCGAAACGTCCATGATCGTCAACGACCGTATGCCGGAATACTGCGTAGACCGCGCCGCCCGCATTCTCAACGGCTATAAAAAGTCGATGAACGGCGCGAAGATCCTCGTGCTGGGCGTCGCCTATAAGCAGAATATCGCCGACTTCCGTGAGAGCCCGGCGATCAACGTCATTAAGGAACTCCAGAAGCGCGGCGCGGAGATCACGTACTACGACCCCTGGGTGCCCTCTTTCCGCTGGAAGGGCATGAGCATGACCGGCATTCCGGCGCTCACGGAGGAAGCGCTCCGTGAGGCCGATCTCGTCATGGTCACGGCGGCGCACACGAACGTGGACTACGCCTTCGTGCAGAAAAACGCCAAATTCGTTTTTGACACCAAGAACGCGATGAAGGATGTTGCCGACCGCAGCAACATCGAGATTCTCTGAGGTAGAAAAATCCGCCGCTTCCGTCCCTGGTTCCGGGGAGCGGGGGCGGCGGATGTTTTTGATAAAGAAGGAAAAAGCTTTATGAAATATGCTCTCATCGGCTGCGGGATGATCTGCGCCAACCATATCCGCGCCGCGCTGGAGACCGGACTGGAGATCGCGGCGCTCTGCGATCTTGTGGAGGAAAACCGCGAAAAGGCGCTCGCACTGATTCCGGAGGAAAAACGCTCCGGCGTAACGCTTTACGCCGACTACCGCGCCATGCTCGCCGAACAGCGCCCCGAGCTCACAGCGGTCGCTCTCGGCAGCGGCATCAAGCGGCAGATCGTCTGTGGCTGTCTCGAAGCGGGATCCAATGTGATCGTGGAAAAGCCGATCGCCCTCTCGCTTGAGGACGCCGACGCAATGATCGAAGCAGCCGCGAAAAACGGCGTGAAGCTCTGCGTGAACCATCAGCTCCGGTTCTGCCCGTCGATGCGCGCGCTGCACGCCGAAGTCGCGGACGGCAGCTTTGGCCGTCTCCTGCACGGCGCGGCGCAGATCCGCCGCAACCGCAACAAGGCGTACTTTGACGCCGGAAAATGGCGCGGCACGTGGAAGAACGACGGCGGCACGCTTATGAACCAGTGCATCCACTACACCGATCTCCTGCAATGGATGTTCGGCGACGTGGACGAAGTGTTCGCCTACACCGACCGCCTGACGCATCCGTACATCGAGGCCGAGGATATGGGTCTCGCACTCATCCGCTTCAAAAATGGCGCCTATGCGACCGTGGAGGGTACGGTGAACGTGTACCCCAACAACCTCAGCGACGCGCTCGCCGTGTTCGGCGAGACCGGCACGGTGTCCGTGTCCGGCAAGTATCTCGATCAGGTCGAACGCTGGCAGTTTAAAAACGGCACGGATTCGCTTCCGGGCTCGATCGAAAAATACGCCGTTGCGGACATGGGCACGGGCCACACGCCGCTCTACTGCGACATGATCGACGCGGTCGAACAAAACCGCGAGCCGGTCTGCTCCGGCATCGAGGGGCGAAAGGCGCTCGAACTTGTGCTCGGCATATACGAATCCGCCGCGAGCGGAAAGCCCGTGCGTTTCCCACTCTCTCACGGCTCGACGATGGACTATGTTGGGAGGTTTGACCGGTGAGCGAATATTATGTGCATCCGTCCAGCGTCGTGGATGATGGCGTCACGATCGGCGAAGGGACGCGCATCTGGCATTTCTGTCATATCCAGAAGGGCGCTATCATCGGTAAGCACTGCTCGCTCGGCCAGAACGTGAACGTATCGAATAACGTCCACATCGGCGACGGCTGCAAGCTCCAGAACAACGTCTCGGTGTATGAGGGCGTGGAGCTTGAAGACTATGTGTTCTGCGGTCCGAGCTGCGTATTTACGAACGATCTCACGCCGCGCGCAAAGTATCCCAAGGGCGCGGCGGGCTATAAAAAGACGCTCATCCGCGAGGGCGCTTCCATCGGCGCAAACGCCACGATCGTCTGCGGCCACACCGTCGGGCGCTGGGCGCTCATCGGTGCGGGCGCGGTCGTGACGGACAACGTGCCGGACCACGCGCTGATGCTCGGCGTCCCGGCGCGGCGCTGCGGCTGGGCGTGCGAATGCGGCGAGCTTTTGAAAAACGGCCTGACCTGCCCCAAATGCGGCCGGAAATACCGCGAGGGCGAAAACGGACTTACGGAGGTAAAGGACTAATGCAATTTCGTGATCTGCAAAAGCAGTATGAGGTTTTGAAACCGGAGATGGACGCGGCCATGACCGCCGTGGCGTCCGGCGCGCATTTCATCAGCGGCGAGCAGGTGAAAACGCTCGAAGAGCGTCTTGCAGCCTACGTCGGACGCAAGCACTGCATCACCTGCGGCAACGGCACCGACGCGCTGGAGCTGTGCATGATGGCGTGGGGCATCGGCCCCGGCGACGCCGTGTTCGTGCCGGACTTCACGTTCTTCGCCTCGGGCGAGGTCGTTTCCTCCGTGGGCGGCACGCCGGTATTCTATGATGTCTGCGCCGATACATTCAACGCGGACGCGAAAAGTCTCGAAGCGGCCATCGAAGCCGTTATCGCGGAAGGCAAACTCACGCCGAAGGCCGTGGTGGACGTCGATCTCTTCGGTCTGCCCGCCGACCATGAGGCGGTCGCCGCCGTGTGCGAAAAATACGGGCTTCTCTTCCTGGAGGATGCGGCGCAGGGCTTCGGCGGCATGCTGCACGGCAAGCGCAACGGCGCTTTCGGCGACGCGGCGTGCACGTCCTTCTTCCCCGCGAAGCCCCTCGGCTGCTACGGCGACGGCGGCGCGGTGTTCACCGATTCGGACGAGACGGCGGCCATGATCCGCTCCCTCTGCGTCCACGGCAAGGGCTCTTTCAAATACGACAACGTCCGCATCGGCATGAACTCCCGTCTCGACACGATCCAGGCGGCGGTCCTGCTCGTGAAGATGGACGCCTTTGAAAAGTACGAGCTTGCGGACGTGAACGCGGCTGCGGCGATGTATAACGAAGCGCTCGCCGGTATCCCGGCCATCCTGCCGGTCGTGCCGGAGGGCTGGTATTCGAGCTGGGCACAGTATACGCTCCGGCTGCGCAGCCGGGAAGAGCGCGACCGCGTGCAATCCGAGCTCAAAGCGCAGGGCATCCCCACCATGGTGTATTACCCGAAGCCGATGCATACCCAGCAGGCGTTTGCCGGGCTGAAGCAGTACGTTTCCTGCCCGGTGACGGAGGAGCTGTGCGCCACGGTGCTGAGCCTCCCGATGCATCCGTATCTCACGCGCGAGACGGTGCAGACCGTCGCCGACGCGCTGTGCCGTGCTCTGAATTAAAAGAAAAGCGTAAAAATGTCCGCCGCGTTCCATCGGAGCGCGGCGGATTTCGTATTTGCATTAAGAGAACTTCGCGGCGAGAGAAGAGAAGTTCACCAGCCCCGCGAGCAGCCAGCAGACCACGGCGGTCGGCAGCGCAGTCACGGCGTCGATGACCATGTGCTGCTTGACGAGCATTGTCGATGCGACGATCGCAAGCGACCACACAACGATCACCAGCCGCAGCCACAGCGGAAGCATGGGCGCGGCGAGCGCGGCAAGCGCAAAGAGGAACGACACCGAGCAGTGTACGCTCGGCGCGCAGTTGAGAAAGCGGTGGTTTGCGCCGTACACCGTGCCGATGACAAAGCCGGTCAGCCCCTTCTTCGGCGGCACGGGGCGCTCGAACGTCGTT
This sequence comes from Clostridiales bacterium UBA4706, assembly GCA_002404605.1. Taxonomy (GTDB): domain Bacteria; phylum Bacillota; class Clostridia; order Oscillospirales; family Oscillospiraceae; genus Apopatocola. The sequence continues at coordinate 2,684 of DHKA01000012.1, read as the reverse complement.
GGGTAAATGAGATAAATGATATTGCTCAAAAGCTGATCGATGCTGTGCGCGAGTATATACTTGAGACAAAGCTCCGGCGCGACAATATTGAGAAGCAGCGGCACACCGAGCAGCAACACAAACCAGGAGCTGTAAATATAGATCCAGCCGGGGCGGAACGGGATGCGCTCATCCAGTGCACCGCCCACGGTGTGCGGCTCGCCCTCAAGATATTGCGAACCAAAATATGTGACCAGATGGAAAACCATCATCCCAGCCCAAAGCAGGAAGAAAACGCCCCAGCGAATGAGAACCACCCCATAACGGAATTTACAATATACTACATTATAGAGCATTTTTTCCTTTTTTCAACCCGGAGAGCTGCTAAAAACGCTACAGATTGCAGAGTTTATCACATGTGTGTATTAGCGTCCCGGTCGAGAAAGCGCCAGAGCGCCCAGCGGTGCGCCCGCACACCGTAGCGCAGCTCAAAACGCCGCAGCCGTCCGCCCAGAAGTGCCGTACAGTCGAACCGGATCGACTCCACGCCCATGAGCCGGATCTCCTCCCGGCGGCAGATCTGGCGGATGCGCACCGTGATGCGCTCACCGCTTTCTGTTTCCAGCCGGAACCGCGCCGGGGAAAGCTCCCCATCCGGCGAGCATACGGCGATCATCTCCAGAGGCATATTCAGCGCATCCATACCGAAAATCTCCTTACAAGCGATTAATTGCATTATAATTCGCCTGTTAAGCGAAATCAAGCGGTAAATTTTCGCTTTATAAGAGAAAAACTCTTGCGTTTTTTGGCAGCACCCTATATATTGTAGTCAGAGAGATCCACACCCACAGGAAGGAGAACGCCCATGGACGACAACAGCTTCGGCGCGCGTCTGGCGGCGGTGCGGCGCGCCGCGGGATACAACCAGACGGAGGTGGCGAAATATATCACGGAGGCGGGTTTCCCGGTGCGGACGCAGGCGGTGAGCAAGTGGGAGCGCGGCACAACGCTGCCGAGCGCCCGCCAGCTCGTGGAGCTCTGCCGTCTCTACCATATTCGGGACGTTGTCGCGGCGTTCGCGCCCGCGGAGGAGCGGCGTACCGTGCGTACGCTGCCGCTCTACCGGCTGGCGGTATCCGCCGGCACGGGTGAATTGCTCGACGGGACGGATTACGACACCGTCGAGGTCGGCGACGAGGTGTCGCCGAACGCAGATTTCGGCGTGCGCATCGCCGGGGACAGTATGGAGCCGCGCTTCGTTCACGGCCAGATCGTCTGGGTGCACCGGCAGGAGACGCTCCGCTCCGGCGAGATCGGCGTGTTCCTCTATAACGGCGCGGGGTACTGCAAGCGGCTCGAGCGCGCGCCGGGGCGCGTGGAGCTCGTGTCGCTCAACCCGCGGTACGCGCCCATCCGCGTAACGGCAGGGGACGACCTGCGCGTGTTCGGCCGCGTCGTCGGCTGACTTGCAATTCCTGCCATACTTGGTTATAATAACAAAACTATCCATGCGATTACTTAAAAGAAAAAGGAGTGCAGTCTATGCAACTCACGGCTTTGGCGCTGTGGCTGAATACGGTCTTCGCGGGCTTTGACGAAGCGGTCGCAACCGCGATCCATCAGCTCTACGTCGCTGCCGGGTGGTTCTTCACCCCATTCCTCTCGTTCATCTCGCTCCTCGGCAAAGGGGGCATCTTCCTCATCCTGCTCTCGATCGCGTTAATGCTTTTCCGCAAAACGCGGCGGTACGGCACAACGATGCTGCTCGCGCTCGCCATAGGCGCTCTGGTAACAAACGTCTGCTTTAAACCGCTTGTCGCACGGCCCCGCCCGTATACGCACGACGGCAGTATCTTCCAGCAGTATTGGGAAATGCTCGGCAAGCATACCGAAAGCGACAAGAGCTTCCCCTCGGGCCATATGACCGCGGCAATGGCGGCCTCGCTTGCGGTGTTCCTCCGCGGCAACAAAAAGGTCAGCTGGACGGCGCTGCTGTTCGCGCTTGCGATGGGCGTCTCGCGCATTTATCTCAGCGTACATTACGCTACCGACGTGCTCGGCGGTGTGATCACCGGCTCGATCGGCGGCTTTGCCGGATACGCGATCTCCAACCGTATCCCGGAGAGCTTCTATACCGCCGACCTCCGGGACTATATCGGGAAGGCCCGGGCGAAAAAGAGCGGCGGCAAGGGAACGAGCCGGAGCGCCGCGGCAGCTGCGGCGGCCGAACCGGACGACGGACGCCGCCGTACTCTCGTGATCGACGGGGCAAACTTCTCCACGATGGACGGCCTGTTCCGCGAGTTCAACCGTCTCTTTGATGTGGGACCGGACGAGACCGTGCGCAGTCTCGATGCGCTCAACGACCTGCTCGGCGGCGGCATCGGAAAGATCCCGGCGGGTGCGCGGCTGCACATCCGCTGGCTCAATTCGGAAAAGAGCCGCGAGGACTTCGGTTACGGCGCCACGGTGCTGTATTATGAAAAGCTCCTGCGCCGCTGCCACCCGAACAACCGCCCGCGCATGGAGGCGCTTCTCGCCGAGGCGCGCCGGGGCGAAGGTGAAACGCTCTTTGAAAAGCTCACCGCGCTCATCGCCCGTACCGACACCGGGCATGACTGCACGCTCTCTCTCGAATAAGATACCGAAAAACAGCCCGCCGCACGGAATCGTGCGGCGGGCTCAGCCTGTCGAAAAACGCGGTG
>DHKA01000101.1:4438-37506 GCA_002404605.1 Clostridiales bacterium UBA4706 | reverse complement strand
TTACACTACTCTCAAACCTCAAATTTCAAAACAGCGTGTATTTCGTTCTGAAAAATGGGAAAACCCGCTGTTTTCCTACGGTTTGGAGCAGCACTCCGACACTACAACAGAGTATCCGGCGGCAGCAAAACGATTATAGCACATGAATCAAAATTCGCAAAGGTCTTTGTCGATGATCCGCACCTCCTCACACGGTCTGACCAGCTCTCTCTGTCCACTCTCCAGCAGGAGAACGGACAGTTTTTCATAGAATACCGACTGATAGAAAAGAGTTATTTCCTCTTCCGACAGGAATGCCTTGAGATTCACAAACACAAAAAGCCGTTTCCGGAAGCACTCTCTGTGCAGCCGCATCATTTCCAGCAGCTGTTCCGGAACGGACATTTCTTCGGTATCCGCATGAAATGCCAGCGCTTTTACCACATCGTCGGCGCTCTCTATCTCGGAAAAGGTGACATTGAAGGGAATGGCCGCGGTGAGCGCCGCGCCGTAATCGTTCAGTACAGCAAGGCATTCCGCCGTTTTTGCCGGCTGGTCTTCCGCCGCCGTCACTGCCATCTGCTGGATCTTTGTCTGAATGCGTCGTCCGTCCAGTTCCGGAAAAAGGGGGTTCAGCGTTATCTGCACATTTTTCCCGATCTCTATCAGGCCGGAGTTTTCGGAAAGCGCAAACTCTCCCGGTTCTCCGTTTTCCTGCGCCAGAAGATCGGCGATCAGCTGGCGAAACAGCCGTCCATTCTCCACGACAAGGACCGGTATATGGTTTTCTCTGAACTCGATCGGACTTTGCAGGAGCGGGTGTGCCAACATCATAGTTCCACAAACCTTTCGTCTGTTGTGAGCACGTCGCTCTCGCCGACGCCCACGATGTATTCCATACCTGCATACTGCTTTTCCGTGACGCACAGCATCTGCACGAGACCCTTGGGCGGACGGTTTTTGCGTATACCGTCCGCTGCCGGGCGCACCGCACTCTGGTTCAGGATCAGTTTGCAGTACACCGACTCCTGCATCATAACAAAGCCGTTTTTTATAAGATATTTACGAAATCGGGCATACTCCCGCCGATCCTTGATCGTATCGGTAGGAAGGTCAAAGAAGATCATCATTCGCATAAATCTGTAGCTCATACACCGGCCACCGAACGGAAGAGATGTTTTCCTCCCGCATTGCATCCATAGTGCTTTTTACAAATATACGGATCGCATTGAGCATATACTGGCGGCTGCCGTCGATCATGATCTGGCGATTCAATATCCGCACCAGCTTCATTTTCTCGTCATGCTCCAGCTTTTCCGGCGCCATCTGCCGCACGGCATGATCGACCAGCGGGCGAAACGGCTCCACGAGGTCGCACGCCAGATTCAGCTTATTGAACATATTATCGTGGAACACACCGAGCTGCGTGGAATATCCGCAGCAAACGATCTCCCGCGCCACGGCGGAAAGAACGATACTGTATCCGTAATCAAGCGCGGCATTCCAGGCGTTTTCCTGCTCTCTGGAAAACGCCTTTCCGAAAAGCGCATTGAAATACACCTTAGCCGCATGACCCTCGCGGTTTGTTGTGTCGCCCGGCTGTACTTCTTCCAGATAACCGCACAGAAGTGACGCCGCCTCTGCGCAGTCCTCGGACTCCAGCACGGCGATCTGTCCGACGATCTTCTCCCGGACGATCTCCGCCCATAGCGCCGCCTTGACCGGTTCTTTCCACTGGATCTGCTCGCGGAGCTTCAAGCTGGCATTATGGCTGCCATGGAGCGGCAGAAGCATCCCATAAGGCAGGCGGCGCTCATCGCAGAAGAGGATGTCGATCTTTCGCTTCGTCAGCTCGCACAGCAGATAGGCCGTCAGCGAGACCGCCGTGGATTCGATCATCAAAACGGATATTTCGCTCAGGTGAATGCGTTTTACGCCGTCGGCATTGCGCACGACGAGATAGTCCATTTTATAGTCCAGCTTTGAAAGGCTGGACACCGTTACGACCCGCCAGCTCATGGTTTTTCAATGCAGAAGATCGGTGCGGTACTCGTACAGGCCAGTCGGCGATTGATGGATGAGATACGCCGTTTGGAAGCCTTGCAGAGCAGATTTTTTCTGGATTCTCCCAACGAGTCCCTTGCCGCAAAGCTCTTTCAGGTTGGGGTTCTGCGCATCGCACTTGAATGCTTTCAAAATCTCCATCAATGTTTTCGCCTGTGAGAGGATACTCATCTTTTCAAACGTCTCGGTGCCGGCTTTCAGATTTGCAAGGAGAGACGGCATGAGCTTTCCGTACACACTGCTTCCCAGTCTGTCGATAAACCAGTTGTACAGCGCTGCGTTCTCTTCCGCGCTGATCCCGTCATAGGCCGTTGCCGGATATTCGATCTTTGTACAGCGTTCTATGTATTTTGTCAGATTGCGGATGTAACGCTCCCTTTCAGCGCCGATGGCAAGCGGGTATCCGTGCTTGTAGACGATCATATCACCGGTTCTTCCCGATGGATAAAGCCGGAAACCATCCAATTCCAGAAGGGCATCTATGCGGATCTTCGGCACAACGATCGCTGGATCCGCAAGGCCGAGTATCTCACGGCAATACTTTACCGGATCGCTTTCATACAAACTGCGGGCATAGAGCAGCACAGTTTCGATGGAGCGAACGCGCTTTTTCTTTTCCGTATGCTCCACAACGCAGTAATACGAGCCGGCCAGCTTGTTGTATCCGCCGTATTTCTCAATGGGCTTCCCGGCTTTGATGGGAAGCTGCCCCTGTCCGGCGGGCATGATGTTCAGATTGAAGAGCTGCCCCTTCTCCTCTCGCGGCATGCGGGTGACGATGGGGTTATTCTTCGCCATGTACTTTTTTACCGTGGTGATGCTCGTCCCGTCCGCTTTCCACGCGCCCGGCGTGTCCCAGTCAAAGACTTTTTTGAGACTGTAATTCTCTTTTCGGATATTCAGGAAAAAGCGGTCGGTAAACTTTGTCTTATATACGTTGCCGACAACGATATTCAGGTAGGCGTCCTTGGCATGGTGCAGGTCGTTCACCTCACGACACTTGAGAAGGCCGAACTCCTGCCGAAATTCCGAAACGTTGCCCGCCTTGGAGTATACGATCTCCGCTTCCGGATATCTCCCCTTCAAAAGCTGCGCAAGCGCTTTTGTGGACTGCTGCGTCTCGGTAAGCTGGCGCTGTACGAAGGCTGCCAGCTCGTCATCCGTCAGTTCCGTATTTCGTTTCAGACGGTCGAACTTTTTATCGCTGATCATTTCCTTATCATGCAGCATGGTCCAGAACGGAAGCATTTTGCTGCGGATATCCTGCGAGATCGGATAGGCGTTCGTCTTTTCACGGTTAAGAACGCTCTTGACCAGCACGCGGTTATCGATGCTGTCATCCTTGATCCGGGAACGCGGGAAGATGTGATCGATATCATACGTTGTATCATCGCGCAGCGCCGTTTCCAGATCGATGGGCTCACCGGAATACATGCATTTCCCGAACTGCGTATAGTAAAGGAACAGCTTGTCTTTCCGCAGATTGCCCTCATCCGTGGCCGCCAGCCGATCGTAAAGCGTGCCACTATCCTCCCCACACGCTTTATAAAGCTCCATCAGCCGCTCTTTTCTGGATTTGGTTCGTGTTCCCTTCTTCTCCTTATCCTCGCCGCGAGCAACCTCAACGAAGATCTTCTCCGGCGCGCCGCCGCGGATATGGGCGATCTCGTCGGTGATCTTCAACGTTTGCCAGATGCTGCGGCGCACGGCGGGAGAAATGTACATTTCGTCCAGCTGCGCTCGGAGACTGTCGCCGCCGAACCGGGCATGCCGCCGCTCCTCCGCCGCCTCCGCCAGATTTTTATATCTCGGGTCATGGAGAAGCTGCATGAGATTGAGATTGGTATTTCGCAGAAAGCCTATAATATTCTGCGCCTCTCCCCGCTCGTCGGCGGCGGAATACAGCTCCGTAAGAAATTCTCCGGAAAGACGTCCCCAATCGGCATATTTCAGACGGCAGATCCTCTGCAGTTCGTCATCGCTCAGCACGGGGAAATTCTTTTTCAGCCAACGTCGCAGCATACGCTTATCGCCGTTATAGACAAGCGTTCCCTCTATGATCTTCTCGACCGCCTCTTCGCCGAGCTTGGGAAACAGCGGCGCAAAATCGTGGTACGATCTCAAGCGGGTCTTTACCGTATCGTTGATGCCGCTGATCTCATCGGTTTTAGCGGCATACCCATGCATGACCAGATAATCCAGGATCCTCTTTTTCGTTACCCGGCGGTTTTCCTTTTTAAAAAGATCTTCTATGAGCTTCTGTTTTACGCTGACCGGGAGCTCGTTTCCGTTGAGACGCAGCGGGTTCAGCTCGTTGAGAAGCATGAATTCGCTGTACAGCAGCGAGTCCTTCGGCAGCACCGGCGCGCCGGTGTAGGTGCATTTTCCGATCAGGTCTTTCAGAAAGGCCGCCGCGCTCGCGTCCAGATCCACAACTCTTTCAAAATTCCATGGATAGACCTTCTCTCCGGTCCGCGCCGCCCAAGGACCTTTCATCGTCCCGACGTAATACGGCACGCGGAAGGAAAACACCGCTTCGATCTTCTCGCGTACGGAGATGCCGTCCGCGTCTTCTTCCAGCAGAAACGGCAGATACGCCGATGCATTATCCAGGATCTTTCGCAGCTCCTGACGATGGAGCTGATAGGGGATAATGCCGTTTTCACTGCCGGTCAGCCGCGGAAGGAACGTCTTCTCCTCGATCTGTGCATACAGCGGCGCGAACGGATGTTCCGCCGCCGGTTTTGGAAGTACAGATTTAAGAAACGCACAGAAGTCCTCTTGTTTGCAGGTCTTGTCGCCGCTCTCCGATCGATAGCGGCTGTAGGCGGCATAGTTATTCGGATACTTCGCGTTTTTATAGAATATGTTCCGGTATCGATCCGGCGTCGCTTCTCTCACATAGGCTTTCAGCGCACGGAGACCGGCGTGGTTCTTGTTATATTGGCAGACTTTCGCGTCGCAGAGATACTCTTCTCCGCCGCGCATTTCCGAAAGACGCGCCGCGTCAAAAACCTTTTTCGCTGCAAGCAGCAGTTCCGCCCGCTCACCGAGAGTCGATGAGAGAGCGTCAAACACTGCGTCCAGGTCGTCGCTCAGCGCAACGCTTGCGGGCTCTGCGTCCTTCAGTTCCGGATCATCATAAATTGCAGCGAGCTTTACTTTTGCCCCGGCAAGAAGGTCGGCTATGGCTTTCAGATCCGCGCCGCTTCCGTCCGTCACCGTCGATGTGCCCAGAGCCGCGCGCAATGCGGCTTTTTTCTGGGAAATGCGCAGCTCACGATTGAAAAGGATTGCAGCAAAGGCAGCATCCGGTACGAAATTGATTTCCATTTCTTCCGCCAGATATTCTTTTAGTTCCTGCAATGCCGCATCCACAGTCAAGCACTCATCGCCGTTTTCCAAGGTTTCATAGAGAAAATGGCCGCGGTGCTTGATGATATGGTGAAGCGCCAGAAACACAAGTCGCGGATCATGGGGTTCGGAAGAATGCACCAGCTCGCTGCGCAGGTGGTACACCGTGGGGTACCGGCGCAGATAATCGCGGTCAGTGAAGTCCGGGTCATTGAAAAGCGCGTACTTCCCGGTTCCGGATGTCTTATCGTCCGGAAAAAGCGCGCTTTCATGCAGTCGTCGGAAAAAGAGCGGGTCAGTCTTTCCGATCTCCGCAGAGAAGAATTCTTCCAGATACAGAAGTCTCTGTTTTCTCCGCTCCAGACGCCGGCGGGCAACACGCGCCATACGACGCTCCGCCGCCGGTTTTGCTTCGTCGAACAGTCTTGCGCCCCACATGGAATTTCCTTTGAATCGGAGAACGTTGTATTCCTGGTCAGTCGCTGCCCAGCCCACGGAATTTGTACCTACATCAAGGCCGATAAAATACGGAGAATTTATCCGGTTTGATCCTCTCTCTTCCATTTTTGGTCCTCCTCTATTGACAAATTCCAAAAATATGCTAAAAATATAGATGATCCCTACTACCACTTGGGATTACACTACAAGTTCAAATAAGCGTTCTGCGCCCTTACCGCATTGAGTTGCGGATTCACAGTGTGTGAAAGCAAAAGGTCCCGCCGATGAGCGGGACCTTTTGCTTTCCCGCCGGAACGTGTTTAGGTTCGGTAAAAGAATATCATATCTCCCCCTATTTTACAATAAGCACGAATTTTTTCTTACATTGTTTATATAAAAGACCGGAGAACTGCCGTTTGCATGGCTTTTCTCCGGTCTTTATTGTTATAGTACAGCAGGGATGATCAGCCGTCGCGCTCGCGGTCGAGACGGCGGTTGCGGAACGTCAGGATGATGTCGGTCGTGACCATGAGGATATCCACAATGTAGAAAATCATCACGTAGTTCACGTCGCCGAGGATGATCTTTGCGGCCAGTCCAAAGAAATAGCCGACAACGACAAGGATCTCATAAATGACGCTCTTGCCCTTCGCGGTGCGGGAACGGAGGGACTTTGCGATGTTGAACGGCCACGAGACTCCGAAGCAGACAAGCATACCCGCTTCCAGAACATGGACGATGTTCATATCACTGGAGCATTTCGACGCCGTGCATCACGAACGCGCCGCCAAGACGCGCCATTTCCTCCGGCGTTTCGCGCATACCGTTTTCGATCCACACCTTGGCGAGCGTGCACATGCCGGCCACGATGAATGAAGCGCAGTAGTCCAGCTTTTCGGATTCGCTCCCGCCGAAGATGGACAGGAACTCATAAAGGTACTGGTACTTGAGCTTATTGAAGATCTTGTCCTGGAATTCGGAATCTCCGCTGCGGCAGTAAAGCGTGTAGAAAATGTCCGAATACTCGCTCGCAAGCGTGAAAAGGTCGGTCAGATACCGGAACGTTTTCCCGTCCGACTGGCGGGCGTTGTGGCGGCTGCCGACATCGTCCAGACGGCGCAGGAGGTCGTCCTCGAGCTGGTGGAGAAGATCGTACACATCGCTGTAGTGCGCATAAAATGTGCCGCGGTTCACGTCCGCGAGATCTGCCACATCGCGCACCGTGACGCGGCTGATGTCCTTTTCAAGAAGCAGCGACGTAAGCGCGCCGCGAAGCTGTTTTTTTGTTTTCCGTACTCGACGGTCTTCGGTTTCCCGTTCTGCCATTTATCCGGTTCCTCCTCGATGGGTTTGTTATTTATCATACACTGGAAATTATAATCCACAAGAGCCGAACATTCAATAGGTAAATGAACAAATTTCGCAAAAAAATCGGAAACAGTGCATCTGTTTCCGATTTTTTTATAATCCGTCACTCTTTTCTCATTTGGCGGTTTCTGCTCTTCTGTACCGCTTTCAGATAGATTTCCGCGACGCGCATCGCGGCCGGGGTGAGCTTTCCGGCGGAGATCTCCACCTGATCGACGCACACCGCGCCGTACTCCCCGCAGGGCTCCACGCGGGTCATGTGGCTCCAGAGCGCGATCCCCTTTGCTGCTCCCTCGATGATCTGGGTGCGGTCCTCGTCGGTGCGGCGGAGCGGCTGCATCGTCCGGAGCCGTCCGAGCGCCTTTCCCGCCGGGCGGCGGTTGAGCTGCCGCCAGACGCGCGAGGCGCTGTGCGGCACAAGCGTGCTCACGCGGACCGTGCCTGCGCTGCCGAAGGCTTTCAAAAGGCGTTTTGCCATAATATCCGGCCGGATGGATGCGACGTCCTGCCCCGCCTTGAGCTTTCGCAGCGTGAGCGAGCGGAGCGCCGGAAACGCCTTATGCAGCGCCTCCCACGATTTTTGCGCGCCCTTATCCTTGCTGCCCTTCCAATGGAAGAGCGTACCGGAAAATTCCCGCAATCCCTGCGCGGGGACCTCCACCGCCCCTTCAACGACACTGGTACGCACGCGCACCTTGTCCCCTGCGAGAAGCGAGAGGATCGCGCTTCCGCCGCGGCGTAGTCCGTAAGCGCCCCAGATACGCCCGTCATACCCGGCGAGCAGGGCGCTTTCCACTGCGGCGACACGCGCAGGAAACAGCTCCTCCGGCGTGAAGACGGGAACGAGCACACGGCAGGATGTTTCCAGCGAGTGCACGACCGGGGCAAACACGACGGCGTCCGAGCCGTCGTCCGGCCAGAGCAGCACGGCAGCCGCGCCCGGTTTTCCGGTTTCTCTCAGTTCCATAAGCGTATCCTCCTTACAGAAGCTCCAGCGCATCGACGCGCTGCGGCACAAATACCGCCGAATGCGCCGAGACCGCCGCTGACAGCATATAGTTTCCGTATTTCACGGTACAGAGCGAGAGCGGCGCCCCATCCGGCGACGCCGTATCCCCCAGCACGGAAAAGGCGTTCATCGGCTGCGAGAGCCCCGCACCGGTGCATTTGAGCGCGGCTTCCTTACGTGTCCAGAGATAGGCAAAGCGCCGCTCCGGGTCCGCTTCCATATATTCCCGCTCTTTGGTCGTGAGAGCACGCGCCGCGGTGCGGCGCACGGGCGCGATCTTCTCAATATCCAGCCCCACAGATGTCTCACACACGGCAAGCGCGGCAAGCATACCGCTGTGCGTGAGCGAGAAATGCGGCCCGCCGGGGATGTACGGTTTTCCGTGTCCGCCGTAGGCAAACGGCGGCTCGATCCCCGACGCACGCAGCAGAAGCGCTGCGCCGATGCTCCGCAGCCGCGCTTCCTCTCTCCGGATGCGCAGCGCCTTTTCCCGGCGCTCTTCCGGCAGCAGTGCGAGCGCTTCCCGCTCGCGGCCGCGCAGCGGTGCAGTGTCCAGCACATAAACGTTCATAACAGTTTCATTATACAGGCAAAAGGCTGCTCTTTCAACGGCTTTTTGCCGGTCAGCGCGGGGAAAACAGCGTATACTTTCCGTCTTCGATCACATACCCTCCGCCGTTCGGACTTTGCCACTCGTAGCGGTTTTTTCCCTCGGGAAAAAGATACGCCATGATCGCCGCGATCACGCCGCCGTGCGTTACGATCACGGCGGCGCGCCCAGCCTCCTGTACACGCGCGAAGGCGGTAAGGGCGCGCTTCGTCATATGCTCCCCGCTCTCGCCGTGCGGCGGGACGTTTTTCTCGTTATCGCCGGTGAGCCACGCCTGATAAGCGGGATCATCCTTCAGCATCTCGTAGCTCTTCATTTCAAAATCCCCGAAGTTGATTTCGCGGAAGTCCGGCTCGATCTCATAAGGCACGGCGCCGAAGAGCGCTTCGAGCGTTTCATTGCAGCGGCGCATGCCGCTCGAAATAAATCGCGTGCCCGGTGCGGGCATTTTCTGCCGCCGCAGCGCGGCGCGCCCGGCCGGAGAGAGCGGCAGATCGGTGCTGCCGCAGTAGAGATGCTTTTCGTTCGCCTCGGTAATACCGTGGCGCAGCAGAAGGATCTTCATTTCAGCCGCTGCTCCAGACCGCAGAAAATGCGGCTCACACGCTCGGCCTCGCGGCTTAAATACTGCGTAAGGCGGCCGGTATCCTGCCGCCACGCGCGCGTTTCCGCGCCCATCGGCACAACGCCGCAGAACATGTCCCGGCAGATCAGAATACTGTCCTTCCAGTTTTCCTTGTGCGCGCGAAAATACTCGACCGGATCGATCCCCGCGCGGGTGCAGGCGAGCGTGAAGTTTTCGATATCATCCACGCACCGGTGGGAGAAATCGATCTCCGTGCCGGAGCAGGAAAAGGTGTCCTCCTCTGCGAGAGAGAAGGCTTCTTTGGCAAAATCGGTCTTGCCCTGATAGGCACCGCCGAAAATGAAAACCATGGTGTTTCTCCTTTTCTTTCAGATGAGCGCCCAGACCGCCGCGCCGCAGAGCTCGGAGAGCGTGAGCGCGTAGCCGGAAATATCGCCGTTCATGCCGTCGAGTGATCGGAACGCTTTCCGGAGGGCGAGCGCGTACCCGGCAAGGCAGCCGCAGAGCGCCAGCCCCGTTTTCCATCCGGCAAAAAAGCCCGCCGCGAGATACACCGCGAGCTGCGCACAGAGAACGATGATGTGCGACTTCGGCTTTTTCTGCGCAGCATACTGGCTCGTGGACATGGGGCGCAGCACCGTTACGGCGAGCGCCGAACCGCACCGGCTGATTGCCGGAAGAAGCGCAAGCGTCCAGAGGCTTGCCGCCGCCTTTGCCGAAGCGAAGAGCGCCGTCTGACACAGCGCGAGCAGCACGACGCCGATGACGGCGAAGCTGCCGACGTGGGAATCCTTCAAAATCTCGCGCCGCCGCGCAAGATCGCGGCAGGAGCGCACGGCGTCGGTCACGTCCATGAAGCCGTCGAGATGGATGAAGCCCGTCACGATAAACGGATACGCGCCGAGCACGGCGCCCTGCACGAGCGCCGGGAGCGCCAGATACCGGCAGAGCCAGGCGAGAAGCGCCCAGATCGCGCCAATCTCCAGCCCGACGGCGGGCAGGAACAAAAGCATTTTATCGCGCGCTTCCTCGTCCCACACGCGCCAAAGGCACGGGATAGCGCAGAACATGCTCCGGCACATGGCCAGAGCGTGCAGATACTTTTTCAAAACGGGAGCACCCCCTTATGGACGATGCGCCGCCCGGCGGCAAGCTCCACGACCGTATCGCACTCGCGCGCGAGCATCCGGTCGATCCCGGCCAGGGCGCGGCGGTACTGCTCGGTCATGGAATCGTACTCCCCGGCGTCCGAGGAAATATAGTCGCTCACGAGCACGGCGCTGCGCACCGAGCGGACAAATTCCAGCAGCTCCCGCGCGCATCGCTCCGCTGCGGGAAGGTCAAGCGCGTAGTCTTTTTCTGGCGGGAAAATTTCGTTTTGCAGCAGCGCCGTGACGCTGTCAAGCAGGAATACGCCGTTTCTGTCGGCGGTATCCAGACACGAGAGAATGTGCCGCGGGCACTCGATCGTTTCAAAGTCCAGCCCCGCGCGGTCGGCGATGTGGCGGCGGATGCGCTCGTCGTCCTCGGCGTCGGCGGAGATCATGGTGGCGACATAGTAATGCTTTTCCCCCGCGGCGAGGTATACCGCGAGATCCTGTCCGAGCGTGGTCTTTCCGTTTTTCGCGCCGCCGGAGATAAATGCTTTCATTGCGCGCCCTCCACGGTGAATTTATCGCCTTCGCGGATCTCGTCGAGATAGCCGTTGTCGATGCCGGCCTCGTCAAACGTCGCCATGTCGTTGATAATGGCGCAGGCGGCATCCAGCACCTCGAAGGCGAGCGGGCAGCCGCTCCCCTCGCCGAGCCGCATGCCGAGCAGCAGCATCGGCTCCAGCCCCATTTCGTCCATGGCGAGCTTATAGCCGATCTCATAGGAGGCGTGACTCGGCACAAGATACGCGCGCACGTCCGGGCAGATCCGGCAGGCGCAGAGCGCCGCCACGGCGGAGATGAGTCCGTCGATCACGACCGGGCGGCGCGTTGCCGCCGCGCCGAGGAACGCGCCGCACATGGCGGCGAGATCAAAGCCCCCGACCTTTGCGAGCACGTCGAGCGCGTCGTTCCTGTCCGGCGCATTGATCTCGATGGCTCTCTGTATGACGGCCTTTTTTCTGGCGAACGCTTCATCCGTTACACCGCCGCCGCGTCCGGTCACGGTCTCTACGGGCGCACCCAGCAGCACCGCGAGCACGGCGGAGGACGTTGTCGTATTGCCGATGCCCATCTCGCCGACGCCGAGCACGTCCGCGTCCGTTTCCGCGGCAAGCTCGATGCCCGTGAGCACCGCGCGCTCGCACTCTTCGCGCGTCATGGCGCTGCCGCGGGCGATATTCTTTGTGCCGTAAGCGATCTTGCGGCACAGCACCGCCTTTTCGCGGATGTCCGCCGCGACGCCGACATCACAGACGGTGATCTCGCAGCCGAAATGCTTGCAGAGCGTCGCCGCGCCGGTCTTGCCGCGCGTAAGGTTGATCGTCTGCGAGAGCGTCACGGAGCGCGGCGCGCTCGAAACGCCCTCGTCCACGACGCCGTTGTCGGCGGCGAAAACGAGCAGATGCTTCTTTTCGATCCTGTTATGCACGCGCCCGGTGATCCCCGCAAGCTGCACGGAGAGCTCTTCGAGCCGCCCGAGACTGCCGGGGGGCTTGGCAAGCTGCGCCTGACGGCGGCGCGCTTCTTCCATGGCCGCAGCATCCGGCGGCGCGATCTTTGCTGTCCATTCTCTGAGTGTCATGCGTTTGTCTCCTTGGTGATGAATCCGTTTTCCGCAAGCCAGTCCGCGCCGCGCGCGGCATCCTCCGGCAGCTCGAGCGTGAACGTCGCCGCCGGGCAGAGTGCGATCGCTCTCTGCATAAATTCCTTCATTGGGATGCCGCCCTCGTCGAGCGGGGCGTGGGCGTCGAACGAGCCGTCGTTGTTGTGCAGGTGGAAATGCCGGAGATGCGGCGCGAAGCGTTCAAGCCACATGAGCACCGGAACGGCGGAATAGGCGTTCGCGTGGCCGACGTCGAGACATAGCCCCAGCCGCGGATGATCCGCCGCGCGGACGATGTCCAGCAGATACTCCGGCTCTTCCTCGAGCACGTTTTCGAGCACAATGTCCACGCCGGGGTCATCGCGCAGGAAGTCCCTCCAGAAAAGGACCGACTGCTCCGTATACCAGCAAGGATAGTACATTTTGGGGTTATATCCGCCGTGGATGACGACCTTTTCCGCGCCGTACCCCTTCGCAAGGGCGACTGCCTCGCGGAAGCGGTCCGCAGCGAGCACTCTCGCGCGCGGGTCGATGGCGCAGGGGAAAAGCTCATTAAACGGCGCGTGCAGCGTCACGCGCGCGATCCCCGCGAGCTTTCCGCGCACCGCCGCGTCCGTTTCCGGAAAGTGCTCGTCCATGTTGTAAGCGGTGCAGTATTCCGCGATCTCCAGCCCGAGACCGTACCGCCGCGCGGTGCCGGCGGCGTCGGCAGCGATCGTCGAAAGATAAAAACGATGGTTTTCCATAAATTGCTCCGGTTTTCTCTTTTCCGCGGGGAAAGCTCTTTTTTAGCGGCGCCGCGCAAAGGTTTCGTCATTTTTCTTTATTATAATCTTTTCCGAGCCCGGATTCAATGACTTTTACCCATTGCATTGCGAAAGATTTGGTATTATAATGACAAAAACATTTTTCGTGGGAGGGATCCGCCGTGGCGCGCTCCGCCAACCAGAAGCTCAAGCTGCTGCTTCTCCGGCAGTATCTCGAACGCTATTCCGATGAAGCGCATCCGGTCACAACGGCACAGCTTATGGAGTATCTCGCCTCGGAGGGCATCAGCGCCGAGCGCAAGAGCATTTACAGTGATCTGGAAGCCCTGCAATCCTTTGGTCTGGATCTGATCCGCGTTCGGGACGGGAACATCACCTGCTGGTACATCGGCGAGCGGGTGTTTCAGCTCCCGGAGCTCCGGCTGCTCGCCGACAGCGTGCAGTCCTCCCGATTCATCACGCGCAAAAAGTCGCTGGAGCTGATCGCAAAGCTCGAAGGACTGGCCAGCGTACATCAGGCCAAGGGGCTGCGGCGGCAGGTCGTCGTCAAGAACCGCATCAAGACGATGAACGAATCCATATACTATCTGGTGGACGAGCTCCACGCCGCCATCAACGGCGACAAGCGCATCCAGTTTCATTACGCCGGGTACGACGGGCGCGGTCAGCGCATCCTGCGCCGCGGCGGTGCGTGGTACGACGTGAGTCCCTACGCCCTGCTGTGGGACGATGAGAACTATTATCTCATTGGCTACGACAGCGGCGCTTCCGCCATCCGGCATTACCGCGTGGACAAGCTCTCCGATCTCTGCACCGCCGGGGACGGGCGCGAAGGGCGCGAGGCGTTCGCCGCGCTTGACATGAGCGAATATACGAGCGCGCATTTCGGCATGTTTTCCGGCACACCGGAGAACATACGGCTCGAATGCCGCGATGCGCTCGCCGGGGCCGTGATCGACCGGTTCGGTACCGATACCATGCTCATCCCCTCGCGCGAGGGATATTTCACCGTGACCGTACCGGTGGCGGTTAGCGCGCCGTTTTTCGGCTGGCTCTGCTCGTTCGGCGGGGATATGAAGCTCCTTTCGCCGGAGAGCGCCGTGGAAGCGCTGCGCGCGCATCTCCGGAAGCTCGCCGAAGCGTATGAAATTTAGTTTTGTTTTTTTGCCGCGCATATCTCATAAAAATTTTAACAAGGAGGGGTAAACATGAGCGGCTGCATTATTCCCGAAGGGTACACACCCCGGCTGAACGTCTATGAGACGCAGAGAGCCATCGAATTCATCAAGAGGAGCTTTCAAAAGAATCTGGGCTCGGCGCTGAATCTCAAGCGCGTGTCCGCGCCGCTGTTCGTGCGCACCGACACCGGCCTGAACGATGATCTGAACGGCATTGAGCGTCCGGTCTCCTTTGATGTCCCCGCCGTGGGCGGCGCGGAGTGCCAGGTCGTGCAGTCTCTGGCCAAGTGGAAGCGCTGGGCGCTGCGCGAGTACAATTTCTATGAGGGCAAGGGCCTTTACACCGACATGAACGCCATCCGGCGCGATGAAGCGGTGCTTGACAACATCCATTCGGTCTATGTGGATCAGTGGGACTGGGAGAAGGTCATCCGTGAGGAGGACCGCAATTTTGACTATCTTAAGGACGCCGTGCGGCGCATCGTTACGGCCATCTGCATGACCGGCGACGAGCTGGAATGGGAATTTCCGCAGCTGCGCGCCCATCTGAGCCGCGACGTCTCCTTCATCACGAGCCAGGAGCTGGAGGACATGTATCCCGATCTCACGCCCTCCGAGCGCGAGAACGAGTACACTAAAACGCACCCGACCTGCTTTATCATGCAGATCGGCAAGACGCTCCGTTCCGGCAAGAAGCACGACGGACGCGCCCCCGACTATGATGACTGGGACCTGAACGGCGACATCATTTTCCGCAACACCGTGCTCGACCGCGCATTTGAGGTGTCCTCCATGGGTATCCGCGTAAGCCCCGAGAGCATGGACCGCCAGCTCACGCTCGCAGGGTGCGACGACCGCCGGAAACTGCCGTTCCACAAGGCGCTGCTCGCGGGTGAAATGCCGCTCACGATGGGCGGCGGCATCGGCCAGTCGCGCCTTTGCATGCTGCTCATCGGCTGTGCGCACATCGGCGAGGTACAATCCGGTATTTGGGACGAAGAAACCGTGAACCTTTGCAAGGGGCGCGGCGTCCATCTACTGTAAGCAAGTCAAACAAACCCCACTTCGTTGAGGGGTTTGTTTGAGGGGATAGCGGCTCGCCGCAGCGCACTCGCTACGCTCGCACGTTTGCGTCTGCGGGCGCAAACTCTGGCGAGGCCATTTGGCTTTTTTGAGCGGCGCTCCGCGCGCCGCTCATTCTTTGCGCGTCCCTGCACACTTTTTTCGGAGGCGTTTCATGGCCGAGGTAAACGAAACAAAAAAACCGGTGAAAAACCGGAAAAAGACCGTCCGGCTCATCGTCGCGGGCGCGGTGCTCGTCGTTGCGCTGCTCGCGGCGCTCGTGCTCTTCTGTCCCGGCGTCGGGCTTCTCCGCACACCCACCCCGGCAGCTGTCACGCCGCCGCCCGTGCCGAAAACAACGGCCGAGCCGACGCCGGAGCCAACCGCCACGCCGGTGTATGCCGCAGGGTATATGCGCTGCGAAAACGGTCTTTTCCGCGGTGCGGACACCCTGACAGCTGGGGAAGCCGCCGATGCCGTGGAGCGCGCTGCCGGTCTCTCTCTCGCCGTGGGTGATCCTTCTCTCCCACTCACGGAAGATTTGCTCGCGGTGCTTCTCGAAAACGGTTTTCCCGCAGAAGCCATAGCGGACGCCATGAACGCCATAGCGCTGCACGGCGGCGAAAACGTGACGCGCGCCGAGGCCGCGGTGTTCTTCAACCGGCTCTTCTCTCTGTCTGCCGCCGATGTGGAAGCAGCGTTTTATCCGGATGTCATTCCCGGCGAATGGGCCAGCGGCGACATATATACCGCCGCGGACGGCTCGATTGTATGGGACGGGCCGGAAGGCCGTCCCGCCGAGGGGCCGGTTTTGATCGATTCGCAGCTCTACTACGCCGGAGCGAACGGCTATTTTCTCAAAAACGCCTATTCCGGCTCGCTCTATTTTGACAGCACCGGGCGCTACACCTCCGGCAACGCCGAACTGGACAGCTATGTTCTCGCCGCCATCCGCGAGGCGACCGACGACACGATGAGCCGCGACGAGCGGCTGCGGGCCATGTACCTTTATGTCCGCGACAGTTTCACGTATCTCCGCCGCCACTACTACAAGGTCGGCGACGTCGGCTGGGCGACACAGGAAGCGCTCACGATGTATTCGACCGGCCGCGGCAACTGCTACTGCTACGCTTCGGCGTTCTGGGCGGCAGCGCGTGCGCTCGGCTATGACGCAAAGATCGTCAGCGGCACCTACGGCGATACGGACGCGCCGCACGGCTGGGTGGAGATTTTGCGCGGCGGCGAGCGGTATACCTACGATGTAGAGATCGAAATGGCCGTGCACCGCGACCGCGGCGGAGACTCCGATCTTTACGAAATGAGCGACGCGGCGCGCCAACGCCACGGATACAAGGAAATTTCCGTATCGGACGATATGCTGCCGCGCTCGCTCGCAGGCGAGCTGCTGCCGGGCTGAAAGGAGCAGAACATGAAAAAACGATTTTTTCTTTTTTCGGCGCTGCTCTCGCTGTTTCTTCTCACCGGCTGCACAAAGCAGCTGACGGACGAGCCGCTCACGCTCTCCTTCCCCGAAGAAACGGCAGCGTTCACCGGCACGCTTTCCAAGGATGTCTATACCGGCGCCGTACAGGGCGACGGCTGGCGGTTTGAAGGGACGCTCACCGCAGAGCGTATCCTCACCGGCGATGGGGAAAACATCCCCTGCCGCGCCGCGCTCTTCGGGCGCGTGGAGGAAGGGACCTACACCGGTTCGCTCGTTTCCGGCTCGCCGGACGGCGAGGGTGAGTTCACGCTCGCCTCGGGCGCGGTGTTCACCGGCGAATTTTCCTGCGGCACGGCGGTGCGCGGCGAGGCGGCCGATCTGCCGTGGGAGGTCCTGCACAACGGCAGCCGCTTTTCCGGCATGTATACCGGCCCGCTGGAAAGCGCCGGGCCAGAGGGCGAAGGGCTCTTCGGCGGCGTGAACGCCGCCGGACAGCAATTCACCTGGTACGGCGGCTGGAGCGGCGGCGAGATCGCAGGCCTCGGCGTGCTGACGGATGAACGCTGCATCGTCTCCATAGAGGGCCGCGAAACGGCCGGAAGCTACGCCGGGGACGGCCGGGACGGTCTGCCGGACGGTCAGGGTGTTTTCACCGGCGAGAGCGATTCCGGCGTTCCGTTCACCTACACGGGCGAATGGGCGGCGGGGCTCATGGACGGCGCGGGATCGCTCGTCTACGACGCGGAAAGCCTTTACACCCGCACCGGCACGTTCACCGCCGGGCGCTTCACCCCCGACGGGCTCGAAACGCTCGTCTCGCTCGGCACGTGCGAGCCGGTGTTCACTCTCACGGAGAGCCAGCTTGCCTTTCTGCGCGAGGCTGCCGGTCTCTGGGACCGGGAGGATCATCAGGATTTCTTCAACTCCGTATATAAGGACCTTTTCGACAAGACCGCTTCGATCGCACAGTGCTTTACCGACGATTTCTTCCGTGAGGAACCGTACTGGATGGAGATCTACGGCATGCGCATTATCACGGCGCGTACCGGCGCTCTCGTCCCCGGCGGCGCGGAGATGACCTGCATCTTTGCTGCCGACCGGAATTATCAGTATCCGTGCTTTGTGATCGTCCCCGGGAGCGTTGACCGGCTCACGCGGGGCAATTCCTTCCACGTTTACGCCATGCCCATCGCCGTAAGCCCGTATGTGAATACGCTCGGCGAAGAACGGGAATGCCTTGTCCTTCTGGCCGGAGATATTTATACCGGAATGTGAAAATAACCGCTGTCCCATATCCGATCGGACAGCGGCTATTTTTATGTGCCGGCGGCGTGCTGACGGCCGGTGTGGTCGATGTAGGTGTCGCCCGTGAGCAGTATCTCCGAGATCGGCACGATCGTATATCCCTCCGCGAGCAGATATTCAATGATGGAGGGAAGCGCCTCGGGCGTATGCAGCCCCGCATTATGAAACAGCACGATGCTCCCCGGCTGCACCTTGGACGATACACGCTTGTAGATTTCGCCCGCCGTCAGCTTCTTCCAGTCGAGCGAGTCGGTGTCCCACTGCACCGCCGTGAGCCCCATGCCGTTCACGGTGCCGATGACATTGTCGTCATACTCGCCGTAAGGACAGCGGAAGAGCGTCGGGCGCACGCCGGTGACGGCCTCGATCTTGTCACTGCAGCGGTTCACCTCGTCGATGATCTGCTTTGCGGTGAGCTTCGCCATGTGCGGATGGGCGTCGGAATGGTTCATCACCTCGTGCCCGGCGTCGTGGAGCGCCTTTACGCTCTCCGGGTATTTATCCACCCACTCGCCGACGACAAAGAACGTTGCTTTCACGTTGTACTTTGCAAGGATATCGATGAGCATCTGCGTGTCCTCGTTGCCCCAGGCCGCGTCGAACGAAAGGCTCACGAATTTTCCGTCCCGCTCCACGCTGTATACGGGCAGCTCCCGCTCCGTGACCGCCGCGCCGACGACACGCGGAGAGTATACGAACGCGAAGATCGCCGCGACAGCAAGCACGAGCGCCGCGCTGGAGGTAAATTTGCTGTGCCGTGAGAGAAAACCGCCGATTTTACCTGTCATCATAAATTTATCCCCCCTCGCGGACATCCTATGTGCGCGAGGGGGGATGTATTCATTTTTGTCCTCCCGCGGGAAGATCACGTTGGGCGAATAGCCGGTATACTTCTTATAGACCTTGTTGAAATACTTGTAATCGGAAAACCCCACCAGTTCCGCGATCTCATAGAGCTTGCGCTCACCGCGCTTCTGAAGCTCTACGGCGCGCCGGATGCGGTAGTAATTCAAAAAATCGTGGAACGTGTAGCCCGTTTCCGCCTTGAATTTGGCATTCAGGTGCGTACAGGATATGTTCAGCTGCTGGCTCAAGTCGGTGAGCGAGATGTGTTCGGCGTAATGCTGCCGGATGTACTGCATCATGGCCTCGGCATACTTATTTTGCAGCGGCGCGGGCTTTTCGTCCGGCTCCGGCGTCTCCCCGCTCCGTCCGTCCGGCGCTCCCGCGGCAATGCGGCGCAGGCAGTTTTTGAGCTTGTTCACGTCCACGGGCTTTAGCAGGTATTCCGCCACGCCCAACCGAATGGCCTGCTGCGCATAGTCAAACTCGCCGTAGCCGGAGATGATGATCGCATGAAACGGGCAGACGCTGCGCCCCTCGCGCAGCATTTCCAGCCCGTCCATATTGGGCATGCGGATATCGGTGATGACGATATCCGGGCGCAGCGCTTTGATCTGGGCCAGCCCCTCCCGTCCGGTGGCTGCCTCGCCGACGACCACGCAGTTGACCTCCGTCCAGTCCATTTTGTATTGCAGTCCCCGGCGGATCAGATTTTCATCCTCCACCAGCAAAACCTTCAGCATCCCTCGTTTTCCTCCACTTCATAGGGGATGGTGAGCATCACGGCAGTGCCCTGCCCCTCTGTTCTCTCGATCTGCACGCCGTAGGGCGCGCCGTAGGTCAGACGAATGACCTTCTGAATGTTATAAAGCCCCACATGGGCGGTATATTCGTTCGTGAGATCGCGTTCAAAGCTCTCGCGCAGCTCGGAAAGGCGTTCGGCGGGGATGCCCGCGCCGTCGTCCGTTACGATGAAGCGCAGCGTATCGTCCCGGTGCTCCGCCTGCACGCGGATCGAGAGCGTCCGCCCGGCGCGGTATCGTTGATGACGCGGTCGTTGATCTTGAACGTGCCGCCTTCGATGGAGTTGAATCCGATGATCATGCGGAGAAGCGTCGTTTTGCCGCAGCCGGAGGGTCCCAGCAGCGTGAAAAATTCGCCAGGCTTGACTTCCAGAGACAGGCCGTTGATGATCGTGTCGTTGCCGTAGCGCTTGACGGCGTTTTCAATGGTAATGGTGGCTCCCATCGTTTCAGTTCCCTTTCTCTGCGAGATTCTTTGTAGAATGTGCGGGTCTGCGGCGCACGGCCGCAGACCCGCACGGGATGCTATCTTTGCGAATTAAGCCACGTTTTCGAGGCACTCGCTGTATTTTTCTGTGATGGCGGACTTGTTGGCGGCGACCCACACGCCGTCATAGGACTCGAGACGGGTGATCTCGCTCCACGGCGTCAGGCTGTCGTTGAGCTGGACGTTCTGGCGGAGCGGACGGACCGTGAGGTTCTGGCCGATGTAGTTCTGGCAGGTCTCGCTGAGCATGTAGTCTACAAACTTCTTGGCGTTCTCCATGTGCGGAGCACCCTTGATGATGGACACGCACTGACCGGACATCAGAGCGCCCTCTTCCGGGAACACGACCTTCACGGCAACGCCGTCACGGACGTAAGCGGCAGCGGGGTCTTCCCAGGTCAGACCGACGATGTATTCGCCCTCGGCAACGCCCTTGTAGACCTGCGAGGAGCTGGTGAGAGCAACGCCGTCAAGATTTTCCACAAGGCCGGCAGCCCATTCCCACGCGGCGTCGGACATCGGGTCGCCGTTGCCCATGTCATAGAGACCGGCGATCAGGCACTGGAACGCGGAGCTGGAGTTCACGGGGTCGCCGCCGGCGATCTTGCCCTTGAGAGCGGGGTTGAGAAGGTCGGCAAAGCCGTTGATCTCGATATCACCGGCAAGGTCGGTGTTCACGATGAACACGGTGGGGTCGCAGAAGGCGGGGGAGGAATAACCGTTGGTGTTCTTGTAGCCTTCCATCATGTTGGCGTCTTCGGGGGAGACATACTCTTCAAAGCAGTCGGTGTAATCCTTGAGCATGGCTTCGTCCGCCGCCCAGCAGATATCGCCCTGGGGATTGGCAGCTTCGGAACGCACGCGCTTGAGCACCTCGCCGGTGCCGCCGGTGACGACCTCGACGTGGATGCCGGTGTCCGCCTCGAAATTTTCGATGACGGCGTTGTTCAAGCTCTCGCTTCTGGCGGTATAGACGATCAGGGTCTGCTCGCCTTCGGCGGGGCTGCGGTGTTGCCGCTCTCGGCGGGAGTGCTCGTCTGGCCGCACGCCGCAAGCGCGAGCACCAGCGCCAGCACCAGAGCCATGAGCTTCTTCATTTTCATCTTCATTTCCTCCTTTTGTTTTGAGCCGTTACGACTCATTGCATATTCATTGTACTATAGGAATGGAGGAAGTAAATCCCACAAAACGCAACCCTTTTAGGGAATTTTTCAAACTAAATGCCGGTTTTGTATAGGATAAAACGTTTCAATTTATTCACTTTGCACAATGCGCAAAAAATCTCCGGCGCAGGTCTTCTGACCCGCGCCGGGGATTCTCAAAGGCCTTATTGTCCGTCAAAATGCACGGTAATTTTGGTTCCGCTATCCGGCTCGCTCCAGAGTTCGAGGCGCGCCTTGTGCATCGCCGCGGCGTGCTTCACGATGGAAAGGCCGAGACCCGTGCCGCCAAGCTGACGGGAGTGGCTCTTGTCCACGCGGTAAAACCGCTCGAACACCCGGTTTTGGTGCTCATACGGAATGCCAATGCCGGTATCCGCCACGGACAAAACCGTTTCCCCGGCGCGCTTTTCCGCCGTGACGGCCACGCTGCCGCCGGGACGGTTATACTTCACGGCGTTGTCGCAGAGGTTATAGACGAGCTCCTGCAGCGCCGTGCGCACGCCCTGCACGACGGCCTCCCCGCCGCAGAGCGTGAGCGTCACGTCCCGCCGCTCCGCCGCCGGGCGGAGCGAGGCGAGCGTTTCCTCCGCGAGAGCATAAAGATCGACGCGCTCCGTCTCCGGCGGGGCGGTGTTCTCTTCCAGCCGGGAAAGCTCAATGATATCGTCCACGAGCGCCATGAGCCGCTGGGATTCCTTGTAGATGTCCCCGGCGAACTCACCTACCCGTTCCGGCGGGACCATGCCGTTGGCGAGAAGCTCCGCAAAACCGGAGATCGACGTGAGCGGCGTTTTGAGCTCGTGCGAAACGTTCGCGGAAAACTCGCGCCGCAGCGCCTCGCGCTGCTCCCGCTCGGTCGTGTCGAGCGCGATGACGACCGCGCCGGTGATCTGGTTTTCGGAAAAGACGGGCGTTGCGATCACATAGTAAAACCGCTCGCGCATTTGCAGCGTCAGCTCCGTGCGTCGCCCGGCGAGAGCGCGCTCGGCCGCGCGGACGATCTCCTCCGGGCAGCCGCCGCGGTTGAGGTTGTCCGCCTCGCCGTCCGGCGGTGCGGGCAGAAGATAGCTTGCCGATACGTTGCGGGACAATACGTTCAGCCGCTTATCGAGCAGAAGGAAGCTCTCGCCCATGTTCTCGGTGATCGCGGCAAAGTCGCGCCGCGTCTGCCCGAGCGTCTCCTCCTGCTGACGGATGAGACGATTCTGCGCACGGATGCGCGCGAGCAGCGGCACGAACTCCTCATACGGCGCTTCCGTGCCGGGGCTCTCCGGGTCGATCTTCCGGATGGGGTCAACGATGCCGCGCGCCACGGCCCAGCCCCCCGCCGCGGCGAGACAGAGTGCGAGCGGCAGCACCCACAAAAGGCGTGAAAGCGCCTGCGCTCTTGCCTCCGGTCCGGCGAACTGCGGCTGTACGATGGCATACGTCACGGCGGAGCCGATCAGAATCGCGGCGAAAAGCAGGAGCCCCACACGCAGAAAGAGCTTTCCCTTCACGGCTCGCTCCGCTTCTCCGGTGAGAACCGGTAGCCGACGCCGCGCACCGTTTCGATGTAAGCCCCCGCCGTGCCGAGCTTGGCACGCAGTGTGCGCACGTGTACGTCCACGGTGCGGTTTTCCCCGTCAAAACCGCTGCCCCACACGCTGTCCATGATCCGGTCGCGCGTGAGCGCCGCGCCGGAATGCTCCAGCAGCAGGCAGAGAAGCGAAAATTCCTTGTTCGTGAGCGGCACGTCCTGCCCGGAGACGCGCACAATGTGCTTGTCCCGGCAGACATACAGTTCGCCGACGGTACGGTCGGATGCCGCCGAGGGCGTCCCGGTGCGGCGCAGCAGCGCGCGCACGCGCGCCAGAAGCTCCATCATGCCGAAGGGCTTCGATATATAGTCGTCCGCCCCGGCGTCCAGCCCGACGACGCGGTCGTACTCAGCATTCTTCGCCGTGAGCATCACGACCGGCAGCTCCCGCCAGAGGGCCGAAGCGCGCAACTTTCCGAGCACCGAAAGGCCGTCCTCCTCCGGCAGCATGATGTCGAGCAGCACGAGCTCCGGCGTCTGGCGCTTCATCGCCGCCCAGAACGCCGAGGGGCATTCGAACCCTTCGGCTTCGTATCCGGCGTGCTGGAGCGTATATGTCACGAGCTTTCGGATGCTCTCGTCGTCTTCAAGAAGGTAGATCATTTTCCCCGCCTCCGTTTTACAATTCCAACTTTCTATAGCATATCACGCGCAGCGCCGCTTGTAAAATGGATTTAACGTGGATTTAACCTTGCTTTGCTTTTGGATTTAACCTGTATGCGGTACACTGAGATACGGATAATCTATAACTTGCAAAGGAATCGATGGCTGTGGGTATTTCCAACATTTTAATGCTGCTTGGCGGCGTGGCGCTTTTTCTCTTCGGCATGGGGCTTATGGGCGACAGTTTAAAGCTCGTCGCCGGTCAGCGGCTCGAACTCATTCTCTACCGGCTCTCCAATACGCCGCTCAAGGGCGTGCTGCTCGGCACCGCCGTCACCGCCGTGATCCAGTCTTCCTCGGCCACGTCTGCGATGGTCGTCGGCTTTGTGAACTCCGGCATGATGAAGCTCTCGCAGGCGATCGGCATCGTGCTCGGCGCGAATATCGGCACATCGGTGACGGGCTGGATCCTCTGCCTTTCGTATATCAGCAGCAGCGACGCGCTCTCCCTTCTGAGCTCCACAACGATCACCGCCATCGCCGCCATTGTGGGCATACTGCTGCGCATGCTTGGGAAAACGTCGCAGAAGCGGCACACCGGCGATATTCTGCTCGGCTTTGCCGTTTTAATGTACGGCATGAACGCGATGAGCGGCGCGGTGTCGCCGCTGCGCGAGAGCGAGGGCTTTCTCCGCCTGATGACGATGTTTGAAAACCCGATCCTCGGCATTCTCATCGGCACGCTCATCACCGCCGTTTTTCAGTCCAACTCCGCCTCCGTCGGTATTTTGCAGGCGCTCTCCGTGACCGGGACGGTCTCGTTTGCCACGGCCTTCCCGATGATCATGGGCATGGGTATTGGCGCGGCGGTGCCGGTTCTCGTCTCCGCCATCGGCGCGAACCGCGACGGGCGGCGCACCGCGCTCATCTATCTTTTCACCGGCATTTTCGGCACCGTCATCTTCTCTGCGCTTTTCTACGGCGTCAACGCCTTTTTCCCCTTCCCGTTCATGGAGACAGCGCTCGGCCCGGTCGGTATTGCGATGGTGAACTCGCTTTTCCGTATCGGCTCGATTTTGATCCTCTTCCCGTTCCTGCGCCAGCTTGAAGCGCTCACCGGAAAGCTCATCCCCGAAAAGGCCTCGGAAAAATACAATGAGCTCACCGCGGGCATCGAACGGCTGGAAGAGCGCTTTCTCGTCCACCCGGCGCTCGCCATCGAGCAGTGCCGCCTGACGATCGACGCCATGGCGATGCGCTCCCAGGATAACCTTGTCGCTGCGCTTGAGCTGATGAAGAATTTCACCCAGAAGGGCTTTCAGCAGGTCTCGGACATTGAGGACGCCGTGGATCAGTACGAGGACCATCTCGGCACGTATCTCGTTAAATTCACCGGCCGCGAGCTTTCCACTGCGCAAAACGAGGAAGTCTCCAAGTTTTTACACACCATCGGCGATTTTGAACGCATCAGCGACCACGCAATGAATCTCGCCGAGGTTGCGCGCGAGATCTATGAAAAAGACATCCGCTTCACCAACGCCGCCCAGCGCGAGCTGGACGTGCTCCGCACCGCCGTGAGCGAGATCGTCTCGCTCGCCGTCGGCGCGTTCGTCGGAAACGATCTGGAAATGGCGCTGCGCGTCGAGCCGCTCGAGGATACGATCGACGGATTGTGCGACGAGCTCAAGCTCCACCACATCATCCGTTTGCAGGACGGCTCCTGCACGCTCGCCATGGGCTTTGTCTTTAACGACCTTCTCACGAATTACGAGCGTATCGCCGACCACTGCTCCAACATCGCCGTGGCGATGATCGAGCTGGAGTCCGACAGCTTCGATACCCACGAATATCTCAAGAGCCTCCGCGAGATGAAAACGCAGAAATACATGCAGTACGCGGAAGAATACGGCAAAAAGTTCACGCTCTGACGGCGTATATGCAGCAAAAAGCTCACGGGTTTTCTCCGTGAGCTTTTTTGTTTGGTTATTTGCTTCAAAGGCCCTCGTCTTCTACGAACTGATAGAAGGCGTTCTCTTCGGTCTGATCCTCATCGCGGATCGTGCCGACGGGCGCGGTGTAAATGATGTATTCCTCTTCGCCGTCAAGTCCGAAGAGATCGCAGCATTTCTCGTGCTGGAATGCGCCGAGACCGCACGTCCCAAGACCCAGCCCGGTGCACGCCGTGTAGAGCGCCTGCCCTACGTGGCCGGCATCGATGAGAGCAATACGGTGGGCGTAAATGCCGTAGCGCCACTCCGCGCGGTAAGGCACGACCGACCAGTAGAACACCGCGTTGGCTCTCGCCGCCCATTTCTGGCCGCACAGCGTCTGGGTTATGATCTCCGGGATGTCCTCGATCGGGTGCAGGAACTCGAGCGTGTGGAGCATCGGCAGATAATGGTACGCGCCGGGCCGCAGGCCCTCCACGTTCCGGACGATCAGATACGTTTCAAACTCATGGCGCGCGCCGCCGCACGGCACGGTGCGGATGGTCGCATACGCCTTGCCGCGGATCTTTTTGATGCCCTGCGTCGCCCACAAAAGGAACGAGAGCTCGTCCGGCGTCACGGTTTCGTTCGTATAGATCCGGGCGCTCCGCCGGTCGCGGATGAGACTCACAAGATCGTTTTTCAGCGCGAGGCCGGAAAAGTCTCTCGTGAGCGCAACGCGATTGCTCTCGTCCGCCATGGGCGCTTTCACGAGCGGCGGCTGCGGCAGCTTCCGGTCCTGATCGGACTCGAACGCTTCCTCGTAGGGGTCCCGCTCCAGCGGGCTTTTGAGAAATTCCCGTCCCTTTTGAATGATCTCCTTCTGAACGGCTTCGTCAAGCATGGGTATTTCCCCTTTCCGGAGCAGCTAAAATGCCGTTAAATGGCGCGGGTAACGTCGCGCAGCCAGGCGCGCTCGTCCTCGGTGAGGTGCGGCGCGACGGTCTCATACACGGCGGTGTGGTACTCGTTGAGCCAGCGGCGCTCGGTCATGGTGAGAGCGTTAACGTCGATCGCGTCGAGATCGATCGGCGCGCAGGTGAGATTCTGGAAGTACATGAACTGGCCGAACTCGTTCTTGACACCCTTCCGGCAGAGCAGCTCGCTCTCGATGCGGATGCCGTAGGCGTCCTCAATGTAAAGGCCCGGCTCGTCGGTCGTGATCATGCCCTCTTCGAGCACGCTGCCCTCGCTGCGCTCCGGCGACTGCCGCCAGCGGAAGCCGTTCGGCCCTTCGTGGACGTTCAGGATGTGGCCGACGCCGTGGCCGGTGCCGTGCTTATAGTCCAGATCGGCCTCCCACAGCGGCTCGCGGGCGAGAATATCCAGATTCAGTCCCGTGCAGCCGTGGAGAAAACGGGCGTTCGCCAGATGCAGGTGCGAGCGGAGGACGCGCGTGAAGTCGGCGCGCTCGGCGTCCGTCACGGGGCCGAGGGCGATGGTACGGGTGATGTCGGTCGTGCCTTCGAGATAATGTCCGCCGGAGTCCACGAGCAGCAGGCCGTGCGCCTCGAGGGGGATGTCCGTCTCCGGCGTGGGGGCGTAGTGGATGATGGCGGCGTGCGCGCCGTAGGCGCAGATGGTGTCAAAGCTCAGATCCAGGAAGCCTTCCTGCTCGGCGCGGCGCGCGGCGAGATAGTCGGAGGCGGAAAGCTCGGTCATCGGCGTCTTGCCGATGTTTTTCTTGAGCCAGTAGATGAATTTCGTCACGGCGACGCCGTCCTTGATGTGGGCGTTGACCGTGTTCTTCTGCTCGGTCTCATTCTTGATGGACTTCATAAGAACAGAGGGGTTCGTCTCGTCCACGATCCTGACGCCCTCACGAAGCTCGGAGACGAGGCGGTAGTTGCACACGCCCTTGTCGAGCAGCACCGTCTCCCCGGCGGGGATGGCGGCGGCATAGTCGTAGAAGCTCCCATAGGGGCGCGTCTCGATGTGGTTTTCCGCAAGATAGGCGCGCAGTTCGTCCGTGAGGACGGCGTCCTGCACGAACCAGAGGCACGTTTCCTCCGTGAGAGCGAGATAGGAGAGCACAACGGGAACATAGTCGATATCGCCGCCGCGGACGTTCAGCAGCCACGCGATATCGTAAAGCGACGTGAGCAGATGGACGCTCGCGCCCTGCTTTTTCATCTCGGCGCGCACATCCGCGAGCTTGTCCGCGGTGGAGCGGCCGGAGTACTCCGCCGTGAGGATGCGCACCGGCGCGTGCGGCAGCTCGGGGCGGTCGTCCCAGATGATGCCGACAAGATCCTCGCCGACAGCGAGCTTGCCGTGCTTTTCCTCCGCAAGGGCAAGGAACGCCGCGCCGAGACGCGCGTTGATGACGCGTCCGTCAAAGCCGAGCGTGCCGCCCTCGGGCAGCGCCGAGCGCAGGTATTCCATGATCGTGGGCACGCCCTCTTCGCCCATGCGGTAGAGCGTCACGCCGGTATTTTCAAGCTGACGCTTCGCCTGAAGAAAATAGCGCGCGTCCGTCCAGAGACCGGCCTCGGTCATCGTTATAATGGCTGTGCCGGCGCTGCCGGTAAAGCCGGTGATGTAGGAGCGCGCCTTGAAGTGCGCGCCGACGTATTCGGATTCGTGGAAGTCCGCCGTGGGAACGACGTACACGTCGATATGGCGCTGTTCCATTTCCCGGCGCAGCCGGGAGAGTCTTTCATGGATCATGGTTGTTCCTCCTTTATGTTTTCAGACCCGCCGTTCGGCGGTGACGAAGATACGGTCTTTGCGCGAGCGGCCGCCGGTGTCGGTGACCGTTCCCTTTCCCTTGCCGCGCACGGAAAGCACATCGCCGTCGCGGATGGCGGCGTCCGGCCGGAGACAGGGCGTATAGTTGAGCGACACGCTGCCGAGACGGATGAGCTCCGCGGCGGTCGTGCGGGAGACGTGGAAAAGCCCCGCGGTCACGGCGTCGAGCCGGAGACTCTGCACCGTGAAACTCACGGTCTCGGTCTTCACCTCTTCCTCCGGGACGTCAGCGAGAGCGACCTCCTCGCCGCGGACGGTATAGCGCCCGGCACGGTCGAGCTCCGCGAGCGTTTTTGCAACGCTCGGCAGACAGAACACCCACGTCTCCGCGCCCCGGATGCGGATATCCCCCACCCACTCGCGGCGCACGCCGAGCGCGAGCAGCGCGCCGAGATAATCCCGGTGACCCGGCTCGCCGAAGAAGCTGCGGAAATGCACCGCGCTGATATACTCCGACGGGTCAAACTCCTCCGCCGTGAGATAGAACGGGAGGAAGAATGCGCACATGCGCTCGCACTTCGTCCCGCCGCCGGAATAGACGGCGGCAGCAGCGCGCAGCGAGGGGGTATTTTGCAGTTCCATGCGCTCCGCCGGGGTAAGAAAGGCGGTCGCCGTCACCGACGAGGTGCGCTCACAGCGCGCGGCAAGATCCTCCGCGCGCCGGATAAGATCGTTCGTTTCCATAGCTGCGATTATATCACGCTAACTTTGCGTTGACAATGCAAAAAGACCGCAGAATATTTTCCGCGGTCTTTTATGCTTAAAATGTCTCGCCAGAGTCTGCTCCCGCAGGAGCAAATAAAGTTTAATCTTTTTGTCGGCAGCGTATACGTCGGCAAAAATACTTCTCGGCTCGCAAATGTGCGAGCGCCAGCGAGTACGCTGCGGCAAGCCGCTATTCCCTCAAACAAATCCCTCAAAGAAGTGGGGTTTGCTGGAAGCGTTTAGCCGTAATCCTGTGTGGCAACGAAGGCCTCGTGCTCGGCGAGCGTGGCAAAGAATCGCATGCTCTTCGTTTCCATATCGAGCGCAAAGTAATAATACCCGGTCTGCTCGGGGTTGAGCGCGGCCTCGATGGACTTCATGCCGGGGTTGCAGATCGGTCCGGGCGGCAGGCCCTGATAGAGATAGGTGTTGTACGGGCTGTCGGTCGCCTGGATGAGCTCGGTGGACATCGTCGTCTCGCCGGTCTCGCGGATGGCGTACACGACCGTGGAGTCGAGCTGCAGCGGCATACCGGCGTTCAGCCGGTTATAGATGACCGAGGCGATCGTCGCGCGTTCTTCATCGTTCGCAGCCTCGCGCTCGATGAGCGAGGCGACCGTGATCACCTGCTTGAACGTCAGATTCATGGCCTGCGCCTTCTGCCACATCTCGTCCGTGATGCGGTAATGGAGGTTCGAGAGGAATTTGTTGATCGCGCTCGAAGCCTGCATCCCCTGATAGAAGTAATACGTATCCGGGAAGAGGAAGCCCTCGAGCCGGTAGGGATCGCCCGTCTCCACGCCCTCGAGGAACGCATACGAGAACTCGGCGTTCGCCGCAGCAGCGTAGAGGTCCTCCTTGCTGCACACGCCGTTTTCCTCGAGCTTGGCAAACACCTGGTCAAGGTTGTAGCCCTCGGGGAACATGACGAGCGTCTGGATCTGCGAATCCGCGCCGGTCTGCATCTTTTTCACGAGCGCGCGGTAGTCCAGATTCGTCGTGAGAGCATACGTTCCGGGGCTGACCTGCACTTCTGCGTTTGAGAAGCGCGAATAGAGCTGGAAGAGCCACTTGTAGTTGATGAGACCGTAGTCCTTCAAAATGCCGGAGACGGTGTTCATGTCCGCCACGCGGACGGTTTTCGTGCCGGTGACGTTGCCGTCGTCGTCCGTCACGTCCACGGTCTTCTGCGTAAAGGCGCTCTCCGGCAGCGTGATCTCCACGCTCTCTGCACTCTTGTTGAGCGCGAGCACGTCCGAAGCCGCCATCCAGCCGAACACCGCCAGAAGAATGCTTGCGCAGAGGATGAACGCAGCGTACATAATGCCGCCCATGCATCCAATGCGCCCGTCGCGCCGGGAGCGGATGGGCATATACGCCCGCTCCGCCTCGCGCGGGTCCAGCTCGGCCTCGACCGGCTGGGGCGCGGCTTTCTTCTTTTTCGGTTCCGGCTCCGGCTTCTTTTCGGGCCGGGCCGTCCGGACGGAACGCGTCGGCTTTTTCTTCGCCGGTTTTGCGCTCTTCGCCGCCGGGGACTTCGGCGTCTCCGTCGCTCTTGGCGCGGCGGTCTCCGGCGCTTCCGGCACAGCCGGGACACCGGCAGCCTTTACCGGCTCCTCCGCCTGGGGCGGCGCGGACGCCATGTGTCGCCCGATGTGATTTTCCTCTTCAGGCCGGATTTTTTCTTCGTCAGACATAAATGCTCTCCTTGGAGTTGTAACCGCCCGCGACGCTCGGGCATAGAATACCGCAGACGGGGCGGAAAGCCCCGGCGGAACTGCGAAACGATGTTACCGACCGGCCGGAGCGCCGTGCGCGGCCGGGGCGCAAATATGGCACGGGGAAAGGGTATTCTCCATGTTCTGTGGAAATAATAACGGCTGCCTCTGGATCATCATCATTCTCATCCTGCTCTGCGGCTGCGGCGGCTGCGGCTGCAACAACGGCTGCGGGTGCGGAAACAGCAACGGCTGCGGCTGCGGCTGCTAACTTATTTTGCGAGACCCCTTCGGGGGTCTCTTTTTATTTGCGCTCGCGCGCCGCGAGAAGCAGTATCTTCGGCAGACGGATCATGCGCTTGAGACGCTTCGGCTCGCGCAGCAGCCGGTAGAGCCACTCGAGCCCCAGCCGCTTCCAGCTCTCCGGCGCACGGGGAATGTCCCCGGCGAATACGTCGAGCAGGCCGCCGACGCCGATCATGACGGCGTTTGTTTTCTGTCGGTTTTCCGCCATCCAGAACTCCTGCCGCGGCGCGCCAAGTCCGAGGAGCAGAAGGTCGGGCTTTTCCCGTTCCAGTGCTGCAAAAAGCGCCGTTTCATCGGAAATATACCCGTTTTCCGTCCCGGCGATACGAAGGCCGGGGCAGGCGCTTTTCAGCTTTTCCCCCGCTCTTTCCGCAACGCCGGGGCGCGCGCCGTAAAGAAACACGCTGCCGCCGCGCTCCGCGAGCCGGGCAAGGAGCCGCGGCGTGAGATCCGAGCCCGCGACGCGCTCGGGAAGCGGCGTTCCCAGAATGCGCGCGGCATAGAGATCACCCACGCCGTCCGCGAGGACGAGCGCCGCGCCGTTGACCGCCGCGGCATACGCCGCGTCCTCCCGGCAGTGCAGCACGATCTCGGGGTTGGCCGTTACGATATACCCGCCGGTGGCGGAACGCAGCAGTGCGTCGGCACGCTCTTCGGCTTCATCGAGCGTTAGCGCGTCAAACGCGACGCCGAGAACGTCTGTCTTCATACCTCGGAAAAAACCTTGCCGATCTTTTCGCGGATGAGAAGGTCGGCCGATTCGTCATAGCTCGTAGCGCCCATATTCACGAGTGCGAGCTTGCGGCCTTCGTAATAGCGCAGCAGTCCCGCCGCGGGATACACTGCGAGCGACGTGCCTCCTACGATTAGGACGTCCGCCTTCCGGATAAAGTTCACGGCGTCGGTGATATCGCGCTCGGCGAGGGGCTCTTCATAGAGCACGACCTCGGGGCGGAGCACGCCGCCGCACGAGCACCGGGGCACGCCCTCGCCGGTGTTGACGGCCTCCTCGGGACAGGGCTTGCCGCATCTGGCGCAGCGGCAGCGGTGGATGGAGCCGTGCAGCTCAATGACGCGCTTGCTGCCCGCGGCCTGATGCAGCCCGTCGATGTTCTGCGTGATGACGGCGCGCAGCTTTCCCTCCCGCTCGAGTTCGGCCAGACGCCGGTGCGCCGCGTTCGGCTGCACCGATTTGTCCGGGATGAGCTTGGCACGGTAAAAGCGGAAGAATTCTTCCGGATCCCGCTCAAAAAACGTATGGCTCAAAATCGTCTCCGGGGGATACTTATACTCCTGCCGATATAGCCCGTCCGTGCTGCGGAAATCCGGGATACCGGATTCCGTGGACACGCCCGCGCCGCCGAAAAAGACGATGTTGTCGCTCCCGGCGATCCACTCGCGGAGCACCGCGATATTGTCCTGCATGGAAACACTCCCCCTTTTACTAAGGGTATTATACCAACTTTTTCCGATATGCGCAACAGGAAACGGGAGGCGGTGATCCCGTCTCCCGTTTTAATCGTATATAACGGCTCGCAAACGTGCGAGCGTAAGCGAGTGCGCTGCGGCGAGCCGCTATCCCCTCAAACAAACCCCTCAACGGAGTGGGGGTTGTTTGAATTTTTTCAGGTGTTGGGCCCCATCGTATAGTTGGGCGCTTCGCGGGTGATGTAGATATCGTGCGGGTGGCTCTCGCGCAGACCCGCGGCGGTGATGCGCACAAACTGCGCGGTGGTGCGCAGCGTCTCGATATCGGGTGCGCCGCAGTAGCCCATGCCGGAACGGAGGCCGCCGACCATCTGATACACCGTGTCGGACACCGGTCCGCGGTACGGTACGCGGCCCTCGACGCCCTCGGGGACGAGCTTGGAGTTTTTCTCCTGGAAGTAGCGGTCCTTCGAGCCCTTCGCCATCGCAGCGAGCGAGCCCATACCGCGATAGACCTTGAACTGGCGGCCCTGGAACACCTCGGTCTCGCCCGGGGCTTCCTCACACCCGGCGAGCATGGAGCCGAGCATCACGACGCTGCCACCCGCGGCGAGTGCCTTGACGATATCGCCGGAGTATTTGATGCCGCCGTCGGCGATGATGGGGATGCCGTATTTGTTGGCGATCTCCGCGCTTTCCATCACGGCGGTGATCTGCGGCACGCCGACGCCCGCAACGACACGCGTCGTGCAGATGGAGCCGGGGCCGATGCC
>DHKA01000101.1:3751-4353 GCA_002404605.1 Clostridiales bacterium UBA4706 | reverse complement strand
GCGACGTTGCCCGCGATGAGCTGCGCGTCGGGGTACTTTGCCTTGATGTTCTTCACGGCCTCCATGATGTTGCGGGAGTGGCCGTGGGCGCTGTCGAGCACGAGAGCGTCCGCGCCCGCATCGAGCAGCGCGCCCGCGCGGTCCAGTACGTCCGCCGTAACACCGATGGCGGCGGCGACGAGGAGACGGCCGCGGCTGTCCTTCGCGGCGTTCGGGTAGGCGACCGCTTTTTCGATATCCTTAATTGTGATGAGACCCTTGAGCCGGAAGTCCTTATCCACGATGGGCAGCTTTTCGATCTTGTGCTGGCGCAACGTTTCCTTCGCTTCCTCGAGCGTTGTCCCTTCACGGCCGACAACAAGATTCTCGCTCGTCATAAGCTCGCGGATTTTCCGGTCAAGGTTGGTCTCAAACTTCATATCGCGGTTGGTGATGATACCGACGAGCTTGCCGGTCTCGTCCACAATGGGGACGCCGGAAATGCGGAACTTGGCGCAGAGATTGTCCGCATCGCGCAGCGTGTTCTCCGCAGAAAGGAAGAAGGGGTTGGTAATGACGCCGTTTTCGCTGCGTTTGACGAGATCGACCTGCTCGGCCTGCTG
>DHKA01000101.1:0-3702 GCA_002404605.1 Clostridiales bacterium UBA4706 | reverse complement strand
ATGACGCCGATGCCGCCCTCGCGCGCGATGGCGATCGCCATACGCGACTCCGTCACGGTGTCCATGGCCGCGCTCATGATGGGGATGCCGAGGCGGATCTTCTTCGTGAGATGCGTTTCGAGCTTCACATCGCGCGGAACGACGGAGCTCTCCGCCGGGACAAGCAGCACGTCGTCAAAGGTGAGCCCTTCGCCGACGAAACGGTTGGCATAAGCACTGTTCAAGACCATTTCCTCCTGTTATTTCGATAGTATTCAACACTTGGCTTTCGGGTATTTTGCCTATCTTAGCGCATCGGCGAGAGACTGTCAACACAGAAAAATACTTTATGGCAAAAACAAAATCCCCGCTCGGATGAGCGGGGATCTGTGCGATCGAAAATCAATAATAGCGCTTGTTCTTGCGGGCGGCCTCGGATTTCTTGCGGCGCTTGACGCTGGGGCTCTGGTAGTACTCCTTCTTACGCAGGTCAGCCAGAACTCCGGCCTTCGCGCAGGAGCGCTTGAAGCGCTTCAGAGCGGCATCCAGAGACTCGTTTTCCTTGACATGGATTTCAGACATTCTATATCCCTCCCTCCGCAGGCGCCGAAACGCTTTGGAAGATCAAACTTTCGGCTTTTAACGTGGGTATTATAAGCTGTCCGGCGTTTCTTGTCAAGGGCGAGATTGGGAACAAACCGTGAACATTGCCAAATCGCCGCCCGGTTTTACCGTCGTTTTTCCTCTGCTTCCTTTCCCGGGAACAGATTTTTGTGCGTTTACATTCGCGGCGGCGTGTGGTAAAATTTATATTTATATGGGAAGGAGGAGACGCGCGGATGCTCGAAAAGCTGAAAAGTCTCTCGCAGAAATACGCGGAGATCGAGTACATGCTCTCGCAAAGCGAAGTCTGGGCGGACGCTCAGAAGGCCGCGGCGCTCAGCCGCGAGAAGGCCGAGCTCACCCCTCTGATGGAGGCCTACGAACGCTACGAGGCCTTCCGGCAGGAGGCCGGGAGCGCGGAAGCGCTTCTCTCCGACCCCGAAATGAAAGACCTTGCGCGCGAAACGCTCAGCGAGGCGCGAATCGGTATGGAGCGCACGGCGGAGGAGCTGAAGATCCTCCTGCTGCCGAAGGACCCGGACGACGGGAAAAACGTCATTGTGGAGATCCGCGGCGGCGTCGGCGGAGAGGAAAGCGCTCTCTTTGCCGCCGATCTCTTCCGGATGTACGAAATGTACGCCGAGCGGAAGGGCTTCTCGGTCGAGATCGTCAACCGCAGCGAGACCGAACTCGGCGGCATCCGGGAGATCGATTTCATCGTCGGCGGCGCGAACGCCTTTTCGCGCTTCCGGTTTGAAAGCGGCGTGCACCGCGTGCAGCGCGTGCCGGAAACGGAGACGCAGGGCCGCATCCACACGAGCACCTGCACCGTGGCGGTGCTGCCGGAGCTGGAAGAGACCGAGTTTCATCTGGACCCCGCCGAATTGCAGATCGATACGTTCCGCTCCTCCGGCGCGGGCGGGCAGAAGGTCAACAAGACCTCGAGCGCCATCCGCGTGACGCACCTGCCGACCGGCACGATCGTCGAGTGTCAGGACGAGCGCAGCCAGTATAAAAACAAGGCCCGGGCGCTGAGCGTGCTCGCCTCGCGGCTTGCACAGGCGGAAAAGGAAAAGCAGGACGCCGCCGTTTCCGCGCAGCGAAGATCGCAGGTCGGCTCCGGCATGCGCAACGAGCGCATCCGCACCTATAACTTTCCCCAGGGGCGCGTGACCGATCACCGTATCGGGCTGACGCTCTATAAGCTCGACGCCGTGATGAACGGCGATCTGGACGAGCTCATCGACGCACTGCTCACCGCGCGCCGCGCCGAACAGCTCCAAAATTCCGAAAACGGAGGCATGTAAGAGCATGGAAACCCGTGTTTATACCGAGGAGAACGATATTCCCGTCGCCGCGGCGTCGCTGCGGCTCGGCGGTCTCGTGGCCGTGCCGACGGAGACGGTATACGGCCTCTGCGCCAACGGTCTCGACGCCGAGGCGGTCGCGCATCTCTACGAGGTCAAGGGCCGCCCGGAGGTGAAGCCGCTCTCGCTCATGGTGGCGGGTCCGGCGGAGATCGAAAAGTACGCTGAACACATCCCCCCGGCGGCGTTTATTCTCGCCGCGCGATTCTGGCCCGGCCCGCTCACGCTCGTACTCGAAGCAAAAAAAGACGTTGTCCCCTCCATCGTGCGCGCCGGCAAAGACACCGTCGGACTGCGCTGCCCGGCGCACCCGCTCACGCTCTCGCTTTTGGATCGCGCCCGGCTGCCGCTTGCCGGTCCTTCGGCGAATCCCTCCGGCGCTTCCAGCCCTACGACCGCGCAGCAGGTGCTCGCCTACTTTGACGGACAGATCGAAGGCGTGATCGACGGCGGCGAGTGTACGCTCTCGCGTGAGTCCACGATCCTCGATCTCACACAGAAGCCCTTTAAAATACTGCGCGAGGGAGCTCTGCCGAAGGAAGAGATCGAAAACGCGCTGCTCTCCGGCGTGCGGCTCATCGGCGTGACGGGCGGCTCCGGCAGCGGCAAGACGACCGTAACGCAGTTTCTCGCCGCGCAGGGCGTGCTCGCGCTCGACTGCGATAAAATATACCACGAGCTTCTCGAAACGAACGCGGATATGCTTGCGGAGATCGAGGCGCGCTTCCCCGCCGTTTTCAAAAACGGAAAACTTGACCGGAAAATGCTCGGCGCGATCGTCTTTGCCGTGCCGGAGGCGCTGCGCGATCTCAACGGCATAACGCACCGCTACGTCCGCGAGGACATTTACCGCCGTCTGCGCGAATACGTCTGGCAGGGCGGCACCGTCGCCGTCGTGGACGCCATCGCGCTTTTTGAAAGCGGCATTTCCGAGGACTGCATATTCACCGTGGGCGTCACTGCCCCGGGTGACGAGCGCTGCGCGCGCATTATGGCGCGCGACGGCATCGACGCGGACTACGCGCTCGCGCGCATCGAGGCGCAGCCGGACGACGAATATTACGAAATGCGCTGCGATTATCTGCTGCGCAACGACGGTACGCGCGAGGAACTGGAAGCCAAATGCCGGGAGCTTTTCGGCATCGGTTAATAAAAACAGTACAGCAAATAAAAGTACAGAAAGGATAGATCTTTTTATGGAAGAAAAGAATGAACTGGACGCTCTGCGGGAAAAGCTCCTTTATAAGCAGAAGCAGGGCTACGATATCATCGATGTGGACGAGCGCATCAAGCTCGAGGAATACGCGACGGCGTACAAGGCGTATCTGAACGCCGCGCGCACCGAACGCGAGGCCGTGAACGAGGCCGTCGCGCAGGCGGAAGCGCTCGGCTTTGTGCCGTATGAGCGCGGCATGGTGCTCGAGCCGGGCACGAAGATCTATAAGAACGTGCGCGGCAAGGCGCTCATGCTCGCCGTTATGGGCCGCGAAACGCTCGATAAGGGCGCGAACATCGCCGCGGCGCACGTCGATTCCCCGCGTCTCGATCTCAAGCCCATCCCGCTTTACGAAAAGGACGAGATCTGCCTGCTCAAGACGCATTACTACGGCGGCATCAAGAAATACCAGTGGGTCGCCATCCCACTGGAAATTCACGGCGTCGTGACGAAGAAGGACGGCGAGACCGTTGAGGTCGTCATCGGCAAGGATCCCGAAGATCCGAAGTTCACGATCACCGACCTGCTGCCGCATCT
>DHKA01000027.1 GCA_002404605.1 Clostridiales bacterium UBA4706 | reverse complement strand
TGCAAAAAATACGAGAGCAGATATGGCGGCGAGAACCGAATGACATTCTTAAATACGCTGCCGGTAGTCAGATCCTTTTCCATTTTGCCAGATCCTTTGATAGGTTATCATCTGCATTATGAACTCTATAACAGTTGTAGAGTAAAGAAGAAAGTAAAAATTTCTTATTGTGCGCAAATCGGGTTCGGCGGATACAGCGCTTTATGTGAAAATTGAACATTGTTTTCTTGCGAAGAAAGCTGCGAACGGCTCGCGTTTCTAACATGTATTTGCGCTGTTTTCCGCGCGAAAAAATATTTGTTTTGAAAAGGAAAATTGCATTGACAAACCCCCTTAAAATCTATATGATTGGTCTAACGC
Organism: Clostridiales bacterium UBA4706; assembly: GCA_002404605.1. Classification (GTDB taxonomy): domain Bacteria; phylum Bacillota; class Clostridia; order Oscillospirales; family Oscillospiraceae; genus Apopatocola. The sequence goes on along the minus strand of DHKA01000027.1, from coordinate 17,582 downwards.
GCAAAGCGCGAAAAATCGGGAAAAGAGGGGGAGGATAATGGCCAAAGAACTCATCCGCCTGGTCGATTGCACCATGGCCTTCGACGGTGAGACCGTTCTGGATTCCATCAACCTGTACATCAACAACAAAGAGTTCCTTACACTGTTAGGACCCTCGGGATGCGGCAAGACGACCACGCTGAGAATCATCGGCGGGTTTCTCAAGCCTACCTCGGGGGACGTTTTGTTTGACGGCGTAAGGATCAACGACATTCCTCCGTACAAACGGCAGGTGAACACCGTATTCCAGAAATACGCGCTGTTCCCGCATCTGGACGTGTACGACAACATCGCTTTCGGTCTGCGGAACCATAAGGTCCCGGAGGATGAGATCGACGAGCGCGTAACGGAAATGCTCGAGGTCGTGTCGCTCAAGGGCTTTGAAAACCGCAAGGTGACATCGCTCTCCGGCGGCCAGCAGCAGCGTGTGGCGATCGCCCGCGCTCTGGTGAACCGGCCGAAGGTGCTGCTGCTCGACGAGCCGCTCGGCGCGCTTGATCTGCGTCTGCGCAAGGATATGCAGCAGGAGCTCAAGCGCATCCAGCAGCAGATGGAGATCACGTTCATCTACGTGACCCACGATCAGGAAGAGGCTCTCGCCATGTCCGACACCGTCGTCGTCATGAACGAGGGCATCATCCAGCAGATCGGTACGCCGGAGGATATATATAATGAACCGAAGAACGCCTTCGTAGCGGACTTCATCGGCGAGAGCAACATTCTCGACGGCATCATGCGCGAGGACTATGTGGTCGAAACGTTCGGCCGCCGCTTTCAGTGCATGGACAAGGGCTTTGCGAAGGACGAGCCGGTGGACGTCGTCGTCCGTCCGGAGGATATCGATATCGTCCCCGCCAAGGACGGCATGCTGACCGGCACCGTGACGAGCATCACCTTCAAGGGCATGCAGTATGACGTCATCGTAGACTTCAAAGGCTTCAAGTGGCTCATCCAGACGACCGACAGCCCGGAAGTCGGGCAGCACATCGGCATCCGCATCGTGCCGGACGGCTTCCACATCATGCATAAGAGCAAGTATTCCGGTCTCTACGGCGACTACAGCTCCTTCTCGGAGGAATATGACGAGCTGTCCGACGCGGAATACGATCCGGAGGCGGAGGAGGAATCCTTGGAGAGCCGGGAGGAATCCGCCAATGAAGAATAAAGCGCTCGCGGCGCCCTATCTCGTGTGGATGGCGATCTTCACGGTCGTCCCGCTCGGGATCGTGATCTGGTTTTCGTTCACCGATTCCATCACCGGCGCTTTTACGTTCGATAACATTTCCCGCATGGGGACGTATCTCCCCATCTTCCTCAAGAGCATTTGGCTGGCGATCCTCTCGTCGCTCATCTGCCTTGTGATCGGCTATCCGGTGGCGTACTGCCTGGCGTCCGCCGCGCCGGAGCGCCAGCGTTTTCTCTATATGCTCGTCATGCTTCCGATGTGTATGAGTTTCCTGCTGCGCACGCTCGCGTGGGTGGCGCTGCTCGACGATACCGGTATCATCAACGGCGTTATTACGTCCCTCGGTCTTCAGCCGCTTCCGCTCATCCGTACGGACGGCGCGGTCGTGCTCGGCATGGTGTATAACTATCTGCCGTACATGATCATGCCGCTCTATACGGTGCTCGTGAAGCTTGATCCGCGCCTTACCGAGGCCGCCGGGGACCTCGGCTGCACCCCGGCGCAGGTGTTCGGTCAGGTGACGCTCCCGCTGAGCGTGCCGGGGATCATCTCCGGCTTCACGATGGTGTTCGTTCCCGCCGTGTCCACGTTCTATATTTCGCAGAAAATGGGCTCCGCCGGTACGACGCTCATCGGCGACGTCATCGAAAGCCAGTTCAAGGCCGCCTACAACCCGAACCTCGGCGCGGCGCTCTCGCTCGTGCTGATGGTGATGGTGCTTGTGTGCATCGCGGTCATGAATCGCTTCTCGGACGGAGAGGAGGTCGCAACGATATGAAGACCTTCAACCGTGTTTTCACCGTGATCGTGTTCCTTTTCCTGTATATCCCGATGATCGTGCTGGCTGTGGCGTCGTTCAACGCCGGTACGGACATTGCCGTGTGGAAGGGTTTCACGTTCGCGCAGTACGGCGCGCTTTTCCGCGACGGCGTGCTGCTGCCGCTGCTCGCCAATTCCGTCATCGTCGCGGTGATCGCCTCGCTCGTGGCAACGGTGCTCGGCACCATGGCCGCCATCGGCATCCGCGCCATGTCCGGCCGGATGCGCCGCATCACCATGGCTGTGACGAACATCCCGCTCACGAACCCTGAGATCGTCACGGGCGTCTCGCTCGCGCTGCTCTTTGCGTTTGCCGGGCAGATGATGAAGCTCAACAACGTTCTCGGCTTTACGACGCTTCTCATCGCGCACATCACGTTCAATTTGCCGTACGTCATTCTGTCCGTGATGCCGAAGCTCGGCCAGCTCGACCCCAACCTGCTTGACGCCGCGCTCGATCTTGGCTGCACGCCCGTGCAGGCATTCTTCAAGGTCATCATCCATGAGATCATGCCGGGCATTCTCTCCGGCGCGCTCATGGCGTTCACGATGAGTCTGGACGACTTCGTCATTTCGTATTTTGTCTACGGCCCTGGCTTTGTCACGCTGCCGGTCGAGATCTACAACTATACGAAAAAGCCGCTCCAGCCGAAGATCTATGCGCTGTTCACGCTGCTCTTCCTTGCGATCCTCCTTGTGATGGTCGTGATGAATCTCGTGCAGGCCGGCGACGAGCGCCGCCGCCGTCAGGCGCGCGGTGTGTTCGGGAAGAAGGGGGCGAGCGCATGAAAAAGCGTATGTTTTCTCTCGTGCTCGCGTTGCTCGTATGCGCTGTGCTGATCCCCGCGCCGGAGGCGCACGCCGCTTCCAACACGATCAACGTCTACAACTGGGGCCAGTACATTTCCGACGGTTCGGACGGCTACATCGACGTCAACGCCGCCTTCGAGGAGGCGACGGGCATTCATGTGAATTACATGACGTTCGACTCGAACGAAACGATGTACACCAAGCTCAAGACCGGCGGCTCTTCGTATGACGTCATCATCCCGTCCGACTATATGGTCGCGCGTCTGATCGACGAGGGACTGCTCCTGCCGCTCGATTTTGACAACATCCCGAATTATCAGTACATAGACGAGGCGTACAAGAATACCGCCTACGACCCCGATAACGTCTACTCCGTCCCCTACACCTGGGGCACCGTCGGCATCATCTACAACAGCGCCTACGTGGACGAGGAGGACGTCGGCAGCTGGGATCTTCTCTGGAACAGCAAATACGCCGGAAAAATTCTGATGTTCGATAACCCGCGCGACGCTTTTGCCATCGCGGAATCGATGCTCGGGTATTCGCTCAACACGCGCGACGAGGACGAGCTTCGCGCCGCAGCCTACAAACTCATTGAACAGAAGCCGCTCGTGCAGGCGTACGTCATGGACCAGATCTATGACAAAATGGAGCGCGGCGAGGCGTGGATCGCGCCGTACTACGCCGGTGACTACCTTATGATGGCCGAGGAAAACGAGGATCTCCGCTTCTGCTTCCCGGAGGAGGGCTTCAACTTCTTCATCGACGCGCTGTGCATCCCCACGTGCGCGACGAATAAGGAAGGCGCGGAGGCGTACATCAACTTCCTCTGCTCGCCGGAAGTGAACGGCGAAAATCTCGACTATCTTGGCTACTCCACGCCGGAATCGGCAGCCAAGGAGTATATGGATCCGGAGACGGCGGAATCCGATATCGCCTACCCGAGCGAGGAAACGCTCAGCCGCGGCGAAGCGTTCCTCTATCTCGACCAGGAGACGACGCATCTCATGGATTCTCTCTGGCTCGAGGTCAAGACCGAGGGCGAGACGGATTATACGCCCATCATCGGCATCAGCGTAACGGTACTGCTCGCCGCCGTCTATCTCACAGGGCGCGGCGTGAGAGACCGGCGCCGCCGTGCCAACCGATGCAAAAAGTGGAAAACCTGAAATAAGAAAATCGCGCCGGGAACAGTTCCGGCGCGATTTTTGAAATCTTACATCAAATTTTACGGAGAATTATCCATGAAAATCGGGATCGTATGTGCTGCGGAGGAGGAACTCGCTCCGTTCCTTCCGCAGATCGAGAACATCAAAACATCGGAAAAGGCGATGCTGAAGTTTTACGAGGGGAAAATCCACAGCACGGAGGTGGCGGTCGTGGTTTCCGGAGTCTGCAAAGTCAATGCGGCGGTCGCCGCGCAGATACTGATCGACGGTTTCGGCGCAACAGCCGTTATCAATTCCGGCACGGCCGGAGGAATGGACGCAAAGCTGCGGATATATGATACCGTCGTAGCGACGGAATGCTGCTATCACGACGTAGCCGAGAATATCCTCACCGAATACCACCCGTGGATGAAAACCGTGTTTTTTGAAAGTTCTCCGCATCTTTTGGGGCTTTCTCAAAATGCGGTGAAAAAGCTGGGACTTCGGAATGTATATTTCGGGCGCATGGTAACGGGCGAGGCGTTCATCACCGACGAGGGGCGCGAAAGGATCATGGAGAGTTTTGCGCCGCTGTCCGTCGATATGGAAACGGCGGCCATCGCCCATGTCTGCTATGTGAACGGTATCCCGTTTCTTTCGGTCCGCTGCATCACCGACACAGCCGAGCACAGCGGGAACGAGACCTTCCATGCCAACTGCGCCAGAGCGTCGGAGATCGCGGCGGAACTGGTGACGGAGATCATCAAGGAACTCCGCTGACGAGCTGCTGTCTTGCATTCACAGGAAACCCTCGCGCCGGAGTTATCGACGCGAGGGTTTCAAAGTTCTATGGCAATATCGTCTTTGGGTATCTTTGCCCAGTCGAAGAGCGGGATGAGCTCTTCGGCGGAGACCGGTTCCCGTTTTTCCAGCAGTCCCGCGGCGTGGGCGAGCGCGCCGAGAAGCTCCGGCGCAGTGTGCCTTTCGCGCAGGATGCCGAGATCGAGATCGCGGTCGCGCTTGGAGAGCCGCCTTCCGTCCGGCGCGGTGAGCAGGGGGATGTGATAGTATTCCGGCGGAGCGGCGCCGAGCAGACGGTAGAGATGCAGCTGCCGCGGCGTGGACGAGAGAAGATCGCGCCCGCGCACGACCTGTGTTATACCGGCGTCGATGTCGTCCACCACGACCGCGAGCTGATAGGCAAAAACGCCGTCCGCGCGCCGGAGAATGAAGTCCCCGCACTCGCACGCGAGATTTTCGGCGTATGGACCGTAATGCCCGTCCGTGAAGGCAATGTCCTCGTCCGGCACGCGCAGCCGCCAGAGGGGGGCGCGCTCTTTTGCTTTCTCCGCGCGCTCTTCTTCGGTCAGACCGCGGCATGTGCCGGGGTAGATCGGATGACCGTCGCTCGCGTGCGGGGCGTTTGCGGCGTTTTTGAGATCGCCGCGCGTACACCAGCAGGGATAGACAAAGCCCTCGCCGTGCAGCCGTTCGAGAATGCTCTCGTAGTATTCGCTGCGCGTGCTCTGATCCGGCTGCTCTTCGTCCCACGGGAGACCAAGCCAGCGCAGATCGTCCTTTAAAATTTCGGCATTTTCCGCGCTGCACCGGAGCGTGTCCAGATCCTCAATGCGCAGCACGAGTTCACCGTCCGCGGCGCGCGCCGAAAGCCACGCGAGCAGCGCGGAGAACACGTTGCCGAGATGCATCCGTCCGCTCGGCGTCGGGGCGAAGCGTCCGCGCTCTGCCATAAAAACGCCTCCTCAGATCGGCAGCGACAAACTCAGCGCCGCGAGCAGCGTGCCGACAAAGTAGCTCGCGCTGTTGCAGCGCAGTATCCAGTTTGCGCCGTGCTTGAATTTGTGTACGGAAAGAATGTAATCGGAGATCATCATCAGAAAAACACCCGCGCCGAAGAGCTTCACGCCGGGACTCGGACATACGGCGGCGAGCACCGCGCCGAGAGAGCCGTGCATTGAAACGCTGAAAAGATACGCCGGGAAAATACGCACGCTGCTGAAATCGATGAATTCCTTCTGATAGAGCAGCATCGTTGTTCCCCAGAAGAGGAGAAAGACAACGACTGCCGGGAAGAGAATGCGCAGCGGAAGGCGCTCATACCGCATGAGCATAATTTCATAAAACAGCAGACAGAAATTCCCAATGCTGAAGCAGATGCCGCCGCGGACGAAATTCCACAAAAGGAAAATGTCGCCGAGAAACGCGAAAAAGAGCCCGATCGGCAAAATCATCCGCATGCTGAACAGCGGCGAGTGCAGCAGATACGCACTCACGGCGTAGGCTTCAAAGAGCACGGCCAGCGCAATTTTATTTACGGCGCGGCGTTTGAAATTGCCGCTCGTTTCCGAAAAGAAATAGAGACAAAGGATCGTCAAATATGCTATGATGAATACACATCGAAGATAGATCATAGAAATCATCCTTCCCGTCAGAGCATTCGGCGGAGAAGCAGTGGAATGAATCCATCATACCATATCCCAACCGAAAAGGGAACGGAAACTTGACGGCGGAACGGAGGAAAATCGGCGTATGCGCACATTGACGCTCACGGTAGACGAGACGTGGGACGGCAGCACGGTAAAGCATCTGCTCCGCGCCCGGCTGCATATGGCTGCGGGGCTGATCGCCCGCGTCAAGCTGCGAGAAACGGGACTCATGCGAAACGGCGAGCGTGTTTTTACGAATGCGAGGCTCTATACCGGCGACGTGCTTTGCGTTGAGATCGGCGACGATGGCGCGACGAATGAGGCGCTGCCTATTGCCGCGCCGCTCGCCTTTGCCTATGAGGACGAGGATATCGCCGTGCTCAACAAAAGAGCGGATATGGCGGTACACGGCTCGACCGGCGGACACGGGTGTACGATCGCAAACGCTCTTGCCGCGCTCTGGGGGAGCGACGCGGCATTCCACCCCGTGAGCCGGCTCGACCGCGGCACTTCGGGGCTGATGGTCATTGCGAAAAGCGCGTATGTCCACGATCTTCTGCGCCGGATGCTACACACGGAGGCCTTCCGGCGAGAATATCTCGCACTCTCGCGAGGGGTGTTCCCGGATGATTCCGGCGTGGTTGATCTCCCTATCGGGCGGGACGGGAACGCGCCGACGAAGCGCGCCGTTACACCGGACGGGCAGCCGTCGCGCACGGAGTACGCGGTTTTGGAGCGCTTCCCCACGGGCGCGCTGCTGCGCGTCCGTCCGCTCACGGGACGCACGCACCAGATCCGCGTACATATGGCGGCTATCGGCCACCCGCTCTTCGGCGACGCGCTTTACGGCGCGGCGGACGATATGCTCTCCCGCCCGGCGCTCCACTCGGCGTATCTTTCGCTCCGCCACCCCGTCACCGGGGAGATCTTGGAGCTTGCCGCTCCGCTGCCGGAAGATCTCAAAAAAAAGCTGTCGGCGCTCCGCCGCCGGTAAATACGACTGCCCCCGCTTGCCGGAAGCACCGGCAGCGGGGGCAGTCTGTTTGCGTTCTTATAAAAAGCTCATATCCTGCACATACCATGTGCCGTTTTGCCGGATCCAAAGCATTTCATATTCCACGATGTTCTCACGCGTCTCGTGGCGGGTGGCGGTGGTGAAATTCGCCTCGCCCTGGCAGAGGAAGGCATCCTCCCCGAGAGGAATGTAGCCCCAGGTTTTCACCTCGTTAAAGGTGATCGTGAAGCCTCGCGTCCAGTGGAGCGTATCGAGCGCGTACTGGAAATAAAGCTGCAGCGGCGCGCCCGGTACAACGTACCCGGAGGGATAGTTTGACGCGGTGTTCCCTGCGCCGTACCCGGCGATCTCGCGCATGTAGTTTTCCACGCGCTCGTGGCACTCGGCCCAGAGCGCCTCGTTTCCGGGCAGCTCAAAGGTCGGGAACCCGGCGGTATCGGTCGTGGGCGTGAGCACCGTGCCGTCCGGCAGCGCGGCGGCGAAGGTTGGATCGCTGTAAAGCCCTCCGGCAGCGTATACCGTGTAGACCGGCAACGCTCCGGTGAGCTCATCCGGGATATCCACGTGCGTGGAGAGCGGCGTAAAGGATACCGCCTGCGCGTCGGTGAGCGGCGCGCTGCCTGCCGTGACGAGCGCTTCCTGCGGCGCGGTCACACGGAAAGCATGCGTCCCGGCGTCCGGAACGGTATAGTCAAAGCGCGTGCCATCCGAATAGAGCAGCAGAACACCCGCAGCACGCGATACGTCCACCTGCACCGCCTCGTAAAGACCCGGTACGGTATACGTCACGCGGTAGGGGCACGTATCGAACTGCGATTCCAGCTCGGAAATGCCGGTGTAGGGGACACGGCTGTCCGTGATATATTCCTCGCCGAGAGAAATGCCGTTTACGGAGACCGCCGAGCCTTCCGGCACCGTGATGGTGAGCGTGCGCGCCTCGGCGTGCAGCGCATCCAGCGGCGCTTCGTCCACCTTCCAGCTGCGGGAAGCCTTGTTGTAGCTGGCTGTAAGTTTCAAAAGATCCGCATCCCCAGAGGAGAGAATATAGACCGGCGCATTGTGAGAAGTGCTTTCGCTGTCGAGCCGGAAGGAAAATTGCTCGCCCTGCACGGCGGCGTCGAAAAGATCTCCGGCGACGGTTTCGGCATTTTCAAAAACGCCTGTCTTCGGCGCGCAGAGCGAAACGTATTTTGCACGCCATTCGGATATGTCCGAGGTGTCCAGAAGCTCCTGCACGGCGTCCTCTGCCGAGACGGGTGCGAGCGCACCGTTAGGGGAGAAGTACATCCACGCGGCGGCTCCGCCGACGATCGCCACGAAAACGAGAAGGCAGAGCAGAAGAAGCGTTGAGCGTTTCATATTCCGTCCCCCTCCTTACTGCACCGGCGCCACGACGACCGCCGTGGGGATGCCCCGCGGCCCGCCGGACGTGTTGCACACGTTTACATACTCGCCGTTGAAATACATATCGCTGGAAGCGCCGCCGTCCAGATTCCCGGCATTCACCGCGCCGTATTCTACCATGATCTCGGCAAGCTGCTGCCGCGAAACGCCGAGCACCGCGGGCTGGCGGCCCTGCAATACGACAAAGATGACCGAGCCGTCCGCGCGCTGCCCGACAGCGGTGCGCGGTTCAAGATATAGCGCGTCGAGGCCGGGGCGGATCTCGCCGTTTTCCACGAGCGTCGGACCGTAGCTCACAGCCCACTGCAGGCCCATCTCCACGCACTGGCTGCCGTAAAACTCGCCGACGTGAAGCTGGCCGGAGCCGTCCATGCCGACGGTAGAGCCGTAGCTGTTCCAGAGCATCTCGCCGTTTGCCATCACGTTGCCGGTGGGCATTGCGCCGTTTCCGGCGCCGCCGGGGTCCTCAAAGCCGCCGCCGTTGATGGCAAGCACCGCACCGGTCTTTTCCGCGTGCTCCGCCACGGAGTAGCCGCGCACGTCCGGGCTGAACACCGGGCAGACGGAGACCTGTATGCGCATCGGATCGTCGATCACGGCGATGTAGCCGCTCCAGCGCTTGCCGACGATGCGCGCGACGAGCAGCCCGTCCTCGTCGGAGAGGATCTCCTTATAGTTATACTCATCCTCCGCAGCCGTATCCGCAGGGATCGGGGCGGGCGAGGGAGCCTCGCCGGTCTGCACCGCGCCGGCGCTGAAAACAGAGAGCGTCGTATCGCGCACCGCCGCAGCGGCCGTCTCCCCGGAGGGACCGGGCTGCGCGGACGCGGCGGCATACGCGCCGTACACAACGCCCCCGGCAATAACGACCGTCAGCACCAGTGCGAGAACAATGCCGAGCGCGCCGGCCTTTTTTCTTTTTCCGTTTGCGGCCATAAGGAACTCCTTTTTTCGTGCGATTCTTTTTTGTATTATACCCAAGAAACCATAGCCGCGCAAGCGTCATTTAAGTTAACGATAATCAATTATGGTAAACTAAATAACAAAAACAACGGGCGGAGATGTTTCTCCGCCCGCAACAAAATTTAATTTTCCGTCTGGATATCCAGCACGGTCAGCACGCCGTCGGCGGCGCGGAAGCGCACCTCCATCCCGGCGAAGCCAAAGCCGTAAACGCGCTCCGGATCATCCTGATACGACGGGCGCGGGTCCTGCTCCAAAACCTCGCGCAGAGGTTCGCGCTTTTCCTCCGGCACGCGCCACAGCAGCTCTTCCGGGATCTCCGCGCGGAGCACCCGCGCGGAAATGGCGTCGGTAAATCCGCCGGTCGCGTCCGGGCGGCTGTCGGCATAGGGGAGATAGGGTTTCACGTCGAGAATGGGCGTACCGTCCATGAGATCGGCGCCGCGCACAACGAGGACGGGTCCTTCGTCCGTATATTCGATGCGCTCGAGCTTCACGCACGAGAGACCGATGTGGTTCGGGCGGAAGGGGCTGCGGCTCGCAAACACGCCGACGCGCTTGTTGCCGCCGAGCCGCGGCGGGCGCACCGTGGGGGAGAACGTCTCGCCCTCGCGCACTGCGGCGGAAAACTGCCAGAGAAGCCAGATGTGAGAAAAATCTTCGAGACCGCGCACGGCGTCCGCGCTGCGGTATTCCGGGCAGAACACCACCTGCGCTTCGAGCGCCTGGGAAAGTCCGCTCTGCTTGGGAATGCCGAATTTCGTCGGAAAATCCGAGCGGATGTGCGCCACAGGGCGCATAAGAATGCCGTCAAGTGTATGCATCGATAAAATCCTCCGCCGTCCGCATGGCTTCCCATACGGAGAAATTGAAGCTGCGCACCCCGCGCTCGGAATACTCCCGGACAACGGAGATCGTGAGGTTGAGGTACGTTGTCGTTTCCTCGCCGCGCCCGGCGATATCCGCAAAATAGGGGCGCAGCGCGCCGATGGCGTCGCTGGAGCACTCATAGGCGATCTCTGCCTCCGTTGTATCGTCCAGACCATGCTTTGCAAGGTTGTACCGCGCCGCGATCGCGTCCGGCCGCGCGAAGGCGAACACGAGCCAGAGCGCCATGCACGCGATGAGCGTGAACCGGAACAGCCGGAAATCCTCGTGGAACACCGTGTACACCGCCGCGCCGAGGACCAGCGCGAGCAGCATGAGAAACCACAGCACCAGCAGCCGGAGATAGGTGAGCCCATAGGCGTTTACATAGAGCATCATGCGCATCGCGCTCGAAGCCTCCATGAGATACGTACACGCCGTGAGAAATACGAGCAGCGCCCGCAGCGCCTTGCTTGATACGAACCGGCGCTGCGCCGTAATGATGAGCACAACATTGATGCCGCTCACGAGCAGCAACTGGAAAAAGCCCTCGCGGGCATACTCAGCATACGTCATGCCCTTCGGCAGCGCGGAAACGTCCCCGGCGAACAGCACCGCGATCTGGATGCCGCAAAACACGGCGTAAACGACTGCCAGCGCGCCGGTGAACGTCACCGCGACGAGGGCGCTTGCTCGGCGCTTTTCCTTTGCTGGGAAGTCGCTGCGCTCGGTCTGCGCAGCGAGTGCGCTGTAGAAGATCAAAGCGGGGATCAGCGTATAGAAAATGGCGCGGATCACCGTCAGAACGGTTTTGGAAACGCTCCAAGAGCCGAACATGCGCTCCATGAGCGCGCCGAATGCGGCGTCCGCGCTCGCAAGCAGCGATACGACGATCCAGAGAAGCGGCACGGCGATCACGATGCCGAGAAGGATGCTCTGCGCAGTTTTCTTACCGCCACGGTGCAGCGCGGCCAGATGGCGGAACGGCTCTCCCAAGTGTGTGATGATCCGTCCGACGAGCCGGAAGGCGCCGGAAACGACGCGCCCGAAGCGCCACGAAAGGATATCCGCAAAGGCATTCATCAGCCAGAGCAGCTCGGCGATGAACATGCCGAGAAAGCTCACGTTCTGCGTCATATAGTTTGCAGTCCACGCAATCGAAAGACCGAGCAGTACGAGCGAGACCGACCAGAAGATATCCCGCTTTTTCTCCCGCAGTCCGAGCTTACCGAGCGCGAGCAGCGTCGCGGCCGCCATCGCCGCGGCGAGCAGCGCCGCGTTGAGCCCGAGCGCGTAGGCGTTCACAAAAAGAAGCGCAAATACCGCGCCAAGCGCGAGCGAGAGCAGCAGAAAATACCGGGCGTCCGTCTGCAGCCGAACGTGACGCTCATTCTCGCGCTGCGGCTCCGGCGCGTTTATGTTCTGCGGCGCGGGGGGCGCGCCGTACCACACCGATTCCGAATTAGAATACATCGTCTTCCTCCTTGTCCGGTTCCCAGGCGAGAATGTCGCCCGGCTGACAGTCCAGCGCCCGGCAGAGCGCGTCCAGCGTGGAAAAGCGCACGGCGCGGGCCTTGTTGTTCTTTAAAACGGAAAGATTTGCCATGGTTATGTCAACCTTTTCGGCAAGCTCGCCCAGACCGATCTTCCGTTTGGCCATCATTACATCGAGATTTACTACGATCATGCCTCTACCTCAGATCGTGAGATCGTTGTCCTGCTTGTAGCTCACGGCGCGGTCAAACACCTGCGCGAGCACGAGTGAGAAAAGTCCCGCCAGCAGAAACACGCATACGATGGCGAGCATCCCCGGCGTGAAGAGCACGACGAGCCGCACCGCCATGAGCGCGGCGATGGCAAAGGCGTAGTATGCCATGCGGCACAGGCTCAAAACGTTCTGCCGGACGAAACAGTCGCCGGAGACGACGGTTTTGAGCATCCGCCGTAGCTCGAAGAGGATCAGCACCGCGCACACCCCGGCGAGCAGGAAGAGCACCGTATGCAGCGCGAGCCGCGCTGCGAACGAGGGATAAAACCGCGCCGCCCACCGCATCGTCCACGGCAGTGAGACCGTCACGGCGATCCCGGCATAAAAGAGAATGTCCAGAAGAACTTTGGTGAACCGGGCGACGCCCGGCGAGGTAAGTTTTTGTTTCATGCTATCGCCTCCATGAGCGGAGAATATCATATTGAAATCTGAAAGTCAATATAAAATTATCGAAAAACGATAAAAACTTTTCGAAAAACAGGAGAGCGTATCCGCGCGATACCCTCTCCTGGAAAATCAGCTCTTTTTCGCGGCGGTCTTTTTATCCGCGCGCAGATTGAAAATGCAGCGGAACACCGCCGCGCCGATAATGATCGCATAGCCGACAAAGCTCAGCGCGTCCGGGATCTCGCCGAAGAGGAGAAAGCCCCAGAGCGCCGCATAGACGATCTGCGAATAGTCAAATACGGAGATCTCCTTCGCCGGGGCGTGGCGGTAAGCGGCGGTGATGGAGAGCTGTCCGCCCGCTGCGGCGCAGCCGGCCAGCAGCAGAAAGATCCACTGCCGGGCGGTCATCGGTTGAAAGTTGAAAGCAAAAAACGGAATGGAACAGACGCAGGTGAACGTAGAGAAGAACATTACGATCTCCGGCCCGCGCTCGCCCTTCTGACTCATCTGCCGGACAAAAGTATACGCAGCGCCCGCGCCAAGTCCGCCGAGCACGCCGATGAGCGCCGGAAGGCTTGCAAGTCCCGCGCCCGGACGCACAACGAACACCGCGCCGATAAACGCCGCGACGACGCTGAGAATATCTACCAGATTCGGGTACTCGCGCAGGACGAACATGGACATGAGAATGGCGAAGAACGGCGATAGCTTGTTGAGCATGTTGGCGTCGGCCATGCCGAGGTGGTCAATGGCCCAGAAATTGGCGATCATGCCGAGCATGCCGGTGATGCTCCGCGCCAGATGCCCGCTGAGACAGCCTTTATGAATGCGAAAACCCTTGCCTTCCCGCAAAAGGATCACAAATGCGGCAGCCGTCGCTACCAGATTGCGGAAGAAGATCTTCTGCATCGTGGGAACATCTCCGGCAAGCCGGACAAAAACCGACATCAGCGAAAAACAGAATGCTGCACCTAAAATACAGAGGATACCGAGCGTGCGCTCTCTCTTTCGTTGGGACTTGTTCAACGACCTCACTCCTATATTTATCTTTAATAGAATAATTATACACACACTGTCAAGGTGTGAAAAAGGGGGTGACAAATAGCTCGCACTGCGATATATTGACTATCGCAGTGCGATGCATCGCGGCGAGATATATAAAAGGAGGCGGCAGCATGGACGCGCACATCCGAAAGGTGTATGTGCCGATGACGGAAACGGCGTTTTACATTTTGCTTTGTCTGAAAACGCCGAACCACGGGTACGGCGTTGTGCAGACGGTGGAACGGTTGACGGAGGGAGCGATAAAACTCGCGCCCGGCACAATGTACGGAAGTCTTTCCAAAATGGAGAAGGACGGATTGATCCGTTTTGTCCGCGAGGAAGAGAAGCGGAAAATTTATGAGATCACCGCCCTGGGGCGGGAGGTGCTCCAAACGGAGATCGCGCGCATTGAGCGGCTGTACCGCATCGCGCAGGAGGGAAAGTAAATGGAAACGAAAAAGACCGTAAAATTTTTCAGCGTTGTGGACTGGGAAAAAGTGCGGGACTATCTGCGGGAGATGCACCGGCAGGGCTGGAAGTTTGTCCGGCTGACGGCGCTCTGCGTATACCATTTTGAAAAATGCGAGCCGGAGGACGTGATCTACCAGCTCGATTATAACGCGGACGGACTGGCACACAGGAAGAATATGCGCAGCTCTTTGCCGATTGCGGCTGGGAGTATCTGCAGGACTACCTGGGCTACAGCTAATTCCGCAAAAGCGCCTCGCAGACCGACGGCGCGGAGGAGATCTTCTGCGATGACACCTCGCGCCTTCAGCTGCTTGAACGGGTCGGACGCGGGCGGATGCTGCCGCTGCTCGCGGTTTTTCTCTGCGTTCTGCTGCCGGGGCTTCTCCGCGCGATCTCTCGGGCAGAACCGTTCCTTGCCGTAACGCTCGGCATCATTGTGGGGCTATATATCTATCTCTTTGTCCGCTTCTTTTGCCGGTACCGGCAGATCAAAGACCGGAACGAATAAGCAGAATCGGTTTTTCTTCGCTTCTTTCGGAAAAGCCCTTGCCAGAGCGGGACAAATATGGTACAAGTTGTCCTCGTACCTCTATTACCAGAAGAAAGAAGCCGCTATGAAGCAAACGTATTCCAACAGCCGCCGCAGCGTCTATTTTGAAGGCCTGCGCGACGGCTTTCCCATCGGTCTCGGCTATTTTGCCGTGTCGTTCTCCCTCGGCATTGCCGCGCGCAACGCCGGGCTCACCGTAGCGCAGGGACTGCTCTCCAGTCTTCTCTGCAACGCCTCGGCGGGCGAGTACGCGCTCTTCACGCTCATCGGCAGCGGCGCGGCCTGCGTGGAGATCGCGCTCGCAACGCTCATCATCAACGCCCGGTATCTCCTTATGAGCTGCGCGCTCAGTCAGCGCATGAGCCCCGATATGCCGTTTTACCATCGCTTTTTCATCGGCTTTGACGTGACCGATGAGCTCTTCGGCATCACGATCGCCCGGCCGGGCTGCGTGGAGCCGCGGTATTTCTATGGCGCGATGACGGCATCCATTCCGCTGTGGGCGGCGGGCACGGCGCTCGGCATTTTCATGGGCAACCTGCTCCCGGCGCGCATCGTGAGCGCGCTCAGTGTGGCGCTCTACGGCATGTTCCTCGCTATCATCGTTCCCCCGGCGAAGGAAAACCGCGTGGTGCTCGGCTGCGTGCTCGCGGCCTTCGCCGCGAGCGCGGCGTTTGCGTTCCTGCCGGTGCTGCGCGAACTTTCCTCCGGCAACCGGACGATCATTCTCACGGTCGTCATTTCGGCGCTTGCGGCCATTTTGTTCCCGCGCCCGGTGGAAGAGGAGGCGGCGGCATGACAAAAACGCTTCTCTCCATCCTGACGGCGGCGCTCGTCACATACCTTGTCCGCGTTCTGCCGCTCACGCTCATCCGAAAGCCCATCCGCAGCCGGTTCCTCCGCTCGTTCCTTTACTACGTGCCGTATGTGACCCTCGCCGTGATGACGTTCCCCGCCATCGTGCAGGCGACGGAGCAGCCCATCGCGGGCGCCGCGGCGCTCATGGCCGGGATCGTCATCGCCTGGCGCGGCGGCGGACTTATCACCGTGGCGGCCTCATGCTGCGGCGTGGCGTTCGCCGCGGAGCTTCTGCTTGGACTGCTTTGAGTTTTCCGGCAAAAGCGGTTGCTTTTTTTACGGGTATACGCTATAATCACTGCACAAAGATTTATAGAGAAAAGCTGCCGCAAGGCGGCTTTTCCTATGCCGAATAGTTAGTCTATGCTAACCTGTTAACAGGAGGAAGCCATGAAGTATTCGATCGAAAAAAACACCGTGCAGGAAACGCTCGCCATTCCGGTGTACGGCCGGAAGATGTGCTCGGAGCTTTACCCGCGTCTTTTCTATGATGAGACCGCGCTCCGGCTCATCGAACAGGTGGATTACGATTTTTCCGCGCTCGAAAAGAAGTCCGGCAGTCTCATGCATCGCTTTGGCTTTCTCGAAGTCGCCATGCGGCAGAACGACCTCGCGTGGGAGGTGCGCGATTATCTCAAGGAACATCCGAACGCGGCGGTCGTGAATCTCGGCTGTGGGCTGGACGATACGGGCCGCAGCTGCGATAACGGCACGTGCAAAATCTACAATCTGGACTTTCCGGACGTGATCGCCGTGCGCGATGCGCTGCTCCCGGCAGGGGAGCGGGAGAAGAATATCCCCTGCGATCTGAATGATACATCGTGGTTTTCCGAGATCGACGCCTCCGGCGGCGCGGTGTTCTTCGCCGCGGGCGTGTTCTATTATTTCCTCACGCTGCAGGTGAAAGCACTCGTGCTCTCCATGGCGGAGGCGTTTCCGGGCGGGAGGCTCGTGTTCGACGCCGCCGGGAAAAAGGCCGTCAAGCTCATGCTCAAAACATGGATCAAGCAGGCGAAGATCCAGGACGTCAGCGCGTATTTTTCCGTGGAGGACGCAGTGGCCGAGATCTCCGCATGGGGCGAGTCTCTTCGGGTGTCCTCGCGCGGGTACATGCTCGGGTATAACGATCTCAAAGATCCGTCTGTGAGCGCTTTCTTCCGCTTCCTCTCGCGCGTCGGCGACGGCAGCATGAAAATGCGGATCGTCCGGCTGGACTTCCTGCCGAAGGAATAATTTTATTGCAGCTTTTCTCCCCGACGCCCTGGCGTCGGGGAGTTTTGCATAAATGTACAACGC
This sequence comes from Clostridiales bacterium UBA4706, assembly GCA_002404605.1. GTDB lineage: Bacteria > Bacillota > Clostridia > Oscillospirales > Oscillospiraceae > Apopatocola. The sequence continues at coordinate 510 of DHKA01000027.1, read as the reverse complement.
TGCCGCAAAACCTTCCTCTTGAAATTCGCTCAATAAGCTAATATAATGGAAACGAGCAAATCGTAAAGGAGGTGCGCCATGGGCGAACGGACATATCTTGCCATCGATCTCAAGTCGTTCTATGCCTCGGTGGAGTGCATGGAGCGTGGTCTTGACCCGATGACAGCAAATCTCGTCGTGGCGGACCCGACCCGCACGGAAAAGACGATCTGCCTTGCGGTGTCTCCGGCACTCAAAGCTTATGGCATTCCGGGCCGCGCCCGGCTTTTTGAAGTCGTGGAGGCGGTGCGGAAGATCAACGCCGCGCGCCGCGCCGCTGCGCCGGGCTATGCGTTCACCGGAAAATCGTGCAGTGCGCCGGAGCTTGCGGCAAACCCCGCGCTGGAGCTGGACTATGTCGTAGCTCCGCCGCACATGGCGCACTACATGCGTTACAGCGCCGGGATCTATAACATTTATCTGCACTACGTAGCGCCCGAAGATATCCACGTCTACTCCATCGACGAGGTG
>DHKA01000069.1 GCA_002404605.1 Clostridiales bacterium UBA4706 | reverse complement strand
GGCAAGGAGCGCCGCGCCGCCGATCATCGCCGGGAAAATAAGCCACGGCGCGACCTTTTTGACGAGCGCGTACAGCGAGAAGATGCCGCCCTCGCCGTTGTTGTCCGCGCGCATGGCGATGAGCACATATTTGACGGTCGTGAGCAGCGTGATCGTCCAGATAATGAGCGAGAGCGCGCCGAGGATGAAGTCCTCGTTCACGTGCGCAATGCCGCCGTTGCCCTCGAGGATCGACTTCATAACGTACAGCGGCGATGTGCCGATGTCGCCGTAGACGATGCCGATCGTCACGAGGAACATGCCGAAGCTGACTCTTTTCTTTTTCTCCATGGCTATCCCGTTTCTCTCCTTTTGGGATAAAAAACGCCGCCCCGGCACAGGCCGGAGCGGCGCGCAGTATTTCTGCCTTGTGCAAAAATACTTTAACATTTTCTTTATGCGATATCAAGAAGAATTAACGGAGAATTTATACGCATTCCCACTCTTCTGCGTATCAGCCTGTGGCGGTTGCAGTATGCATACATTCACCCGCCGCCGCACAACTCGACACGGCCCAGGATCTCATAGCCCGACGGCGTGACGCGCGAAAACTCTATGCCTACGATCCCGGCGGTAAACGGCGCAAAGTCCGCCGCCATTTTTCGGCACACGGCAGGCAGATCCGCTTTGGGGTCATACAGCAGTGTCGTGTGCGGCAGCCACGTTTCGTCCGAGCTGGTCCATTCATTGAGACTGCCGCCGTATTCCTCCGCGATGCGCCGGTGGAGCGCCGCCAGTGTGCCCGCCTTTTCCGCAAGCGCCGCCACGATGGACGTTTCCTCCAATACCGCGAGATGCGTATACTTCACCGCAAACCGTGAAACGCCATTAAGCATCGAGACGCAGAACGCCATGAACCCGGCCTCGTCCCCGCCCATATACGTGGCGAGCGTGATATGCCCGTACAGCGGTTTCAAACCGGCATTTGGCGCGCCCGCCTTCTGTATGGCCGTCAGCTTTTCTGTGGAGCGCTTATCCAGTTTTGCAATCACACAGCACGACTTTTTAGCCCATCAATACACGACCACGAGCGTGCCGACGGTGATATTGTTGTAGATCGTCGCAATGGCGTCGAGCGGCGTGTTGACGCAGCCGTGCGAGCCGTCGGTCAGGTAAATATCCCCGCCGTACTCGGTGCGCCATGAGGAATCGTGCAGGCCGATCTGGTCGTCGAACGGCATCCAGTAATCCACATGGTCGTTCCACGTCGGGCCGACGAGGTAGGTGTCCGTCGTCATGCTCGCAATGCGGAAGCAGCCGCGGCGCGTATAGTCCCCGGCGGAGATGTTGCCGGTGACGACCGGCGTTTCCACGAGCAGCTTGCCGTCCACATAGTACCACATGTACTGGTTATCGAGGCTGATCTCCACGAACGTGTCCGTGAAATCGTAGAACCAGTACTCCTGCTTCCAGTACCACGAGGTATCGTAGTTCGGCGTGACGGTCGCATTGGTCCCGGTCTCCAGCGCCGCGGTGATATCTGCGGCGAGCGCTTCGCGGTCGAGGATCCAGCCGTTATCGCCGACACGGTAGTAGATATACGGGCGGGTCTTTTCGGCGTTGTGGAATTTGGCGTAAACGCCGTCGAGCGCGTATTCGTCCGCGAGCGCATCCGAAAGCGCCTTCACCTTTTCCGGCACCGGGACGCACACCGTCTGCCCCTCGGCATCCGAGAGCGTCACGTCGCTCATGCGCCAGATATCCTGCGGCGTGAGCGTATAGGTGTTCCCGTCCTGAAAATCAAGCGTCACTTCCGTGGCGAGATAGGCATCGATCGCGGCGCACTGTGCGAGAAGCTCCGGGCTCTCTGCCGTAACGTTCTGCCGGATGACGGCGTTTTTCGCCTCGATCACGGGGCTTTCCTCGCGCAGATCGCGCACCGCGGGCAGCTGCTCCGCGATGGCGGAAACGCAGTTTGCGAGATTTACGAGATTGCCCTTCACGCCGGGATCGACCGTGTAGCCGTCCTCGCCGAGGACGATGCGCGCGTCCACCGGCTCCTGCCGGGGCGTTTCGTCATAAAGCGCGCGGGAAAGCAGCTCGCTCGCCGCGGCGGTGTCCGAAACGGCGTAAACGCCCGCGTTCAGACTCCGTTCGCCCTTCGTCATCCAGCCGAAGAGACCGGCCTCGGCGTGCTGCGCGTCAAAGTATTCCTCCAGCGCGGCGGTGAAGCCCTCGGTATCCACGAAGCTCTCGAGCGGCAGCGCGACGATGGCGTCGCCCCGCGTGTCGCGCAGCTGCGCCGTGTGCGACTTTGCCACGCCGAGCAGAAACTCCGCCGCTTCCGATTCGGACACGCCGCCGCAGTCGTACCCGTTGATGACCGTGCCCGGCAAAAACGCCGAGCGGTAATAGATCGATACGCCGCCGAGCGCGATGACCGCGAGCAGCACGAGCGAGAGCGCGATCACGAGCGCTATGCGCGATTTTTTGTTTCCCCGTTTTTTCGTTGCCGTTTCTTCCATTGGAACCGTAAACCCCTCCGAAGCGTTTTCATCCTGTAAGACGGCGCAGCGCTGCTGAAAGTTCTCTTTCTGATTTTCTGTTTCGCTCATTTTTCTCCGCTCCGATTCTCCGCCGCGGCGCTCATTGCGAGCGCGGCGGTATTGATGAGCCGCACACTGTCGCGGCAGCAGTCGATCCAGCCCTCGGCGCGCAGCCGCGAAAGCTCGCGGCAGAGGGCGCTCCGGTTCGCGCCGAGATAGGCGGCAAGGTCCTCCCGGCGCATGCCGAGCGAGAACGTGTTCCCCCCGGCGTCCGCGGCGGCGTCAAGAAGGAACGCCGCGATGCGCGCGCGGAGAGAATGCCGCGCGAGATATTCCGCCCGGCGGCGCAGCCGCCAGTACTTTTCCGCGATCTCCGCAAGCAGGTTTTCGCGCAGCAGCGCGTGGCGCTCGCATGCGTGCGCGCACGACGCCATCATCGCCCGATACGGCAGGAAAAGCGCCGCGGTATCCTGCGCCGCAATCACGTCCACAGGGCTTTTCGTATCGCGCGTCGCCATGAGCACGTCGCCGACGAGCGCGCCGGGGCCGTGCACTGCCGTGAGGCTCCGCTCGCCGGAGGGCAGAAGGCTCTCCGCCCGCACGCCGCCCGAGAGGACCACCGCGCACGCGCTCACCGCGTCGCCCGTGAGCCAGAGCGCTTCGCCGCGCTTATACCGACGCTCGGCCGCGCCCAGACATTCTATCAACGCAAAAACGTCTTTGGGCGCGATGTGCGCGAACAGCGGGCAGCGCAAAAGCGCCGATCTTTCCGTATCCGTCGTGCGTCTCACCCCGCTTTGTTGCCGCGGCAACTTACAATTCGGGTATACTATACTATACTGCCAGCGAAATGTCAAAAGCGGAGGACCCCTATCTATGAAAATCCAAAAACTTACCGCGCTCGCCCTTGCGCTGGCGCTCCTTTTCGCTCTTACCGCCTGCGGCGCGCCCGCAGCGACGGACGCGCCCGTCGAGGCCACGGAAGCTCCGGCGGAGCCGACCGAAGCGCCGGGCGAGACTGCCGAAGAGAGCGCTGAACCGGTCACGGTACGCCTTGCCGCGCTCACCGGCCCCACGGCCATGGGCATGGCGAAGATCTTCTCGGATGCCGACGCGGGTACGGCGGCGAACGACTACGAATACGCGCTCTACGGCGCGGCGGACGAGTTGACGCCGCAGCTTTTGCAGGGCGGCGTGGACATTGCCGCAGTGCCGCTCAATCTTGCGAGCGTACTTTATAACAAGACCTCCGGCGGCGTGAAGCTCTGCGCCGTGGGCGTGCTGGGCGTACTGTATATCACGGAGTTCAACGGCGAGACCGTGCAGTCTCTCGCCGATCTCAAAGGAAAAACGGTCTATGCGACCGGCAAAGGCAGCACGCCGGAATATTTCCTGCGGTATCTGCTCGCCGAAAACGGGCTCGATCTCGACACCGACGTGACCGTCGAATGGAAGAGCGAGCCGAGCGAGGTCGTCGCGCTCCTCAAGACCGAAAACGGCGGCATTGCGATGCTGCCGCAGCCCTATGTCACCGCCGCTGCCGCGCAGCTCGGCGAGGGCTTCCGCACTGCGGTGAGCCTTTCCGAGGCGTGGGATGCGCTCGATAACGGCAGTCGCTGCGTGACGGCGGGCGTCGTTGTCCGCGCCGAATTTGCCGAGGCGCACCCCGAGGCGGTCGAGGCGTTCCTTGCGGAGATGGCGGAGAGCGTCGATTGGGTCAACGCCAATCCCGCGGACGCGGGAGAGATCTGCGGCGCGCTCAATATTGTCAAAGCGCCCATCGCCGCGAAAGCTATCCCGAACTGCAATCTTGTGTGTCTGACCGGCGCGGAGATGATCTCTGCCGCCACCGGCACGCTGGAAACGCTCTTCGCGCTCAACCCCGCCGCCGTCGGCGGCGCGCTGCCGGGCGAGGATTTCTGGTTCGGTGCGTAAGGGTACGAAAAAAATCAACTCCAACAGCGCCGCGGCGAGAATTTTCGCCGCGGCTCTCGCGCTTTGCGTCTGGCAGGCGGGCGCGGCGGCGCTCGGGAACGAGCTTCTGCTCGTAACGCCCGTCGCGGTCGCGCGGCGGCTCTGTGAGCTCATCGTTACGGCGGACTTCTGGGCAACGCTCGGCTTTACCTTCTCGCGCATTTCGCTCGGCTTTCTGCTCGCGCTCGCGCTCGCGGGGATCCTCGCGGCGCTCTCTGCCGCCGTGCCGTTTTTAGAGACGCTGCTGCGGCCCTACGTTGCGGCGATCCAGTCGGTGCCGGTCGCGTCGTTCATCGTGATCGCCTTTCTGTGGCTCTCGGCAAGGCGGCTTTCGACGTTTATCGCCTTTCTGATGGTCTTTCCGGTATTGTATACGAATCTATTGCAGGGTATCCGCGCCGCCGACCGAAACCTTCTGGAAATGGCGGATGTATTTTACCTGCCGTTTGCCCGGCGCGTCCGGTGCATTTATCTTCCGGCACTGCGCCCCGCCCTGTTCGCGGGCTGCCGTGTCGCGCTCGGGCTCTGCTGGAAAGCGGGTGTCGCGGCGGAGGTCATCGGCGTTGTGGCGCGAAGCGTCGGCGGCAAGCTCTACGACGCAAAGGCGTATCTCGAGATCGCCGATCTTTTCGCATGGACGGTCGTGATCGTCGCGGTGAGCGCTCTTTTTGAGCGCGTATTTCTCTTCCTTCTCGGCAAAATCTTTGATGCTCTGGAGCACGCGGTATGACGGACGCTATTTTGATAACAAATCTTTCAAAAAGCTACGCCGAAACGGTCGTTTTCCGCGATTTCTCCGCGCGGCTCCCGCTCGGAGAGACAAGCGTCATCACCGGCGTTTCCGGCGGCGGGAAAACGACGTTGCTGCGGCTCATCCTCGGTCTTGAAACGCCGGACGGAGGGAAGATCTCCGGTGTTCCGGCGCGCCGCGCCGCCGTTTTTCAGGAGGACCGGCTCTGCCCGCAGCTCACGGCGCTCGAAAACGTTCTGCTCACTGCCGGGCGAATAAAAGAACGGGAGTCGCGGGATATGCTCGCCCGGCTCGGGCTTGGCGAGAGTCTCGCCGTCCCCGCCGCGGACCTCTCCGGCGGGATGCGGCGGCGGTGCGCGCTCGCCCGCGCTCTCTGCGCGGAGTTTGACCTGCTCGCGCTCGACGAGCCGTTCAAAGGCCTGGACGAGACGAACCGCCGCGCCGCCATGGACGCGGTGCGCGCCCTCTCCGGTGACAAAACCGTCTTACTTGTCACCCATGACGCCGCCGAAGCCGATTTTTTCGGCGGAAACCGGCTTTCTATCCCTTGACAGCATGCCGATTCCACGATAGAATACAGGAACTCCAAGGGGGAGTAGTCTGCCGCGCCTGCGGCTGCAAATCAACATTTACTCGGCGGGTCTCCCGCCTGGTTTGCATGAAATGACCAGACCCACGGACAGAATGAAGGAAAAACATTCTGTCTGCGGGTCTTTTCATCATTAGAAAAGCACATCCGAACATTCATCAAGGAGGGGTTTTCTTTGAGATTCTATTGCGAAGAAGCCGAAGCCGTCCTGCGCGATGTGGACAGCACATCCGAAGGTCTCACGAGCGCCGAGGCGGAAAAACGTCTCGCGGCCAACGGCAAAAACAAGCTGGCCGAGGGTAAGAAGGACTCGCTCATCAAGCGGTTCTTCCAGCAGATGGGCGACCCGATGATCATCATTCTGCTCGTCGCCGCGGCGATCAGCGGCGTGCTGGCCGTTGTGCAGGGCGAGAGCTTTGCCGACGTGATCATCATCCTCGCCGTTGTCATCATCAACGCGGTGCTCGGCGTCTATCAGGAGAGCAAGGCGGAAAAGGCCATCGACGCTCTGCAGCAGATGTCCGCCGCCACGTCCAAGGTGCTGCGCGACGGGAAGATGGTCACCATCCACAGCGAAGATCTCGTCGTGGGCGACGTGGTGATCCTCGAGGCCGGCGACGCGATCCCGGCGGACGGCCGCATTCTCACGAGCGCCAGCATGAAGATCGAGGAAGCCGCCCTCACCGGCGAGAGCGTCCCCGTGAGCAAGTTTATCGATATCATCAACCTTGCGCCCGACGCGAAGGACGTCCCGCTCGGCGACCGAAAGAATATGGTGTACATGGGCTCCACGGTCGTTTACGGCCGCGGCTCCGCCGTCATCACCGCCACCGGCATGGACACCGAGATGGGCAAGATCGCCGACGCCCTCTCCAACGCCGAGCAGAGCCAGACCCCGCTGCAGATCAAGCTCGGCCAGCTCTCAAAGATCCTCACATGGCTCGTGCTCGGTATCTGCGTTGTCATTCTCGCGGTGCAGCTCCTGCGCGCGGGCGGTTTCAGCTTTGAAGTGGTGCTCAACTCCTTCATGGTCGCCGTCTCGCTCGCTGTGGCCGCCATCCCGGAGGGACTCGCCGCGGTCGTGACGATCGTGCTCTCTATCGGCGTTACGAACATGTCCCGCCGCAACGCGATCATCCGCCGTCTGACCGCCGTGGAAACGCTCGGCTGCGCGCAGATCATCTGCTCGGATAAGACCGGCACGCTCACGCAGAACCGCATGACCGTCACCGACACCTGGACGGACGATCCCATTCTGCTCGCCAAGGCCATGGCGCTTTGCAGCGATGCGAAGCGAGGTCTCGGCATGCACTCCGCCGAGGGCGAGCCGACGGAGGCCGCGCTCGTCAACCACGCGCACGATCTCCGGCTCTACAAGGATGAGCTGGACGAGAAATACCCCCGCATCGGCGAAGCGCCGTTCGATTCCGGCCGCAAAATGATGTCCACCGTCCACACCGAGGACGGCAAAACCGTACAGTACACCAAGGGCGCGACGGAAATGCTGCTCGAGCGCTGCTCCGGCTACTGGTACGAGGGCAAGATCCACCCGATCACGGAGGAATATAAGGAAAACGTCCGCCGCCATGCGAAGGAATTTGCCGACCGCGCGCTGCGCGTGCTCGGCGCGGCGTTCCGCCCCTGGGACGGCGTCCCGGCGGACTACGAGGCCGAAACGCTCGAGCACGATCTCGTGTTCATCGGCTTCCTCGGCATGATCGACCCCTGCCGCCCGGAGGTCTACGGCGCGATCCGCGAATGCCGCGAGGCCGGCATCCGCCCGATCATGATCACCGGCGACCATATCGATACCGCCGTCGCCATCGCGCGCGATCTCGGCATCCTCACGGACGATACCCGCGCCATCACCGGCTCGCAGCTCGGCGAGATGAGCGACGAGGAGTTTGCAAAGGTCTTTCAGGAGATCTCCGTTTACGCCCGCGTGCAGCCCGAGCACAAGACGCGCATCGTAAACGCCTGGCGCAACGCCGGGTACGTCACCGCCATGACCGGCGACGGTGTGAACGACGCGCCCTCCATCAAGTCCGCCGACATCGGCGTCGGCATGGGCATCACCGGTACGGACGTGACGAAAAACGTGGCCGACATGGTGCTCGCGGACGATAACTTCGCCACGATCGTCGGCGCGGTCGAGGAAGGCCGCCGCATTTACGACAACATCCGCAAGGCCATCCAGTTCCTGCTCGGTTCGAACATGAGCGAGGTCATCAGCATCTTTGTCGCCACGCTCCTGGGCTTCACGATCCTCAAGCCGGTGCATCTGCTCTGGATCAACCTTGTGACCGACTGCTTCCCGGCGCTCGCGCTCGGCATGGAAAATGCCGAGAAGGACATTATGAAGCGCCGCCCGCGCAGCGCGAAGGCCGGCATCTTCGCCGGCGGCATGGGCGGGGATATTGCGTATCAGGGTCTGATGGTCTCGGCGCTCGTGCTCGCCTCGTATTTCATTGGCCACTTCATGGAGTCCGGCGTGTGGGAGATCCCGGCGAACGGCCTAAGTCCGGACGGCACGACCATGGCGTTCCTCACCATGTCCATGGCGGAAATTTTCCACAGCCTGAACATGCGCTCGCAGCGCGGCAGTCTCTTCACAATGGGCTCGCGCAACTGGGCGCTGCTCGTCTCGTCTCTCGCGGCGCTTCTCCTCACAACGCTCGTGTGCGAGGTGCCGTTCATCGCCGCGGCGTTCGACTTCACCAGCGTGGAATTCAATGAGTATATCATCGCTATCGGCATTGGTTTCCTCGTTATCCCGATCGTGGAGATCGTGAAATTCTTCCAGCGCCTCGCGGCAAAGAAGAAAGTCGGGCAAAAATAACAATATTAACAATTTGTCTATGCAAATTCCTTTTTGTGTGGTATAATATGCTCACAACCACGAAAGGAGTTGGATGGAATGAAATTCACCATCACGGGCAAGAAGCTGGAAGTCAGCGAGGAACTCCGCGCCTACGCCGAGAAAAAGGTCGGCAAGATCGAACGCCTTTTCCGCAGCGGGGACAGTGAAGCCTTCATCACCTTCAGCCGCGAACGCGGTCGCTACACCGCCGAGGTCACTCTCAAAAACAACGGTATGTTCTACCGGGTGAGCGAGACGACCGGGGATATGTTCGCGTCCGTTGACTCCGCCTGCGCGTCCATCGAGCGCCAGATCCGCAAGAACAAGACCCGCCTGGAGAAGAAACTCAAGGCTGGTCCGATCGAGTGGACGGACACCGGTGTCGGCCCCGTGGACGAAGAAGAGGAAAGCGGCGATTTCACCATCGTCCGCACCAAGCGCTTCTCCATCAAGCCGATGACGCCGCAGGAGGCCATCTTGCAGATGAACCTGCTGGAGCATGAGTTCTATGCCTTCCTCAACAGCGAGGACGCGGACGCCTTTTCGGTCGTCTATCGCCGCAAGAACGACGGCTACGGCCTGATCTCCGATACGGAGGAATAAACGAGTATATAAAGCCCGGCGGGAGCAATGCTCCCGCCGGGTTCCTTTTTTGAGCGTCTCCCTCTTGGGGAGGCTTTATTATGCTTTCGGCGCTTCGCCGTCGGTCTTGGGCCGGGGCTTTCTGCGGCGGTTATTGCGGCGGGGCTTGTCGGTGCGCTCGGCCTTGTCCCCGGCGGGGGCGGGAACGGCGTTTACCGGCGGCTTTTCCCCGCCGCGGCGCGCGCCGCGGTTTTCCCCGGCAGGCTTCTTCTCGCCGCGCTCCGGCTTCTTTTCCGCGCGCTCGGTGCGTTCGGGCTTGTCGGTGCGCTTTTCGGCGCTCTGACCGCCGCGCTTCCGGCGGCGGGAGCGGCTGCTTTTCTTCTCGCCGGAGGGTTTCTCCGCGCTCTGCGGCGCGGCGGGCGCGGTGCGCACGTCCTCCACGATCATCGACGGCATGATCCAGCCGTTCGTCTCCGGCTCGGCGATCTCTTCCTTAACCTTTTTGGGCTTGTTGCGGAGAAGGTCGGGCAGGGGCTGGCCCTCCGCCGGGCGGCCGCCGGGGATCTCGGCGATCTCGTCGGCGTCGTAGGTGCGGACCTGCGCCTCGCCCGGACCGTCGAGCTTTACCTTGACGTTCTGGCGCAGGAGATTGACGAGCGTCACATTGCCGTAGCCGTCCTCGGTCTGGACGAACGCGCCGTTTTTCGGCACGTGCTTCAAAAGATCCTCATACGCCTCCTGCTCATAGCGCAGGCAGCACATCAGCCGCCCGCACGCACCGGAGATCTTCACCGGGTTGAGCGACATCGACTGCGTTTTCGCCATCTTCGTGCTGACGGGCTGGAAATCGTCCAGGAACTGGTGGCAGCAGAAGGGCCGCCCGCAGATGCCGAGACCGCCGAGCATCTTCGCCTCGTCCCTCACGCCGATCTGCCGCAGCTCGATGCGCGTGCGGAACACGCCCGCAAGATCCTTTACGAGCTCGCGGAAGTCCACGCGCCCGTCGGCGGTGAAGAAGAAGAGGATCTTGTTCCCCTCAAACGAGCACTCGACGTCCACGAGCTTCATTTCGAGCTTGTGCTTTTCGATGAGCTCCCGGCAGATGCCGAGCGCTTCCTTTTCGCGCTTGCGGTTGAGCTCCGCAATGCGCAGATCGTCCGGCGTGGCGCGGCGCACGACCGGGCGCAGCGGCTGCACGCAGTCGCCGTCCTCGACCACGTGGTTGCCCTTGACGCACTCGCCGAGCTCCATGCCCTTGGACGTTTCCACGACGAGCGTATCGCCCGCCTTCGCGGTCACGCCGGCGGGGTCGAAATAATACGACTTGCCGCGGCCGCGGAATTTTATGCTGATTACTTCTGTCACGGAATTTTCCTCATTTCCTGATGTGTGAGCGCCGGGGCGTCATTCGCCGTCCGGCAGATAGGTGGATAGATAACCGGTCACGTGCTTCGTGCCGACATTCAAGCGGAGATACTCCTCCGCGCGATGGAGAAAGGCCTCCAGCGTGAGCAGCTCCCGCCGGTCGGAGACGAGCCTCACCGCAAGAGCCTCCGCCGCGGTCACGACCTCGAGAAGCTGCGCGTTATCGAGCTTTTCCATCGCCGTGCAGCAGCGAAGAAGCTCCGCGCGGTCGAGCCGCGCTTCAATGAAGCCCCGGGCGCGCTCATTCTCCGGCGCGGCGGCGCTGCCCGCGAGCCGGATCTCTCCGCAGCGCGACTGCACCGTTTCCAGCAGCTTTTCGCGGCTCTCGGCGCAGAGCAGGAACATGACGCCGCGCGGCGGCTCTTCGAGCAGCTTCAGGAAAGCGTTCTGCGCGGCGATGTTCATCGCGTCCGCTTCGGGAAAGATGTACACCTTGCCGTCGGCCTCGTTCGGCAGAACGGCGGCGTCCACGGCGAGCGCGCGGATCTGATCGACGGTGATCTCGCGCCGCAGCTTGCCGGACTTGTCCGCCGTGCGCTCGACGAGCGCCACGTCCGGATGGATGCCGGGGAACGCGCCCTGGAACACCTTGCGGCAGTGACGGCACGCGCGGCAGGGCTTTGCACCGCTGCTCTCGCAGAGCGCCGCCGCCGCCATTTCCCGCGCGCGAGTGCGCGCTGCGTCTCCGTCGCCGGAGATTATATACGAATGCATCATCTTTTCCATATCGATTCAGTATACCATACACATTTTTAGTTTGACAAGCGTTTGCGAATTGAATACTATGGAAAAAACATCGTGAGGAGGGAGAATATGCGAGCCGCTATCTGCGACGACCGCGCCGAGGACGCGCAGCTCGTCGCGCAGTATGTCCGCGAATGGGGCGAGAGCCGGGAAGAGAGCGTCGCGCTCGAGATGTTCCCCTCCGCCGAGGCGTTCCTCTTCGCCTACGACGAGGACAAGAATTTTGACCTTCTGCTGCTCGATGTCGAGTTGGGCGGCATGGACGGCGTGACGATGGCCAAGCGCGTCCGCGCGGAGAACACCTCTGTGCAGATCGTTTTCATCACCGGGTATACGGACTATATCGCCGAGGGGTACGACGTCGCGGCGCTGCACTATCTTGTAAAGCCCGTCCACAAGGAAAAGCTCTTCGAGGTGCTCGACCGCGCCGCGGCGAAGCTGCGCTCTGACAGCCGCGCGCTCACGCTCGAGTGCGGCGGCGAGATATACCGCGTGCCGCTTTATGAGATCCGCTATCTCGATGTGGAGAAAAACTACACGACCGTCCACGCGAAGCGCGACTACACCGTAAAGAAAACGCTCGGCGCGCTCTCGGACGAGCTGGACGAGCGGTTTTTCCGCATCGGGCGCGCGGCGATCGTAAATCTCTTGTACATCCGCCGCGTGACGAAAACGGATGCGATCTTATCCGACGGCGCGGCCGTCCCGCTGCCGCGCGGCGCTTACGAAGCGCTCAACCGCGCCATTATCGCGTATCATTGAGAGGTGAGAGAGCATGAGCCTTTTTTCCCGCCGCGTCGATAAACAGCTCGAAGCCTACCAGCGCGAGCTGGTGGACACGCATTATAAAGAGGTAGAGAACATGTACCGCCAGATCCGCGGCTGGCGGCACGACTACCGCAACCATATTCAGGTGCTCAAGGCGTTCGCCGCCAAGGGCGACATGGACGCCATCCGCGCCTATCTCGACGAGCTGGACACCGATTTGAACACCGTGGACACCGTCGTCAAGACCGGCAACGCCATGGCGGACGCGATACTCAACAGCAAAATTTCCCTCGCCAAATCGCGCGGCATCACGGTGCAGGCCGATGCGCACATCCCCGTAAAGCTCAAAATGTCCGAGCTGGATCTCTGCTGCATTCTCGGCAACCTTTTCGATAACGCCATTGAAGCGAGCATGGCTCTGCCGGAAAAGGACCGGCTCATCCGCGTATACATGGACATGAAGGGAACGCAGCTTTATATCTCCTTCACGAACTTCACCGCCGGAAAGAAGATGGAAAAGACCGGCGGGCGCTTCCGCACCACGAAGGGCGAGGGGCACGGCTTCGGTCTCGTGCGCATCGACGATATCGTTGCGCGGCTGGACGGGTATCTCTCCCGCAACAGCGAGGACGGCGCGTTCACGACCGAGATACTGCTCCCGCAGGTGTGAGCGAAACGGTTCATCCCCCGAAATAGGCAATTCGTCCCCGGTCTGCGCCGGGGACGAAGTTTTATGGTAGTGTTATCCTCGAAAAGAAGAGGTGGTTTCGATGAAAGAAAAAACGAAAAAGCCGCGCTACAGTCTGGGGCAGAATATGCTCTGGATGCTGCGGCAGGCGCACGCAGTGCACCGGGACGATGTGCCGGTCATCACGGTCGTCCGTGCGCTCGCCATGGCGGGCGTGGGCGTTTCCGGTCTGCTGCTCGCGCCGGAGATCGTCCGCTGCGTGGAGGAGGGTGCTTCCCTCTCCCGCCTTCTCACGACGATCGCCGTGCTTACCGGGGCGCTGCTCGTGTGCTCGGCGGTCAGAGACTATCTGCAGCATGGACCGCTGTTCTCGCGGGTGGATGTGCGCCTCGCGATCGTCCGCAAGATCCATTATAAATCCTGCGTGATGGCCTATCCGCTCACCGAGGATCCGGAAGTGCTCAAGCTGCAGGAGAGGGCTACGCGCGCAACCGGCAGCAACCGCAGCGCGAGCGAGGCGTTCTGGGTGGACGAGCAGAAGTTTCTCACCGCGGCGCTGAGCTTTGCGGTATACCTTCTGCTGCTCACGAATACGAGCGCGTGGCTTCTCGCCGCGCTCACCGTGACGACCGCGGCGGAATACTTTGTCAACCGGCGCATCAACGAGTGGGGCTACCGCCACCGCGACGAGGCCGCCGCGCTCGAAAAGAAAATGGACTATGTTTCCAGCAAGGCGCAGAGCACCGTCCTCGGCAAGGACATCCGCATTTTCGGCATGCGCCCGTGGCTCGAAGCCGTGTACGACAAAACGCTCCGCGCGTTCGACGCCTTCATCGAGCGGCGCGAGCGGGTGTATTTCTGGACGAATGTCATTGACGCCGCGCTCACCGCCTTGCGCAACGGCCTTGCCTATTACTTCCTGCTGCGCCAGACGCTCGCCGGCGGGATGGGCGCGGGCGAATTCCTGCTGTGCTTCTCCGCCGTCGGCGCGTATGCCGAGCAGCTCAACGCTGTTCTCACCGAGCTCGGCACGCTGCGGCGGCAGAGTCTCGATCTCTGCGTCATCCGCGAATTTCTTGAGCTGCCGGAGTCCTTCCGCATGGAGGGCGGCAAGCCCCTGCCGGAGTGCCCGGACGGGAAATACGAGCTGCGGCTCGATCATGTCTCCTTCCGCTATCCCGGCGCGGAGAAGGACACGCTGCACGGCATTGATCTCACGGTGCATCCCGGCGAGCGGCTCGCCGTCGTGGGCTTAAACGGCGCGGGCAAGACCACGCTCGTAAAGCTCCTCTGCGGCTTTTACGACCCGACCGAGGGGCGCGTTCTGCTGAACGGAGAGGACATCCGGGAGTTCAACCGGCAGGAATACTATACGCTCTTCACCGCCGTGTTCCAGAAGTTCTCCGTGCTGGAAGCGACGCTCGAGGAAAACGTTGCGCAGACGCGCGAGGGTATCGACGAGGCGCGCGTGCGCGAATGTCTTGAAAAGGCGGGGCTCACCGAGCGCGTGGCGGCGCTCCCGGACGGACTCAAAACCCATATCGGCCGCGAGGTGTTCGAGGACGGCGTGCTGCTCTCCGGCGGCGAAATGCAACGGCTCATGCTCGCCCGCGCACTCTATAAGAACGCGCCCATCCTGCTGCTCGACGAGCCGACCGCCGCGCTCGACCCCATTGCCGAGAACGATATCTACCAGAAATACGCCGCCATGACCGATGGGCGGACGAGCGTGTTCATCTCGCACCGCCTCGCCTCGACGCGCTTCTGCGACCGCATATTGCTCATTGACGGCGGCGCCATCGCCGAGCAGGGCAGCCACGAAGAGCTGCTCGCGCGCGGCGGAAAATATGCCGAACTCTTTGAAGTGCAGAGCAAGTATTACCGGGAGGAGGGTGAAGACGATGGAAGAGAAGAATAAGAAGAAAATATCCGCACGCGAGGCGTGGCGTCTCCAGCGCCGCGCGGCAAAGATATTTTACGCCGAACGGCCCGCGCTGCGCGTGATCAACTGGCTTTATGCCGCGTTCAAATCGCTCTCGCCGTATGTGCTGATCTGGCTTTCCGCGCAGATCATCGGCGAGCTCACGGGCACGCGCGATGCGCACCGGCTCACGGTGCTCGCCATTGCCGCCGTCGCCGCGGCAGCGCTGCTGCCGCTCATCACCGCCGCGCTCGAGCGCCGGCAGACGGTTTTGTTTGATAACTATTTCTATATTAACCAGAAGATCTATGCCGAAAAGATGCTGGACATGGATTTTCCCCGGCTGGACGATCCCAAAACGCACGACGATCTCAACCAGATCGGCCAGAACGAAAACTGGGGCGGCTACGGCCTGGGCCGCGCGATGGATGTGGAGATGAATCTGCCGAAGTCTGTGTTCGGCATTCTGGGCGTGATCGCGCTCACTGTGACGCTCTTCACGCAGCGCGTACCGGAGAGCGCCGGGGCATGGACGGTGCTGAACCATCCGCTGTTCCTTGCGGGCTGCGTACTGCTGCTCGCGCTGCTCACGGCGCTCCCGCCGCTTTGCAACTACCGCATGGCAGTGCTCACCGCGGAGCTCGCGCCGCTCGCGCGGCTCGGCAACCGGTATTTCGGTTTCTTTTCCAGCATGGCGATCAACGACCGCGACCGCGCGAGCGACATCCGCATGTATAATCAGCAGGACATCTGCGAGAGCTACGCCGCGTCCGACACGCCATTCAGCGCGAACGGCCCGTTTGCAAAGCTCTCGTGGGGGCGCGGCGGTGTGCTGATGATCGTGAGCGCTTCGGCCTCGGTGCTGTTCACCGCAGCGGCGTATCTCTTCGTCTGTTTGAAGGCGCTCGCGGGCGCGTTCGGCGCGGGCAGCGTTGTGCAGTATGTCGCGGCGCTCACCGCCCTCTCCGGCCATATCACGGAGCTCATCAACCAGAGCAATACCGCGCGCAGCAACGCCCCGTTCCTGCAGGATCTCTTCGCCTTCCTCGATACGCCGAACGAGATGTATCAGGGCTCGCTCACGACCGAGAAGCGCTCCGACCGCAAGTATGAGATCGAGTTCCGCGATGTGTCCTTCCGCTACCCCGGCACGGAGAATTGGGCGCTGCGCCACCTGTCGGTGAAGTTTGAGATCGGAAAAAAACTCGCCGTCGTCGGACCGAACGGCAGCGGCAAAACAACGTTCATCAAGCTGCTTTGCCGCCTGTACGACCCTACCGAGGGCGAGATATTACTCAATGGCATAGATATTCGGAAATATAATTACAGAGAGTATATGGACGTATTCTCCGTTGTGTTCCAGGACTTTCAGCTGCTGGCGTTCTCGCTCGGGCAGAACGTGGCCGCCGCGCCGGAATACGACCGCGAGCGGGCCGAGACCGCGCTCGAACAGGCGGGCTTCGGCGACCGGCTCAAAACGCTGCCGCTCGGGACGGAGACGAGCCTCTTCCGCGATTTTGACGACGCGGGCGTCGAGGTCTCCGGCGGCGAGGGGCAGAAGATCGCCATCGCCCGCGCGCTCTATAAGGATGCGCCCTTCCTCATTCTCGACGAGCCGACCGCCGCGCTCGACCCCATCGCCGAGGCGGAGATCTACGAAAAGCTCAATGACATGGTCGGGGACAAGACCGCCATTTACATCTCGCACCGGCTCTCCTCGTGCAAGTTCTGCGACGAGATCGTCGTGTTCGACGCCGGGAAGATCATCCAGCAGGGCGCGCACGAAGCGCTGCTCGCGGACGAGAACGGCGAATATGCGCAGCTCTGGAACGCGCAGGCGCAGTATTACCGCTGAGCCTCCGGCGCGTATACGGCGAAGAACTGCCGGATGTGGCGCTCGATGAGCGAAAACACCTCGCTCTCGCGCTCCGGCTCGCGGTCGCAGAGATTGATCCAGACCGTGATGGGGAACGAGAGCTGCGCGGCGGTGACCGCAGCGTCGCCGGTATCGCGCAGCGCGCCGGCGCGGACGAGAAGCTGCACGAGCGCGGTGAAGTACCGGAGAACGTCCGTGTAATTCTGCTTCGTCTGCAATTCGGCGAGCATCGGATTCTGGAACTGCTCGATCGTGAGCATCTTCCGCGCCCGGCTGATATCGGGATCGTGGAGAATATAGCGCACATGGCCGAGCACGGTTTTCACCGCATCGTCCGCCGTAATAGGCGGCTTCGGGGCGCTGCCGGGATCGTCCCGGCGCGCGGCGGCGAAAACGGAGCGCTGCTCATACTGCGCGAGCGTCACGCGCACGAGCGTATCGAGAATGTCCTGCTTGCCGGCAAAGTGGCTGTAAAGCGACGCCTTGCGGATGCCGACGGCGTCCGCGATCTGCGAAATGGACGTCGCCTCGTACCCCTGGCGCGAAAACAGCTCGAGCGCCGCGTCGAGGATCGCCTGCTTTGTGCTGCTCTTTTCCATGACCGGGTCTCCCATGGGTGTGATATAATAACTATTATAACCGACCAGTCGGTAGTCGGTCAACCGCAAAAAAGCCGCGGACAGCCGCGGCGCAGCGTTTACAGAGGAGCGGACCGACATGCAGATCCAGCAGTTTTTTCTGAACGGAGATATGAACGGCGCCATCGCCTATATGCGCGCCCACGAGGAATTCAAGGACATTCTCCCGGCGTATGCGGCGATTTTTGAAGACGAACAGTACCGCATGTATGAGATCCCGGACGCACTCAACGCCATTCTGCGCCTGTATCAGGTCTATTTCCGCGACGTCTTTTACTGCGGTCTGCCGGAGACGGAGGCCGCGGAACGGCTGCGGACGCGGCTGCAAGAGCTTCTGGCTATGCCGGAGGCGGACGGGAGCAGACCCGGCGACAGCCATGCGGCGGCGTCGGCGAGGATCCGGCGTGAATTTGCCGGGACGGACCCGGCAGACCTCTCCGGCATCCAGACCCGCGCGCTGGCGCTTCTCCGCGCCCACACGAAGGAAATGGAAGAAAAATACGTGAAATAAAAATGGTTAAAACTTTATTTGCGCCCGCGGGCACAAACTCTGCGAAACCTCTTTGGCTATTGGAAAAGGCTCCCTCGTTTGAGGGAGCCTTTTCGCTGTTAGCAAAGCACGCTGCCGGTGGGGATGCCGCCGTCGAGCATGACGAGATGCAGCTCTTCCTTGCCGTTCACCATGCGCACGGCGGAGAGCAGCATACCGCAGGACTCGAGCCCCATCATCTTGCGCGGCGGCAGGTTGACGATCGCGGCGACCGTCTTGCCGACGAGCTCTTCCGGCTTATAGTGCATCGCAATGCCGGAGAGGATCTGGCGCGTTGTGCCCGAGCCGTCGTCCAGCTCAAAGCGCAGCAGCTTCTGCGACTTTTTCACGGCTTCGCACTTGAGCACGCGGCAGACGCGGAAGTCGCACTTTTCAAAATCGTCGTACACCACGTTCGGCTTGAACGGCTCGATGGGATCCTCTTTCGGCGCCTTGAGCGCTTCGAGCGCGGCGAGTTCCTTTTCCATGTCGATGCGCGGGAAGAGGTTTTCGCCCTTCGTGACGGACACCGTCGCGGGGAGAACGCCGTATTTTTCCGCGGCTTCCCAGCTCATGGCGGTCTCGTCCGCGCCGATCTGCGCGGCGAGATTATCCATGCTCTCGGGCATGAAGGGCTTGAGAAGCGTGCCGCACACGCGCAGCGTTTCCAGAAGGTTATAGAGCACGCGCGCGAGACGCGGCTTCTTTGCTTCGTCCTTCGCAAGAACCCAGGGGGCAGTCTCGTCGATGTACTTGTTGGCGCGGGCGATCACGCGGAACACTTCCGCGAGAGCGTTCTGCATCTGGAACTTTTCCATCTGCGCGGCGTACTTGCCGCGCAGCTCGCCGAGCATCCAGAGAAGCTCGGCGTCCTCCGGCCCCTCTTCCTGCGTCTCCGGCAGCGTGCCGCCGAAGTATTTGCCTGCCATGGCCGTCGTGCGGGAGAGAAGGTTGCCGAGATCGTTTGCGAGATCGGTATTGATGGTGGAGATCAAAAGCTCGTTGGAGAAGTTGCCGTCCGAGCCGAAGGGGAAGCTGCGCAGCAGGAAGAAGCGCAGCGCGTCCACGCCGTAGCGCTCGGCGAGCATGTAGGGATCGACAACGTTGCCCTTGCTCTTGGACATTTTGCCGCCGTCCATGATGAGCCAGCCGTGGCCGTAGACCTTCTTCGGCAGCGGCAGGCCCACGCTCATAAGCATCGCGGGCCAGATGATCGAGTGGAAGCGGACGATCTCCTTGCCGACGACGTGCACATCCGCGGGCCAATACTTGTCAAAGTCGTGGTACTTGTCGTTCTCATAGCCGAGAGCGGTCGTGTAGTTGAAAAGCGCGTCGATCCAGACGTACACAACGTGACCGGGGTCGAAGTCCACGGGCACGCCCCAGGTAAAGCTCGTGCGGGAGACGCAGAGATCCTGCAGTCCGCCCTCGCAGTCGATGAAGTTATGGACCATCTCGTTCACGCGGCTCGCGGGCTCAAGGAACTCGCCGCCGGTCAGTAGATCTCTCACGCGGTCGGCGTACTTGCTCAGACGGAAGAAGTAGGCTTCCTCCTCGGCGTACTTGACCTCGCCGCCGCAGTCGGGGCAGCGGCCGTTCACGAGCTGGCTCTCGGTCCAGAAGCTCTCGCACGGCGTGCAGTACATGCCGGAATACTTGCCCTTGTAAATATCGCCGTTGTCGTACATCTTGCGGAAGATGCGCTGGATGCTCTTGACGTGGTAATCGTCCGTGGTGCGGATGAAGCGGTCGTTCGAGATGTTCATCAGCTTCCAGAGATCGAGCACGCCCTTCTCGCCGGTGACGATCTTATCGACAAACTGCTGCGGCGTGACGCCGGCGGCTTTGGCCTTCTCCTCGATCTTCTGGCCGTGCTCGTCGGTGCCGGTGAGGAACATCACGTCATAGCCGCACAGACGCTTGTACCGGGCGATCGCGTCGCTCGCGACGGTGCAGTAGGCGTGGCCGATGTGGAGCTTCGCGGAGGGGTAGTAGATCGGCGTGGTGATATAAAAGGTCGGTTTTCCCATATGCTTCTCTCTCCTGACTTTCTTTTATGCTCAGCCCTGCGGGACGTTTCGGGCTTCGATATCCTCGGTGTGGTAATTATACGTGCTGTAGGCCTCGTATTCCTTGCTGATGGGGGTGGCGGTGTTGTAGTCGTCGCCGTCGTTGAACACCAGCCGCCACGTTGCCGCCGCCATGCCGACGGAGAGCGGGTTGCCGCTGGCGTCAAAATACGTGCCGGTCTCGTCAAAGACCTCCCAGTTGTTGAACTGCATGAGCACGTACTGGTGCTTCACGTCGGTGCCGAGGATCTGGATGCAGCACTCGTTCGTCTCGTCATCCACCCAAGCGTGGATCTTGACGGGGTATTCGGCGTCGTTGCGGAATTTGAAGTCCGGCCAGCCCCAGCTCACCGTGGCGTCCATGCCCCAGGGGAGATAGCCCACCTGGAACTGGTGGCAGGCGCGCTCGACGATCTCAAGATTGGCGTAGAGCACGGCGTTGTAGAGCGTGGAACTCACCTGGCAGATGCCGCCGCCGTATTCCTGCCGGACCTCGCCGTTGGCGTAGGCCGTGGCGGGCTTCCAGCCGTTGGCCTCCGTGCGCTCGCCGAGCGTATCGTTGAAGGAGAACGACTGTCCGGGGATGAGCACCAGCCCGTCGAGCAGCTCGCACGCCTTTTTCACGTTGGAAATGCGGTCAGCGCTGCTGCCGGAGAGCGACGTGCGCACCTCGTTGCAGTAGTCGCGGTTCCAGAGCCGGACCATCGTCCAGTTTTTGGAGAGCTCGTCGCGGAAGAGCATGGCGTTGATCTCCTCCGTGGTGTGCTCGGGGTTGGTGACGGTCATCGGGATCGTGACCGTGTCGCCGTAGGACGCCGCGGCCCAGGCCTTTTCCGCCTCGGCCACGTCGAACGTGCGCCCGACGGAGGACTGCGTCACGATGAACGGTTCGCCATGGAAGTCGATCTGCGAAACGTCCGTGCCGCCCGCCTCGGGCGTCGTCTCGGGGGAAGCGGAGGTCTCCGGCGTATCGGACGGCGCGGGAGTCGCGGTGGGTTCGGGCGTCGTGGCGGGCTTTTCGCCTTTGCCGTCGTCCTTTCCGGGGTCGGCCGTCTCAATGTCGGGGTTATACAGGATCTCCGCTTCGGCGACCTCGGAATAGATGTCGTTATAAAGCGCCTGGAAATCGAACGCCTCGTCCGTGTTCGGCGCGCTCTCGTAGGTGAACGACGTGCTGCCGCCGGAGAGGAACGCGTCGCGGAAGGAGTTGAACACCGAGTCGGTGTCGAGCGTCATGCCGCTCGCGCCCTTGAGAAGGGTGATGCTGTCCTCGCCGATAACGATGCTGCTCTCGAGAAGCTGCTCGTTGATATCCACAGCCTTCGCCTCAATGATGGAGCGCATCTTCGCCTCGTCGAGCGTCACTTCAAAGGGATTGCCCTCATAAGCAAAACCGCACTTGCCGAGATAGCGGCACTGGACATACTTCACCAGCGCGCCGAAGAGCCCGTCGCCGCGGCCATAGTTCCATGCGGCGTCCGCCGCAGCGTCGGCGGAGAAGCGCATCCCCGCGTCCGCGGAGGACATGGCAAGCGTGTTGCCGAGCGGGAGGTTTGCCGTGACGGAATAGCCGTCGTAGCGCTCGTGGCCGAGCGCGAGGAGCGTGTCCCGCGCCTCGTTGCGCGTCATGCCGGAGAGATCGGTATCGGCGACGGTCACGCCCGGATAGATCGTGTCCACTTTGTGCACGAGCAGCGCGCTCGTCACGACGAGCGCGAGCAGAAGCAGCAGAATGACGCACACGATGATGACCGGCAGCTTCCAGCCCCCGCGCGGCGCGGGAGCGTCCGGCGTGACGGGCGCTTCGCTCGCGCGGCGGGAGCGCTTTTTCGGCGCTTCCTCTTCCGGCTCTTCGCGCTCTGCCCGGCGTGCGCGCACCGGCAGCGGCGGGAGATCCGCCGGGGGCGCGGCGTCCTCGGCCTCGCGTTTCGCGCGCTTCGCGGCGCGGGAGTGCTTCTCGCGCTCCGCTGCGGCTTCGCGCTCGCGGCGCTCCCTCCGGCTGAGCGTGTGCGGCGCGGTCTCCGGCTCGCCGGTCACGGACTCGAGCGCGTCCCAGCCGGCGGAATCGTAGCTCTCGCCGACGATCTCCGGCTCGGGCTCATATTCGTTATATTCGGTATTCCCCGTCTCCTGCGGCTCTTCGTCCGGGAAGGGGGTGTAATTCTCGTCGTTACGGATGATGGGTACCGCCTTTCTCTGTTTGCGGCTTTCGCCTGTGTCAGTTCATATACGGTTCGGACGCCGTCGGCAGCGGGACCTTCTGCCCCTTCGCCTCAAACGCCTCGCGGATCCACGGGTTGGCGTTGAATTTCTCTTTCGTCTGCGATTCGAGCAGCACGCCGATGAGGACATTGGAGACGAGGAACCCGCCGGGCGTGAAGTGCCAGCGTCCGTTGTCGCATACGGCCCAGCCGTTTTCCTCGAATACCTCCAGCATCTCTTCGAGCTTATCGAAGCTGCTCTGGTATACGCTCATATACTCTTCGCGGGAGATGCCGCCCGCGGTGCGCATGCCGAGCATCAGATACTCGCTCGCGCGGTCAAACGGTGTGAGCTCCTCCTGTTCGGCGATAATATCCTTGTCCCCCAAAACGCCGGAAATATACTCGCGGACGTTGTGGGTGTAGGTGTAGCGCAGCAGCCCGATGTTGGAGGCCGCCGACGCGCCGAAGCCGATGTAATCGTCCAGCCGCCAGTACTTGAGATTGTGGCGGCTCTCGTAACCGGGGCGGGCGAAGTTGGAGATCTCGTACTGCCGGAAGCCGTGGCGTGAAAGAAAGTCCACGGCGTAAAGGTACATGTCCGCCTGATCGTCGTCGGAGGGGAGAATATCGGTGCCTTCATACTCATCGTACATGGGCGTGCCCTCCTCAAGGCGCAGACCGTAGCAGGAGATGTGCGCGGGCTTGAGCGCGAGCGCCTTGGTGAGCGTGTCCGCCCAGTCCTCGCGCGTCTGGCTCGGCAGGCCGTAGATGAGATCGAGACTCACGTTGCGGAACCCGGCCTTGCGCGCGCGCTTGACCGCCATTTCCACCTGCCGCCAGTTGTGGCGGCGGCCAATGAGCCGGAGAATGTCGTCGTTGGCGCTCTGCGCGCCGATGGAAAGGCGGTTCACGCCCTCCTTGCGCAGCATGCGCAGCTCCTTGCGCCGGACGCTGTCCGGGTTGCACTCCACGGTGATCTCGCTCTGCTTCATCAGCCGGTTCGTGACCTTCAGCTCCTGCAATATCTCCACGATGCGCCGTGCGCCGTAGTAGCTCGGCGTGCCGCCGCCGAAATACACCGTGTCGATGAAGTAATCGGTCATGCGGGGCATCGTTTCCTGCAATTGAATGAGCAGCGCGTCCTGGTAATAGGGCATGAGCTTGTCCCTGCCCGGCAGACTGCAAAAGTCGCAGTACGCGCACTTCGATGCGCAGAACGGTATGTGAAAATATACGCCCAGGCGTTTGTCTTGGTCGCTCATAGTTCCTCCAGAATGTGGGTGGTGGGTGCGGAGAAAACCCCTCCGTCAAAACCTTCGGTTTTGCCACCTCCCCTGTTAGGGGAGGCAAGTGGGTTTGCGGATAACTATCTTGGCTCCCCCAACAGGGGCAGACTCTCCCCGGCGGGGAGAGATGTCGCCATAGGCGACAGAGAGGGGGGCGGGGCTGGCGCGGCGCAGCCGCGACTGAGGGGTTCGTTTGAATTCGTTAGAATAGTTTGCACACAAGCTCGCCATACTCCGCCGGATCGTCCGGGGTGATGCCGGCGATGAGCTGCGCCTGCGCGAAGAGCACCTTTGCCATAACAGCGGCGCGCTCCGGGTCCGCGGTACGCGCGGCGTCGAGCGCTTTGACGGCGGGATGGTCGAGATTGAGCTCGAGCACGCGCTGCGCGCGCATCGCGTTCGGGTCGGCGCCCGGCATGGCGTGGAAGTAGCGCTCCATTTCGAGCGTGATGCCGCCCTCGACGGAGAGACACACGGCGTAATTCTTGAGCTTGCGGGAGATCTTCACGTTCGCCACAGCGTCGCCGAGCGTCTCCTTGACAAAGTCGGTGAGAGGCTTATACTCCTCGTCGGTCTTGTCGGCGGCGGCCTTCTCCTCGTCGGACTCAAGACCGAGATCCTGCGAGCAGACGTTGCAGAACTTCTTCTCGGCATAGCTGCCGAGGATCTCCGCGACGAACTCGTCCGCATCGGTCGAGAAGCAGAGAATGTCGAAGCCCTTGGCGCGCACCTGCTCGGTCTGCGGGAGCTTCGCGGCGCGCTCCGGCGTTTCGGCGGCGGCGTAGTAGATGTATTTCTGGTTTTCCGGCATCGCGTCCACATACTCGCGCAGGGAGACGAGCTTTTCCTTCTCCGCGCTGCGGTAGAGCAGAAGATCGGTCAGCAGATCGCGCTTCATGCCGTAATCGCCGATGATGCCGTATTTGAGCTGCGTGCCGAACACGTTGAAGAACTTTTCGTACTTCTCGCGGTCGCACTCCATGAGCCGGGAAAGCTCGCCCTTGATCTTCTTTTCGAGATTCATGGAGATGAGCTTGAGCTGGCGGTCGTGCTGGAGCATCTCGCGGGAGATGTTCAGCGAAAGATCCGGGGAATCGACGATGCCGCGCACAAAGCGGAAGCATTCCGGCAGCAGGTCGGGGCATTTCTCCATGATCATAACGCCGTTGGAGTAGAGCCGCAGGCCGGGAACATAGTCGCGGGTATAGTAGTCATAGGGCGCCTTCGCCGGGACGAACAGCATCGCCCGGTAGCTCACGGTGCCCTCGGCGTTCACGCGGATGACAGACACGGGGTCCTCGGTGTCCTTGAACTTCTCCTTATAGAAGGCGATGCAGTCGGCGTCGGAGACTTCCTTCTTGCTGCGCTGCCAGATGGGGATCATCGAGTTGACGACCTCTTCCTTCATGACGGTGCGCACACCCATCTTCTGAATGCCGGCCTCGTCCACCTCGCCGGTCTCGTATTTCTCGGTCGTCTCCACGTCGGTGCGGATCGGCCAGCGGACATAATCCGAATATTTCTTCACAAGCTCCTGGATCTTCCAGGGCATGAGATACACGCTGTAGCAGTCGTCCTCGGTGTCGGGTTTCATGGTGAGGATGACGTCGGTGCCGACGGTCTCCTTCTCGCAAGGGGTGATGGTGTAGCCGTCCGCGCCCTCGCTCTCCCAGCGGTTGGCGGTCTCCTGTCCGTAGGCGCGGGAGACGACGGTCACCTTGCTTGCGACCATAAACGCGGAATAAAAACCCACGCCGAACTGGCCGATCACGTCGATGTTCGCCTTGTCCTTCTCGGCGGCGTCCAGATCCTTTTTAAAAGCGAGCGAGCCGGACTTTGCGATCACGCCGAGATTGGATTCCATCTCCTCGGCGGTCATGCCGATGCCGTTGTCGGAGATCGTGAGCGTTCCGTTTTCCTTGTCGCCCTTGATGCGGATGAAGAAATCTCCGCGCTCCATGCCGACGTTCTCGTCGGTCAGCGAGCGGAAGCAGAGCTTGTCGATAGCGTCCGAGGCGTTGGAGATCAGCTCGCGCAGAAAGATCTCCTGATGCGTGTAGATGGAATTGATCATCAGCTCCAGCAGCCGCCGGGATTCCGCCTGAAATTCTTTTTTCGCCATATTTTTTATCCTCCGTATGCTATGGACTCCGGGCAATGCTGAACCCGGACACTATATTATACCGCGGTGTTATGTAAAATTCAACCGAAAAACTCGGCCGCATCAGCTGAAAAAAATCCCGCCTCCTTGAGGCGGGATTATTCTTATTCGTTCCTCTAATTATTCATGCCTGGCGCTTGCGAGGTCCACGCCGCGGAAGTGCTCCTTGGTGATCTTGAATATCACGGGGCTCAGCGCAAAGAGCGCGATGAAGTTCGGGATCGCCATGAGACCGTTGAGCGTGTCGGCGATGTTCCAGACAAAATCGAGCGAGGAGACACTGCCGATGACGATCACGATGATGAAGATGAGCTGGTAGACCTTCGCGGCGCGGAGGCCCAGCAGGTACTGCACGCAGCGCGAGCCGTAAAGCGACCAGCCGAGGATCGTGGAGTACGCAAAGAGCGTGAGCGCCACGGCGATGAACACCGAGGAGAACGTGCCGTTGAACACCGTGCCGAACGCCGCCGTGATGAGCGCGCTGCCGGGCTTTACGCCGAACGTCACGTCTACGCCGCTGGTGATGATCGTGAGCGCGGTAAGCGTGCAGATGACGATGGTGTCCATGAACACCTCGAAAATGCCGTAAATGCCCTGCTCGACCGGGCCGTCGCAATGCGCGGCGGCGTGCGCGATCGGCGCGGAACCGAGACCGGCTTCGTTGGAGAAGGCGCTCCGGCGCAATCCCCAGACGACCGCCTGACGAATCGTGATGCCCGCCGCGCCGCCGAGCACCGCCCGGGGCGCAAACGCCGCGAAGAAGATCTCCTTGAATGCCTGCCCGACGCCGCCGATGTTGCCGAAAATGACGATGAGCGTCATGACGATGTACGCCACGCTCATGAATGGGATGAACTTTTCCGTCACGGCGCCGATGCGCTTGATGCCGCCGAAGAGGACGAGCGCCGTGAGCAGCGCAAGTCCGATGCCGAGGCCCCAGCGCAGCGCCACCTGGCCGCTGAAATCGGGGTTCACGGCGCACACCGCGTCCGTCACCGAGCCGACGATGGAGTTGGCCTGCGACATATTGCCGATACCGAACGCCGCGAGCGCCGCCAGCACGCTGAACGCCCCCGCCAGCCACTTCCACTTATCGCCCATGCCGTTTTTAATATAGTACATCGGGCCGCCGACCCAGTCGCCGCGCGCGTCCCGCTCGCGGTATTTGACGGCCAGAAGGACTTCCGAATACTTGATGACCATGCCGAGCAGCGCCGCCATCCACAGCCAGAACACCGCGCCGTAGCCGCCCATGGCGATCGCCTGCGACGTGCCGACGATGTTGCCTGTGCCGACGGTCGCGGCGAGCGCCGTCGTCACGGCCTGCAGCGGCGTGACGGCCCCGTGCGCCGTCTCCTGCTTTTTGAAGAGCTTTCCGGCGGTGTTTTTCATCGCGTAGCCGAAGCGCCGGAACTGCACCGCTCCGCTGCCCACGGTCAGATAGATACCACCGGCGAACACGCACGGCAGCAGGATGTACAGCCATGCCACGTTGTTCAGCGGCCCCGTCAGAAACCGGTACAGCCAGTGGTCATAAATCGTCATGTTGCATTTCCCCTCTTCTTTCCCGCGGTATCTCAAAAAATAATATGAGGATTATACGCCGTGTATGCGGGAAATGCAAGGAAAAATTTTATTGATTTAACGTTTTACAGTACGCCGCACAGCAACAAATGTCACAGAGCGGCTTACGCGCGGTGCACACGGCGCGGCCGTGCAGCACGAGCCGGTGACAGAAATCGTTCGATTTTTCCGGCGGGAGGACGGCGCGCAGCTGCTTTTCCACGCTCAGCGGGTCCTTGCTGCCATCGGTGAGACCGAGACGCCCCGTGATGCGGATGCANNGGCGCGCAGCGCCTTTTCGATGCGCACGGGGTCCTTGTCGTTATCGACGAGACCCATGCGGTTGGAAAGACGGATGCAGTGCGTATCCACCACGACCGCGCCGGGCTGGTGAAATACGTCGCCGAGAATGAGATTGGCGCTCTTGCGCCCGACGCCGGGGAGCGTCAGGAGATCGTCCATATTGTCCGGAACCTTGCCGCCGTAGACCTCCGTGATGCGCTGCGCCTGCCAGACGAGATCGCGCGCCTTGCCGTGGTAAAAGCCGCAGGAGCGGATGAGCTCTTCGACCTCGCCGATGTCCGCCGCTGCCATGGCCTCCACAGTCGGAAACCGCGCAAAGAGCGCGGGCGTGAC